>JBJTPZ010000271.1:0-72256 GCA_046075365.1 Planctomycetaceae bacterium
TTGCTCCAGCATCGTCCGAATCTGCGAAATCACCTCCGCAGAAGGCAACTCAGGATCCAGTCGACTCCGTAAACAATTGGCCCGATAACGCAGCAGATTCATGGCCCGAAACAGCGTTTGCTCCTGAGCAAACGTCAGCAATGGATCACAGGAATTCAGGCCTGAACCGGAATCCGCCGCTTCAGACAGTGTCCTCAAAGCCTCCGACGCCGAATTCTGCAGTTCTTCCAGCAGCGCCTCCGCCGCAGTCACCGGTTCAGTCTCGCCGTCAAGATCTTCAAACTCAGAGGCATAAATAAATCGAATCTCCGTTTTCAGCAGTTCCTCTGCTGCTGCTCGTAACGCCAGCAAAACGGCCGGGTCGACAGCCACCTTGCCCCTGGCCGAACTCGTCTTTGCCCGGGATTCCCGACGTTTCACGGTACAAACGCTCATCTTATCAGCTCCGTTGAAAATCGTTCGCCAGCACCTAAATCGGCCACCAGAATCGTTCACATGATACAGAATCGTTCACTTTCTTTCAACCGTGAACGATTCGCTGGATTAACTTTCGTCACCGAAAAACGAAAATAACCCAATAAAAAACCATTTTACGCATTCAAAAAACACTCAAAAAGAAGACAATACGGTCACACGCCGCAAATAAACGTTCACGCCAATCAGTCGATCCGGCGCACGAAATGACCGTTTTATGTCGCCCACGATGTTGCAAAACCAGCAGACTCTCCCGACGGGAACAACCCAAATGCAGTCAGTACCGGATGTCCGAATTCACCAGGTAAACAACGAATCGATTCGCAGAGCGGGCCAGTTCGTCGTTTACTGGATGACAGCCAGTCGCCGACTGTCCTTTAATTTTGCCCTCGACCGAGCACTGGAACACTGTCGTGCTCTGCAACGCCCGCTGCTGATCCTCGAACCGCTCCGCTGCGACTATCGCTGGGCCAGCCGACGCCTCCACGCCTTCGCAATCCAGGGCATGCGTGATAATGCCGCTGAAGCCCGCAAACACGGTCATGCCTATGCCGCCTGGGTTGAAAGATCCCTGGGCGGAGGGACAGGGCTGATCCAGAAAATCGCTGCGGAATCCTGTGTGATTGTGACTGACGACTACCCCTGCTTCTTCCTGCCACAGATGGTCCGAGCCGTCGGTCGCCATCTGCCGGTGCTGCTGGAAGCTGTGGACTCCAACGGACTGCTGCCCATGCGAGCAACCGATCAAATTTTCCCCACAGCCTACGCCTTCCGTCGTTTCCTGCAAAAACAACTCACACCGCACCTCAGCATCAGCCCGGAGACTGCCCCGCTCGCAGATCCAGGTGTGCCCCGCCTGCCGTCGCTGCCCGCGATGCTCAGCCAGACGCCCGGACTCTGCACCGATGAAGAACTGGCCGACCCGGCCGCCTGGCTCGATGCCATTCCCATCGATCAGTCGGTCCTCGAAACGCCCTCCTGTGGCGGAACTGCCGCGGCACGCCAGTGCCTGCACACTTTTCTGACTCGCAGGCTCAGCCGTTATGGCGAGGAACGAAACGAACCCGATGCTGACGTCGCCAGCGGATTGTCACCCTGGCTGCACTTCGGCCATATTTCCGTACATGAAGTCTTTCAGCAACTGGCGGATCGCGAGAGATGGAATCCAGGACTGCTCGCTGACCCCCGACAGACTCGCGGCAGCCGCAATGGCTGGTGGGGTATGTCCGAGTCCGCCGAATCGTTCCTCGATGAACTTGTGACGTGGCGCGAACTGGGATTCAATATGTGCTGGCAGGATCGTCGGTACGATCGCTGGGAGTCTTTGCCCGACTGGGCTCGAAAGACACTGCACGAGCATGCCGCCGATCGACGCCCTGAAACCTGGACCCACGAACAACTTGAAGCCGCCGGCACCGGCGACCGAATCTGGAATGCAGCACAGCGGCAACTGCTTCGCGAGGGCCGCATGCAGAACTACCTCCGCATGCTGTGGGGCAAGAAAGTTCTCGAATGGTCACCCCAGCCGCAGCAGGCACTGAAATCTCTCATCGAACTCAACAATAAATACGCACTCGACGGGCGCGACCCCAACTC
Organism: Planctomycetaceae bacterium; assembly: GCA_046075365.1. Taxonomy (GTDB): domain Bacteria; phylum Planctomycetota; class Planctomycetia; order Planctomycetales; family Planctomycetaceae; genus SXXK01. The sequence continues at coordinate 2,071 of JBJTPZ010000271.1, forward strand.
CTACTCCGGCATCTTCTGGGTCTTCGGGCGTTACGACCGGGCCTGGGGCCCCGAACGAAAAATCTTTGGAAAAATCCGTTACATGACCTCTGACAGTACAGCCAAAAAACTGGATCTGAAACGCTACCTGCAGACCTGGGGACGCTGACGGCAACTGCTGCTGCCCGGCCGACTGCGGCAAAAACTGCCGCAGACACAACCCGCAGGAACTCCAATTCCGATTCCCCGCCCGATCTTGAGTGGAGTTTCAGAAATACGACCGCAGGATTCGAATCTGCGGTCCGCTCGCAGCGAATCTGACGATAACTCGGATACGGCTGTCTGCGGACAGCAGAAATTCCCCGGTTGTTCCTGAATGTGAGCCCACTGTGCGAGACTTCAGCGCTCTCTTGCCACCAAACACCGTGGCCTGCCTGAAACTGGCCAACGATGGCCGACGTTTCCCCTTTCGGCCACTCACCGCCGGACACTGCCTCATCGGCAGCGGGGCAGCCTGCGACCTCAGACTCGGAGAAACCGGAGTTCCCTCGCTGCACTCGTCAATCGAGCTCAATGGCAACTCAGCTCGCATCACACTGCTCGCATCAGCCCCGTCACTCTGCATCAACGGCCAGACTGTCAGCCATGCCGACCTGCGCGACGGTGATCTGCTCGAAATCGGAGATTTCAGGGCCGTCTTCCACTTCTGCTCGCCCACGTTCGACTCCGCCTCCGGCACCGCCACACGCCCGGAAGAATCAATCGTGCAACAGCAGCTGCTCGAACTGGCTGCCTCTGCAAGGTCCGCAGCCAGCGAATCAGATGCCACCGGGGCCGGCTCACAGTTCTGTGCTGAAGATCGCTCCGACGATGACGAACCCGATGCAGAAGATCTGATTCTTAGAATCGAAGTGCTGGATCGACGCATGGAAGATTCCGCTCGAGCCCTGAAAGAACTGGTCAGACAGCAGAGAATCGTCGCCGATGTGCTGCAGAGGATGGCGGTGCAGCTGGAACAGCTCGCCACCGGCGGCCACATTGGCATGCCGTCTCGCCGCGCCAGCGCCTGACACCCACGCCACGTTACAACTCGCACAGTGCACAAAAGAGCAGTGCACGAAATCTGAACAGACCCATCGGTCCGGAATTCCGGCCTGTGGTGTTTGAGTAAACCACAGTCGGCTCCGTGTCCGGGTCGATTGACAGTCCGTTGTTCTGATGCCATATATGACGCAGGCTGAGGCAATTCTGGCAGTATTCCGTTGATTCTTCGACAGATCTGACGAAGAGTTCTGTTGTCTGCTGTGCCTGCGGCTGACTGGCTGTCTTGTGGTAAGTTTTGAACTTCCGGTGATCTTGACGTTTCGGGATGAAAGAGAGAGGGCGATGAAGAACGTATTGAAGTTTGTGGCGGTCGCCGCTGTGGCCGCCGGCCTGTTTGTGACCAGCGGCTCCCAGGCTGTGGCTCGTCCTAAGTACAAGGACGTAATGAGCGCAACCTACGCTGAACTGGCCAAGAAGCACGGCACCGATGGCAAGCTGACCTGTGCGGTCTGCCATCCGGACAAGGACAAGAAAATTCGCAACAACTACGGCGCAGAATTTGGCAAGGCACTGACAAAGAAGAACGAATCTGACGAAGCGAAAATCAAGGAAGCTCTGACCAAGGCAGAAGCCGGCAAAAGCGCCACCGAAGGCAAGACCTTCGGTGACCTGATTAAGGCCACTGAGCTGCCGGGTACCGCCGAAGCTGCCAAGTGATTGGTTGCTGCTGACCGGTGTAAATCGAGGGGGCTGATTGCATCAGCCCCCTTTCTCATCCAGGAATTGCAAAAAAACCGGCTTTTGCACAACTTTTCTCGATTGAACGCCGATACCCGCCCTGATATTCTGACCGGTTCGGGCGCAGCATCAACTGCACCATTTGCATCTGCAGCGTGCAGGTGGCCCGATTAATTGCTCGGTTTATTGCCCGGCTAACAGTCTGGTTCATGCCCTGCAAGCTGCCGTGTGTGTGACCTTTTGAGACTCTTTTTTGCGTCAGCGTTCAGGTTCCGATTGCCAGTCAATCCCAACCGCACGCGGGAAATCTTGAACAATCATGAGCACTCTGAAAAAGAACAAGCGGATCAAGCGGGCTTCGCTCGCAGAACTTTACGGCGATCTCAAGCCCGGTCGTGGCAACAAGAAGACTGAACGCGGCAAAGCTAAGTACCTCGGCGGTAACGGTCGCAAGACGACTGGTATTTCCAAGCGAGTCTACCGCAAAAATCTGAAACGCATTCAGGTGGTCGAAAACGGCGCGGTTGTATCGCGTCGCGTTCCGGTCAGCCTGATCCGCTCCGGTGCCATCACCAAGCCTCTGCAGCAGGACCCGTTTGCCCTGCCCGAGCACAACTAAGCTGGCTGTCGCCGGCTGCAACAGAGCTTGTCAACCGGTTTCCGGATGTCTGGAATTCCGCTGCGCAAAACCCGTGACCTCAGGTTACGGGTTTTTTTATTGCCCGCCTGCACTTCCAGCAGCGTTTTCCAGCCTTCGAAAAGTTTCAGCGATTCGGCAAATCGCAGCGGGTGCGGGGCACGGTCTGGTTGATCTGACGTTCATGGAACCTAGGATGCTGCAGTAGTCGCAGTGCCGTTCGGATTCCTCCGCCACCAGCACTGCCTGTTCCTGTCCTGCTGGCCTTGCCACCGGAATGCCGGCCTCACTTTCTTAGACTCAACGGACCATGCCGACCGCCGAGCAACTGCAACTTTTGGTTTCGAACGTTGTTGAACCACTGACCCAGCGTTCACTCGGTGAACTGCGGATGGTGCGTGACGCATTTGTCAACGGAAACGATGCTCGCATTCGCATCGAGCTGCCGACCCCGGCATGGCCAAATCCAAAAGCCCTCGAAGAACTCGTGCGACAGCGCATACGCTTCGCCGCGCCAGACCTGCAGGTCAGAATCGAAGTCCACTCGACTGTGCGTGGTAAAGATACAGGCGGACGCATTGGTCTCAACGTACACAATGTGATCGCAGTCGGCAGTGGCAAAGGCGGCGTTGGTAAAAGTACTGTCGCTGCTTCACTTGCCTGCGGCCTGCATTCCTTCGGCTGCCGCGTCGGTCTGATGGATGCTGATGTCTACGGCCCAAGTATTCCGCATATGATGCACGCTGGCGGCCGCCCGGCTGCAAATGAAGTGACCGACAGCGAGGGCAATCGCATGATGCGAATGGACCCTGTTGACGCCGGCGGTGTCAAGCTCATGTCCATGGGATTCTTCATCGAACAGGGACAGTCGGTCGTGTGGCGCGGCCCAATGCTGCACAAAGCACTGACGCAGTTTCTGAAAGACACTGACTGGGGCGAACTGGATTATCTCATCATCGACCTGCCGCCTGGAACCGGTGACGTGGCATTAACACTGGCTCAGCAGGTCGGACTTGCTGGTGCCGTTGTGGTCTGTACGCCACAGCAGGTTGCACTGCTGGACGCCATCAAGGCCGTTGACATGTACCAAAAGGTCAGTGTTCCGATTCTTGGCTTCATCGAAAATATGACCGGGGATATCTTCGGCCGGGGTGGAGTGCAGAAGGTGGCGGCAGAGATGAAAATCCCGTTCCTTGGGGAAATTCCGCTGAAAGCCTGTATTCGTGAATACGCAGATCGCGGACAACTGATGCAGATGCTTCAGGAAGAAAACCCGGCTCGAGAAGACCTGCGCACCGTCTGTCAGAACGTGGCCGTTCAGATCTTCAAAGAATTGATTCGCTCACCCGCCGGACCAGTCCTCGAAATTCTCTGACTGTTGCCGCAGGCCGGAAAGTCAGCAAACAGGAACACAAGATGGGACTGTCGCTCGAGGAGATCTTTGAAGAATTTTCTGACCTGGACCGCGAGGACCAGTCGAAGTACCTGCTGGAACTGGGTGACGATTTACCCCTGTTCCCGCCCGCCCTGCGCACCGATGCCAACCGCGTTTATGGCTGCCAAAGCCAGGTCTGGCTTTCAGCAGACGTCTCAGGCAGCGGCGACGGTGCGGTCATTCGGATTGTGGCGGACAGTGATTCCAACATTGTCCGAGGTTTGATTGCTATTCTGCAGTCGGCCTACGACGGTATGACTGCCGCCGAGATTCTGAGTTTTGACATTCAGGCCGTTTTTCGGCAACTCAACCTCCAGCAGCACATCTCACCGCAGCGCCGTAACGGACTTCGCGGCATGGTGGAACGTATCCAGCTGCTGGCACAACGATACGCAGTGACGGCAAACATGCCAAACACTGCCATCGACAGCGAACACAGCCCCGCGCTGCCTCTCTGTCCGGCTCCAAAATTCGACGCACTGCAAATTCGCCGTCAGTTTCCTGTACTCAACAGACCGCTGGGTGACGGACGGTTCCCTGTTTTTCTGGACAGCGGAGCATCTGCTCAAAAGCCGGCGTGTGTCATCGAGAAGGAACGTGAAGTCGAGGAGCAGTATTACGCGAATGCGCACCGAGGAACGTACCAGTTTGGAGTACGCATCGACGAAGAGTACGAAGCCACCCGAGAAATCACCGCAAAGTTCATCGGCGCTCGTTCTGCAGATGAGATCGTCTTCACATCCGGAACCACGGCAGGATTGAATCTGATTGCTTCCGGCTGGGCTGCCCCCCGTCTGCAGCCCGGGGATGAAATACTGACCACCGTCATGGAACATCACGCGAACTTTGTCCCCTGGCAGCAGGTTGCTCTGCGCACAGGAGCAAAGCTGAAACTTATACCGCTGACCGCTGACGGAAGGCTGGACTCTTCAGCCTTTGATTCCGTGTTCACCGAACGCACACGAATCGTGGCTGTCACCGCAATGTCGAATATGCTCGGAACAATCAACCCGATCCGGGAAATAGCCCGTCGCTGCCGCCAGCTCAATGCCTGCCTCGTCGTTGATGGCGCTCAAAGTGTGCCGCATCTCCCCACAAATGTCTCCGCCGATGACATCGACTTTCTGGTCTTCAGCGGGCATAAAGTGTATGGCCCCACAGGTGTTGGTGTGCTTTACGGACGTTCCTCAAGACTTGAAGAAATGGAGCCGGTGACGTTCGGTGGTCACATGATTTCTGAAGTGACGATCGAACGATCCGCATGGTCACGACCACCCGCAAAATTTGAGGCCGGCACCATGCCCATTGTGCAGGTAATCGGACTGGGAGCTGCTATCCGCTGGCTGCAGCAACTGGATCCGGCTGCCGTGCACCAGCATGAAGAACAATTGACTCGACAACTGTTCGAAGGTCTCAGGGATATCCCGGGTCTGCAGATCTTCGGACCGGCACCCGAACACCGGGGAGCCATCGTCAGCTTTCGCATCAACGGCATTCACCCCGAAGATCTGGCCGCCATCCTTGATACGCATGGTGTCTTTACCCGGCATGGCCATCACTGCACCATGCCGCTGCACAGCTACCTGAACATCTCAGGATCCACGCGGGTAAGCTTCGGCGTCTACAACACAGCCGCTGACGTGCAGGCATTTCTGCGGGCTCTGCAGCAAGCACGCCAGCAACTGCTCTGAAACAAACGCCACCGCCGCCAGTTACACCTCCGCAACTTCGAAACCACTGCGATAGGACTTTGTCAGCAGCTTGTCGGCAGCGGGCGAATCCGTTCTCAATTTCTCAGCCTGCCACTGAATCTTTTGCCCCGGCAGCCGGGCTGCAATATTCCCCAGCTGCACAGTCTCGGTCAGTGGACCGGCATAGTCAAAACCATCGGTGGTCTTCTGACCCGCCAAAATTGCATCCACCCAGCTGTGCCAGTGATTTGCCCCTGCAACATCCGGCAGTTTGTAGTTCGCAAATTTATCCATGGGGTAAAGCTGCGGCATACCCACATGCGGCAGCACCATGGTGCCACCTTCACCAATAAACAGCGATCCAGCATTTGGCAACTGCCGATCTGCCGGCATCCCCGCCAGCTCCACGGGTGGCTTCAGCCCACCATCTCGCCAGATCACTCGAATTCCACCCGTTGTGTATTTCGTTCCGGAAAATTCCCAGGTCACAGTCTCTGGACCGGGCCACACTTCAGCCGTCGTGCCCGAGTTTTCAGCCTGAATACTGATGGGGTGGCGGATACCAAGTGCCGTGAATACCGGATCCAGAATATGACAGCCGAAGTCTCCCAAAGCCCCTGAGCCAAAGTCCTGCCAGTCTCGCCACTTGAACGGATGATACACCTCAGCTGCGAATGGACGTTCCGGAGCGGCCCCCAGCCAGAGATCCCAGTTGACAGTTGCGGGAACATCAGCCGGAGCAGGGCGATCTGTCCGCTGGCAGTATTGTCGTCCCTGAACTCCAACCCATGAATGTACCTCCTTGATGCGCCCAATCGCCCCGTCCTGAATCAGCCGCACACCCAGCCGATATTCCTTCGCCGAATGAATCTGATTACCCATTTGGGTCGTCACGCCGGCCTTTTCAGCCAGTCGCGTCAGTTGACGCGCTTCCCAGACCGTGTGCGTCAGCGGTTTTTGACAATAAACGTGCTTGCCCAGCTTCATCGCAGCCATCGCCACAGGTGCATGCATGTGATCAGGAGTCGAAACGATAACTGCATCCACTGTGCTCCCAAGCTGCTGCAGCATCTCGCGATAGTCGGCCCAGTGCTTCACATTGGGATAGGCAGCGTCGGCTTTGTCAAAACGGGCAGCATCAATGTCACAGAAACCCACAAACTTCACCGCGGAATGTGTCCCGATACTGTTCAGGTCAGCCCAGCCCATGCCGTTGACGCCCACCGCAGCAACATTGAGCTGCTTCTGACGGTTTCCCGCGTGCAGCACTGCTGGCAGACCAGAAACACCGACCAGCGCTGCAGACTGCTGCAGAAATTTCCGACGGTTTGTTGACTGCGAAGACTTGGCCATTGCCTGAACTTCCTGAATGGTGGGGTAAAAATGAGGCATTTCGGGGGATGTTACTCCCCGCGTGGATCTGCAATCTCTCCGGAATTCGAGCAAAACACAAGTCCACACCGGTCCCCGTCACACAGGCCCTGTCGTTGGGATGCCCTGAAATTCGCCGCAGAGTGGCAAATTTCAGCCGGATACTGATACAATTTCGCCTCGAGATTCATGTCCTCTGCCAGCTTCGTCGTTTCCCTCCAGCTCGTTCCTTCCAAAGCAGACACAGCCATGCCGGGAATCCTGTTGAACTCATTCCTGTGTTCCATCGCTTCCCCTGCACGCCTTGCGACAGTCTTCTGCACCCTGCTTTCGGCGGCAGCGTTCGCGACCGCGCAGGATAACCGGATCCAGTTCAATCGAGACATCCGCCCGATTCTGGCTGCCAACTGCCTCGAATGCCACGGCTTCGACGCTCAAACTCGCAAGGCCGACCTCAGACTCGACACTGCTGCCGGGGCCTTCAGGGAACACGACGGCAGAGTCGCCGTACAGGCTGGAAAACCAGAACACAGCGAACTGATCCGGCGCATCGAGTCAAGCGACGCCGACATTCAGATGCCACCCCCGGAAACCGGCAAAAACCTGACCGCACAGCAAAAGGAAATGCTCAGGCGCTGGATTGAACAGGGTGCCACATGGCAAAAGCACTGGGCCTTCGAAACACCGGTAAAACCACCACTCCCCTCTGTCACCCGAACGGGCTGGGTACGCAATCCGGCTGACGCCTTCATCCTGAATCGCCTTGAGCAGGTCGGGCTGCAGCCGCAGCCGGAGGCAGATCGGACCTCGTTGATTCGTCGCGTCGCATTCGTACTGACCGGTCTGCCACCATCCATCGCAGAGGTCGACAAATTCCTTGCCGATCAGTCTCCTGACGCGTACGAGCAGATGGTGGAAAGATATCTGCAGTCACCGCGTTATGGTGAAGAGCAGGCTCGTCACTGGCTCGACGTGGCCCGTTACGCTGATACGCACGGACTGCATCTTGACAACGAACGCGAGATGTGGGCGTGGCGGGACTGGGTGATCAGCGCCTATAACCGCAACCTGCCGTTCGATCAGTTTACCACGTGGCAGCTCGCCGGCGACCTGCTGCCAAACGCGACGCTTGAACAGAAAGTTGCCACCGGTTTCAATCGCTGCAACGTAACCACCAGCGAAGGTGGCGCCATCAACGAAGAATGGCTCTATCGCTATGCCGTCGATCGTACCAGCACCGCAATGCAGACATGGATGGGACTTACCGCCGGCTGCGCTGTCTGCCATGACCATAAATACGACCCCATCACGACTCGTGACTTCTACTCCATGTATGCCTTCTTCTACTCAGCGGCAGACCCTGGTATGGACGGCAATATCAGCAGAACTCAGCCATTCCTGCGGGTACCCACTCCCGAAAAACAAAAGCTCACTGAAGCAGCCGGCGAACAGGTGCGACTGGCAGAAGAACAGCTCCTGACAGCTCTCAATAACGCTGCAGCCAACGGAATTCTCACCGATGAACCAGCTGATCCGAACGCCGAACGCCTCATCAGCGACATGATTCTTGATGATTTGCTGCCAGCTGGCAGCAAATCCCGAAATACCTCCAGAAACGACGCTGTCTGGGTGCGTTCTGCCAAAACCGGGGACCATACCGACGCCCGTTCTCTTGAGCTGGCCTACGGTTCAGAATACGACCTGACAATCGATCTGACGCTGATTCCGATTATGGTGCCGGAGGAAGGTGTCCTGACGGTCGATGTCTGGACCGATCCTCGACACCCCCCGCGCAGTCTCCGCATTCAATACGACGACGGACGCTCACGTCGGTCCGTCTGGACCAGCGAAACAGAAGTTTCCAGCGGCAAGCTCATGGGAAGCCTGCCGACTCCCGGCGGCTGGCATTCTCTGGAAATTCCCCTTCAGCAGGCCGGATCGACTCCCGGATCACGCATCAAATCACTCGTGCTTGGTCAGGATGGAGGCCGAGTGCGTGTAGACAGCGTGCGAATTTCCGGTCGTACCATCGCCGGGCGTGATCCGCGTTCGTCGTTTACTGCCTGGTGGGAACTGTCAAAAGGTACCAGCCCTGATGGGCTGCCGGCCGATCTGCAAAAACTTCTGACCGCAGGCCCGCAGGACAATCCTGATGCTCAGAAGCTGCAGCAGTTAAAGCAGTTCTGGAGACGCATCGTACAGCGAGCCTCCGAATCTCCGGCAATGGCTCAGCGCACAGCTCTTGATGCAGCGCTGGCACGCCAGGCCGGGATCCTCGACGATGTGCCGGGAACATTCATGTTCACCGATCTGCCACAGCCCCGCGAAGCATTTGTCATGGAACGCGGCCAGTACGACAGACGGGGCGCAAAGGTTGAACCGGGAGTGCCGGCTGAATTCCCGCCACTTCGCAATACCGATGGAAATCCCCTGGCAGGTCGCCGCGCCAGCCGCCTCGATCTGGCCAACTGGTTTACATCACCCGAAAACCCTTTGACCGCACGAGTCACCGTCAATCGTATCTGGCAGCAGGTCTTCGGCGGCGGACTTGTTCGCACCAGCGACGACTTCGGAACTCGCGGCGATCCACCATCACATCCGGAACTGCTGGACTGGCTGGCCACAGAATTCCGTGACTCAGGCTGGGATCAGAAACAGTTCTTCCGTCTGCTGCTCACGTCGGCTGCGTTTCGCCAGGCAGCGGTGGCCACCGAGTCCTCTTTACAGCTGGATTTTGACAACCGACTGCTCTCACGCGGCTCGCGGTTCCGCCTCGATGCTGAACAGCTGCGTGACAATGTTCTGTTCGTCAGCGGCCTGCTCGACGCCACAATGGGTGGTCGCGGAGTGATGCCCTACCAGCCACCTGATATCTGGGAGCCTGTCGGCTATGAAAACAGCAATACCAGATTCTACATGCAGGAACATGGCAGTGCCCTTTATCGCCGCAGTGTCTACTGTTTCGTAAAGCGAACAGCACCGCCACCATTCATGACCAACTTTGATGCCCCCAATCGTGAACAGTTCTGCAGTCGCCGCGAGCGCAGTAACACACCGCTGCAGGCCCTGCAGCTCATGAATGACGTTCAGCACTTCGAGGCAGCACGGGTACTGGCACAGAGACTGCTGCAGTCCCCCGGCGATGAGGTAGCGAAGATCTCTCTGCTGCATCGCACAGTGCTGGCCAGAAACCCGGCAGAAGCAGAACTGCAAATACTCAGCCAGGCACTCGGGAAGCAGCGCCAACACTACACCGCTCATCCGGAAAAAGCTGAACTCGTGATTCGAAACGGCGAATCGCCTGTTGCTGAACAATTGCCTGCTGTCGAACTGGCCGCATGGACTATGCTCTGCAATCTGGTACTAAATCTTGACGAAACTGTCTGCCGCAACTGAACTCAGAAAGCTGATTCATGCATCGAATTTTTTGCCTGCTGACTGCCTTGCTTAGCTGGTTACAACTGTCTGCCACCTGTCAGGCTCAGACAACCGATTCTAAGCCAGTCGCACGACGCCCCAACATCGTGTTCATCTTCTGCGACGACCTGACCTGTCAGGCAATCAGTGCCTACGGAGAAAGCCGACGCCTGCTGGACACGCCGAATATTGACAAACTGGCAACTCAGGGTGCGCGCTTTGATCGCTGCCTTGTCACCAATTCCATCTGCGGGCCCAGCCGAGCCACCATCCTGACCGGCAAGTATTCGCACAAAAATGGCTTCTACAACAACAGCAATTCCACCTTTGACAGTTCGCAGACAACCTTTCCCAAACTGCTGCAGGCTGCTGGCTATCAGACAGCGATGATTGGCAAGTGGCATCTGATCTCAGATCCCACCGGATTTGATCACTGGCAGGTTCTCCCCGGTCAGGGCCTGTACTACAACCCGCCAATGATTCGCAACGGCGAAAAGGTGAAAATGACAGGCTACACGACAGATCTGATTGCTGATCTGTCAATGGACTGGCTGAAGCAGCGAGATCGCTCGAAACCATTCCTGCTGATGAGCCAGCATAAGGCTCCGCATCGCGAATGGGCACCGGCTCTCAGACATCTCGGCTGGGATAACGATCGCGTGTATCCAGAGCCTCCCACACTGTTCGATGATTTTGCCGGTCGCAGCCGAGCCGTAGCCGATCATGACATGGGTCTGGATCGAACGTTCACCGAACTTGATGCAAAATTGCGTCCATCACCCAACATGACTCCCGAACAACTGCAGGAATGGAATGCCTGGTACGGACCGCGAAACGAAAAATTCCTCGCTGCCGGACTGCAGGGCAAGGAACTCGTCCGCTGGCGATACAACCGCTATATGCACGACTACCTCGCCTGTGTTAAAGCAGTCGATGAAAATGTCGGACGCCTGATGCAGGTACTGGAAGACGAGGGCGAAGCTGACAACACCGTTGTCGTGTTCTCCAGTGATCAGGGATTCTTTCTGGGCGAACATGGCTGGTTCGACAAACGCTGGATCTTTGAAGAATCACTCCGCACTCCCCTGATGGTGCGCTGGCCAGGTGTCGTAAAGCCGGGATCCGTTCAGAAGGAAATCGTTTCACTCGTAGACTTCGCTCAGACATTCCTCGAAATTGCCGGTCTGGAACAACCAGCCGATATGCAGGGACGAAGCCTGCTGCCGATTCTGCAGGGCCGAACTCCGACCGACTGGAGAACCAGCCTGTACTATCACTACTACGAGTTCCCGGTTCCCCATCGGGTGCGGCCGCATGTAGGGGTCATCACAGATCGCTATAAACTGGTGCATTACTACAAGCCCGACATCAACGAATGGGAATTGCTCGACCGACAGCAAAACCCCGAAGAGACAAAAAACTACTATTCAGATCCCGCTTATGCTGACGTCGTCGTTGAACTGCGTGCTGAACTGCAGCGTCTGCGAGAAGAAGTTGGCGACACAGCCGAAACTCCACGAACCGCCTACGGTAACCAGCCGTTTGACGGAGAAGCCGAAAACCCGGCAAAGAAGCAGGGTGCAGAGAAAAAACGTGCTAAACTGCCGTGATCTCCAGAGGTGCTGTATGCCCATCGTCAGTCGCTGCGCGCTTGTCATTCTGGTCGTCCTGATCCAGCCGGTGACAGCACAGACCAAAACTGACTTCGAACTCGAAGTAGCTCCAATCCTGCTCAGCCGCTGCCTCGAATGTCACCAGACAGTCAACCCCTCTGGCGGCCTGTCGCTCCAGACGGAAACCAGTCAGCGTCAGGGCGGCGACAGCGGGCCGGCACTGCTGCCGGGAAATGCTGCCGGCAGCCTGATGATGATGCGCATCACGGCTGCCGAAATGCCCCCGCCGGCTAATGGTCATGAACGACCGCTGCCGGCATCAGAAGTGGCAGTGCTCAAACGCTGGATTGACGAAGGCGCTGCTGTCCCGACTGGACGAGTCCTCGATCTGTTTGAAAAAACACTCACCAGTCGCGGCGGTCGCGACTGGTGGTCACTGCAACCACTCCAGACACACCAGCCGCCTGACCCATCCTCTGTACCCTGGAATGAGTGGCAACAACATCCTGTCGATCGATTCCTGGCAGCCAGCCTGCAGCGGCAGCAACTGACTCCCGCACCTCGCGCAACTCCACGGGAACTGGTGCGCAGACTCAGCTGGGTCCTCACCGGACTGCCCCCGCAAACAACAGACCTGAACCTCGCAATCGCGACGGAAAAAGCAGGGCAGGGGAGTCTGACCACAGTTCAGTACGAACAGCTCACAGATCGCCTGCTCGCTTCACCCCACTATGGTGAGCGCTGGGCACGCCACTGGCTGGATGTCGTTCGGTACGCGGATACCAGCGGATATGAACGCGATCAGCCCAAGCCATTCGCATGGAAGTATCGGGACTGGGTCGTTCAGGCGCTGAATGCTGATATGCCCTGGGGACAGTTCGTCCGGCTGCAACTGGCCGGAGATGAAGTGCCTGACCGCAGCGAACAAACTGTGATCGCCACGGGATTCCTGAGACTGGGCACCTGGAACGATGAACCAAATGACCCCGCAGACTATGTCTATGAACGTCTGGAAGACCTGGTGCACACCACAACCTCAGCCTTTCTCGGACTGACCGTCAAATGTGCTCGCTGTCACGATCATAAGTTCGATCCGATACCACAAACTGATTACTATCGATTTGCCGCAGCCTTCTGGCCAGGGCCACTGCAGCCCGGTGGTCGCACGCTGCTGGGCGGCCCGGATGCGGCCACACTGGGCTTCCCCGAGGTTCTCGGCTGGACAGACCTCACCAGGCAGCCCCAGCCACTGCATGTTCTGAAAAATGGTGAACGTCACAGACCGCTGCAGGCGGTCTCGCCCGGCCCCCTCAGTTGCCTGCCAGCCCCCGGAAGCGAAGGCTTTTCCATCGCAGATTCAGGCAACACAACAAAACTCAGACTGCAGCTTGCTGACTGGATCGCCAGCCCCCAGAATGCACTGGCGGCTCGAGTCATCGTGAATCGGCTGTGGATGCATCATTTCGGAGAAGGGCTCGTACGCAGCACCAGCAACTTCGGCTTCACAGGCGACCGGCCCAGCCATCCCGAACTGCTCGACTGGCTTGCCGGCGAATTGGTGCGAAGCGGCGGCAGCCTGAAGCACATACATCGCCTGATCCTGACTTCCGCAGCCTGGCAGCAGTCCGCCCAGCACCCAAATGAACAGCACTGTAACTCCGTCGACGCCGCCAACAGATGGCTGTGGCGAGCCAACCGCAGACGGCATGATGCCGAATCCCTGCGCGACTCGTTTCTGGCAGCATCCGGCGAACTGGATCTGCGATTCGGAGGACCTGGATTCGTACCAACTCTCAGCACTGATGCCCTTGAAGGATTGTCGAAAAAGGATGCTGCATGGACAGCATCACCCGCCGCCGACCAGCTGCGACGCAGTCTCTATATGTACCTGCAGCGCAGCCTGCAGCCACCGATGATGACCACCTTTGACCAGTGCGACACAACAATTTCGTGCGGTCGCCGAGACACCTCAATTGTCGCCCCGCAGGCTCTCACACTCATGAACAATCAGTTCATGCATCAAAGGGCTGCAACTCTGGCCTCTGCGTCACTGTCTTTCACACAGCCGGAAGACCGAGTCCGACACATCTGGCAGGCGATACTGCAGCGAGCACCTGACAATAATGAACTCCGCGACAGCCTCAGACACATCGAATCACAACACGTCCTGCTGGTCAGCAGTCTGCAGTCTGCCGCAGTCGCTGATCAGACCTCAAAGACGGCACGCATCAGTCCAGCAGTCACAGCCGCCTGCCGACAAATCGCAGCTCCTAAAGACTCCATTCCACAGTCCGCTGAATTACGACTGCTGCTGGATGCTGCCGCAGGTATCCGCACAGCACCGGACGGTTCCCTTGAGCAGTGGATCAGTCGAGATCCTGCTCTCAGAACCGCAGATCAGCCTGATCCGCGTCGAACACCAAAGCTTGGCCGACTGCCGGGATCCGAACACCCGGCAGTCGAATTCAATGGACTCAACAGCTTCCTGCAGCTTGGCACTGGACTGCTGCTGCAGGACGAAGCAACAGTGTTTGCCGTAGTCACGGACCGCGGCACCTCGGGACATCGTGAATTGCTGTCCAACTGGAGCGGTCGTGATGGAAACTCCACTGATTCACTCTTCGTTGGACTCACCGGCGAACGAGCATTTCGATTCAGCGATGCCCTCTCAGGCACAGGCGAGCTTCAGCAGGGCAGCCGACCTTTTGTTCTGACCGCTGTCAATGGTCCGACCGGAGCCAGTATCTTTCAAAATCTGCGTCAGGCAGTCTCACAGTCCCCCAGACTGCCCCCCAGACGCCTCGATACACCGTGGGTTATCGGGCAGCAGGGCAATATCGACGGCGAGTACTGGAATGGGCACCTCAGCCTGCTGATTGTCTTCGACCGCCAGCTCAATGCTGACGAGCTGCAGGCCGTCCAGACAACCATCGGTACTCGTTTTGAAATCCCGCTGCAGGCACAACCAGCAATGGAACCAGCCACTCCGGAACAACTGGCCCTCGCCTCACTGTGCCTCGTTCTGTTCAACACCAATGAATTCGCCTTCATCGACTGACAAAATCCCGGACGGACGAAATCAACCCGGTGACGGCAAACTCAATGTGCTGCTGCTCAGCCGAAACAGTCGACGCGCATTTCCTGTTGTGATCGCTGCCATTTCCTCCAGTGATACGCCATGAATTTCCGCCAGACACGCACAGGTTTCCAGCACCCATGCCGGCTCATTGCGTTTCCCGCGATACTGCTGCGGTGCCAGATAGGGAGCATCCGTTTCAATCAGCAGCCGATCCAGCGGCACCGTCGCAGCCACTGACCTCAGCAGGTCATTCCTGCGGTAGGTCAGCATGCCGCTGAAGGACAAAAACATTCCCAGCTGCAGACACTCATCCGCAGTCGCCTGACTGCCACAAAAAGAATGCATCACGCCCCGCAGCGATGCAGCCTCAGAAGCCTCCCGCAGGACCTCCAGTACTTCCGACTCAGCCTCGCGACAGTGCACCACAAAAGGTTTGTCACATCGGCGGGACAACTGAATATGACGACGAAACGAGTCATACTGGAGATCCAGCGGCACATCCTTCCAATAGTTGTCCAGACCTGTCTCTCCAATTCCCGCCACCCGTGGATGAAAGGCCAGCTCTTCAATCTTCTCCCAGTCACCCGGCCGCACTTCATGAGTATGGTTCGGATGAACACCCACCACAGCCGAGATCCCCGGATGCCTGTTGGCCAGCAGCACCACAGCCTGACTGGTGGCCGCAGAAATACCGATCGCCAGCAACTGAACCACACCGGCTGAAGCCGCACGCCCCAGAACTTCCTCAAAATCCTGACGGAAGGAATCCGATTCAGGATGGCAGTGCGTGTCAATCAGAGCGATGGGCATAAGGAATTCCCGGGCTTGAAGAACGGGGCAATCAGTGCACGTCTGCAGCAATACGCTGCAGCAAAACGTCATCAACAATCGTCCCTTTGGGCAGCAGCTTCAACCTCTCCACAATCCGATTTACCGTTGCCTCATTATGGGGAATACCCAGCCCCTGCAGACGATGAGCAACCGCCCGCCGACCGCTGTGCCGCCCCAGCACCAGCCGAATGTCATCGCCCCCCACAACTTCCGGACGAAATGGCAGATAAGTGTCCGGATTCTTTAACAGCCCGTCCTGATGTATCCCCGCCTCAGTCGCAAAAATATTGGCCCCGCCAACAGGCTTCATCAAAGGCAGAACAATACCGGTTAGCTCAGCCACCAGACGACACAGCGGGGCCAGCATTTGAGTATTCAGGCGGTGAGTACGGTCGTATTGTTCCCGATGCAGTGTCAGCGCCATCGCAACCTCCTCCAGCGACGCATTTCCAGCACGCTCACCGATTCCGTTCACCGTGCACTGCACAACATTCGCTCCTTCCGCAATACAGGCCAGCGTATTTGCCACCGCCAGGCCCAGATCGTTGTGAAAATGCACGGCCAGCAGCGCCCGATCCAAATCCGGTACCCCATCCTGAATCCGCCGTATGAAATCACGCGATTTTTCAGGAGTGAGCAAGCCGACTGTATCCGGAAAACCAATCGTTGTGGCACCCGCACCAATCGCCTCACTGTAACACTCACACAAAAAATCAGGCTCCGTTCGGCTGGCATCTTCAGGACTAAAGGCGACAATCCGAAACTTCTCTGCCGCATAACCGACAGTGTCGGAAATCAACTGCAGAATCTCACTCCGACTTCGCCCAAGCTTGTATGTTCGATGCAAAGGACTCGTTCCGCAGAACAGACTGACTCCCCGTTTGTGCACCGGATTTCCCTCCAGCGCACGTTCCGCAGCATCAATATCACTGCGCACCGTTCGACACAACGCTGTCAGTACCGGCCCCCGCACACGCCCTGTCATCAGACGGATCGCCTCCACGTCCGCCTCTGAGCTGGCCGGAAAACCGGCATCCAGCGAATGCACCCCAGCCTTTTCCAGTGCCAGAGCAATCCGCAGCTTCTCCTCGGGCTCAAGAGTCGCCCCAGGCATCTGCTCGCCATCACGCAGCGTGGTGTCACTAAACAGCACTACTCTGCTGCGGCGGTGACGCGCAATAATCGCCTCACGAATACGATCCTCAAGCCGCTGACGAATTGTCCGCTCTCTGCGATTTTCCGGCACAGCAAACTCCCTTCTCCCAGCCAGATCTCAATTGTCCCCACGACGCTTCCCGCGACGACGACCACTCCCCTCACCAAGTGACGAACGCCGCCGCAGCATGTGATGGTAATGCTGAGCAAAACGGTGAGCCTCATCGCGAATGTACTGCAACAGCCGCAATGCCCACGAATGACGACTCAGCCGATGCGGCTCAGACTCACCCGGCACATAAATTTCCTCCTCACGCTTCGCCAGTGAGACCGTTGGCGGAGGAGAAATTCCCAGCAGCCCAAATGTTTCCATCACAGCGTTCAGTTGCCCCTTGCCGCCGTCAATCAGCAACAGATCCGGAAATGCCTCGCCTTCCTCACTCAAACGGGAAAATCTGCGAGTAATCACCTCACGCATCGAAGCAAAATCATCCACACCCTCAACCGTCTGAATCCGAAACTTGCGATAACCAGGCTTGAATGGCAAACCATCGATAAACTGCACCAGACTGGCCACCGTTTCGCTGCCCTGCAAATGAGCAATGTCCAGACCTTCGATCCGACGAGGTATCTCAGACAGACCCAGCAGCTTCCGCAATCCCTCAAGCCCCTTGCGAGGATCCGTGTAGAAGACCTCAGGCTGGGCGTGACTCTCCAGATCACCACGCAGATTCAAACTCTCCAGTGACTGTATCTCGTCCCGAATTCTCGCTGCCTTCTCAAAACGCAGCTCACGAGAAGCCTGCTTCATCGACTCCTCCATCTCCTTCAGCAACGCCCGTCGGCCACCATCCAGAAATAACCGCAAACGCCGAATGTCCTCCCGGTACTCCTCACGACTGATTCGCAAATTGCAGGGAGCCGTACATTGATTAATACTGGCCAGCAAACACGGCCTGAACCAGCGCCAACGCTCGTCCTGCTCGTCAATGTCCAGAGAACACGTCCGAAAACGAAAAATCTTCTGCAGCACCGCTATCGTGCCACGCAACTGACCGGCACTGGTAAACGGACCATAAAGCCGAACACCAGAACTCTCCGGCTGTCGAGTAAACTCGACACGAGGAAAATCCTCACGCGTCGTTATCTGCAAATACGGGAATGTCTTGTCATCCTTCAACAGTGAATTGAAACGAGGCTGAATGTCCTTGATCAGCCGAGCCTCCATCAGCAGAGCATCCACCTCACTCTCCGCTTCAATGAAGTCCACATCACGAATCTCAGGAACAAGATCGGCCGTCCGACGATCCACCTCCGCTGCAGCCGTGAAATAACTGGAAGCACGATTTCGCAGATTTACCGCCTTCCCAACGTAAATCACACGGCCCTCGCCGTCCTTCATCAAATACACACCCGGACCAGTCGGAAAGCGACGGACCTTCTGCCGCGGAGTCAGGACGTTACCGTCTTCTGCTTCCTCGTCACTCGACTGATCATTAGCCCCGTCTGCTGCCATACACTGAATTTCCGTCCAGTAAACCCACACCAAAAGACATCGGCGAAAGTCGCCCTCTTTCGGGTCAGGGCGAGGCATTTTCCGGAGTATTGTAGCGAGACTTTCAGGGTGGTGGCGGGATTCCTGCAGATATCGGGCACGCCCCCACCAAAACTGAAAGTGATCGTTTTTCGCCTCGGTGGATGTTGAATTTGTGCCCGTTTCCCGTAGTTTAATCACTGTTGACTGTCGCCGGAACGGGGGGTTTCGGCGGAACAGGTTCAAGTTCTGCTGATAAAGCTGATGGAATTCGAAAGGCTGGGTCACATGAAAATGATGCGTTCTCTTGCTGCACTGGTGCTGCTGGCCGGTGTGTCTGTTACTCTGGGCTGCAACGGTGGCGAATCTACCGGTGCCGCCGGTGGCGGTGCTTCCGCTGGTTCAGGCGTTGCTGGCGGCGCGCCCGCTGCTCCCGCTGAAACCCCGGCTGCTCCAGCCGACGCCGCTGCTCCGGCTGATGCCGCTGCTCCAGCCGCTGCACCTGCAGAAGGTGAAAAACCAGCTGACGCTGCTCCCGCAGAAGGTGAAAAGCCTGCGGACGCTGCTGCTCCTGCTGCTGCCCCTGCAGAAACCCCGGCCCCGGCTGCTGATGCACCCAAGGCCGAATGATTCACAACTCGCTGAACTCAACAGAAAAGCCCGGCTGCTAAAACAGCCGGGCTTTTTTGTTTGCAACACCCGCTCGACAGCAAACCCCGCAGAATCACTCCGATCGACTGCGTTTCTTCACGCCTTTGCTGGCCGCTTTGCGAACCGCTTTCGCGGACGCTTTCTTCGCAGCTTTTTTGGTGCCGCGAGACGCACTGCCTCGACGGCCACCGGCTTTGCCACCACTGGCAGCCTTCGCCGCCAGCAACTGCAGCGCCTGCTCAATCGTCACTGATCCCGGATCCGTCTCCTTCGGCAAAGTGGCGTTGACCGAGCCATGCTTCACATACGGACCGTATCGCCCCTCGAAAATCTGCACCGGAGCCTGATCCTCCGGATGCGGCCCCAGTTCCTTCAGAGCCACCGGAGCCGATTTGCGGCGAGTGTTACGCAACATCTCAACTGCCACATCCATGGGCACGTTCAGAACATTATATGTCTCACCGTCGTGCTCAAACTGATGCGTCTTGCGATCGAACCCGGCAAACACTTTGTCATGAGTCACATACGGGCCAAACATCCCGATTCCCGCATTGACAACTTTTCCCGTTAACGGATGCTTGCCCAGCTGACGGGGTAAAGCCAGAAGCTCCAGCGCAACAGGCAGGTCCAGACTGTCCGTGCTGATGAAGTTCGGCACACTGCAGTACTTCGGCTTCTTGCCGTCCTCTGTCACTTCTCCCAGCTGCAGATAAGGGCCCCGCGGTCCTCGCTTCAGATAAATCGGCAGTCCCTCCTCAGGGTGCATGCCAATTGCTGTCGGCCCGCGCTGCTTCTCATCCAGCAGCCGATCAGCCACTTCATTCGTGATTTCTCCCGGAGCAATCGTGTCAGGAATCGATGCCGTCAGCTTCTCTTCACCCCGAGTTTTTTCGAAGTACGGGCCATACCGCCCCACACGCACCGCAGCATCCAGCCCGTCAATCGACAGAGTACAGGCTTCACGAGGATCAATATCCCCGTCACGAAGCTTTACCTGCTCGTCCAAACCCTCTCGCCCGTTGTAAAACTCTCGCAGATACGGCAGCCGCTCTGCCGATCCCGTCGCAATGTCGTCCAGCTTCTGCTCCATCTGCGCCGTGAAACCCAGATCGACCAGGCGAGGAAAATAATTCTCGAGCAGTCGAGTCACTGCCATGGCAGTAAACGTCGGGATCAGCTGGTTGCCGTTTTTCCTCACATAACCACGATCCACAATCGTGCTGAGAATACTGGCATAGGTACTGGGACGACCAATTCCCTCAGATTCCAGTGTTCGGACAAGCGTCGCTTCCGTATAGCGAGCGGGCGGCTTGGTCTCGTGCGCGTTCGCCTCTGCCTGCTGCAGATTCAATCGGTCTTTCTCACTCATCGAGGGCAGGGTGGAATCCTGATCCTCAATCGCTGCATCAGGATCGTCACTCCCTTCCACGTACGCTCGAAAAAAGCCCGGAAATTCCACCGTTCTGCCCGTTGCCCGAAACTCGGCATCGCCAGCAGTGATCGTCACGGTGTCAAAACGAAGCAGCGCGTCAGCCATCTGAGTGGCCATCGTGCGTTTCCAGATCATCTGATACAACCGGGACTCCGGACCCGACAGCCCCAGCTCTTCTGCCGTCCGCATCTCTGTCCCGGCCGGACGAATCGCTTCGTGCGCCTCCTGAGCCCCCTTGGTCTTCGTAGAAAACTGACGCGGCTCAGGGCTCAGATAACTGCGACCATACAGATCATCAACTCGACCACGAGCAGCACGAATCGCCTCACCACTGAGATTCACACTGTCCGTTCGCATGTAAGTAATGTGGCCCTCTTCGTACAGACGCTGAGCGATCTGCATCGTTTGTCGAGCCGACAGACCCAGCTTCCGATTCGACTCCTGCTGCAGTGTGCTGGTGGTAAAGGGCGGATACGGACGACGCACCTGCTGCTTCTGATCAATTGCAGAGACCAGCCACGGCAGAGTCTCAATCTTCTGCACGGTGGCTCGAGCCTGCTCTTCCGACAGCAGCAGCACATCCGCACCAACCTTCAGCCGTCCAGTCTGCTCGTCAAAATCACGACCGGACGCTATCCGACGGCCACCCAGCGACTGCAGCACAGCCTCGAAAGGAACCCCCGATGCAGCCGTCAGCCGAGCCTTGATGTCCCAGAATCGACCACTGCGAAACTTCATTCGCTCAATTTCTCGATTCACCAGCAGGCGAACTGCAACGCTCTGAACGCGACCGGCTGAAAGTCCGCGAGCTATCTTCTTCCAGAGCAGGGGACTCAGAGTGTAACCGTACAGCCGGTCGACAACACGCCGCGTCTCCTGAGCCTGCACCAGGTTCTCATCAACCTGCCTCGTGTTGCGAATGGCCTCCAAAATAGCCGGTTTTGTGATTTCCGAGAATGTCATGCGGCTGACCGGCACCGACGGCTTCAGCACCTGCACCAAATGCCAGCCAATACTCTCGCCCTCGCGGTCCTCGTCAGTCGCCAGCACAAGCTCGCTGACCTTTTTCAGTCCGTCCTTCAGCTCCGTGATCAGTTTTTTCTTCTCTGCCGGAACGACATACAGGGGATCAAAATCGTCACCAACGTTCACGCCAAGAGTCGACCAGGACTCTTTTTTGAGCGCAGGAGGTATCTCGGCGGCACTGGACGGCAGATCACGGATGTGACCCATACTGGCCCGAACGATGTAGTCATCGCCCAGAAATCCCGCAATTTTCTTTGCTTTTGCCGGTGACTCAACAATCACCAGAGCTTTCTTAAGAGCAGCCATGAACGATCTGTTTCTGAAAAGCCGGTCAGACCGGCATGAGTACATCCCTCAGCGAATTCCGCTACAACAAAGCCGGAACGGCATCGGATTTCAACACATTCGAGCGATTTGCACCACTTTCCGGGAAAATCGAGAAAACGAGGGCCGGTCAGGCTGACAGAGTCCCGCAACCCCACCTCCCAGCGCATACTGCAGGTTTACTCAGCAGAAACCGCAGGCTGGGAAACTCTGGTTGACCTTGCCTCGGCACTGCCGACGGCTAGAATCCACCCTTTCGTTTTTTGTTCACCCGAGGCAATGCCTCCCGCGTCAATGAAATAAATAATCGTCCAGACTTCTGTCAAGTCAGTCGGCCTGCCAACGATTTTTGAACACCCGGCTTCAAAGAGTTTTTACTCATGAGCACTCCGTTCACGTTTTTCCGTCGCCACCAGCAGATCACCATGGTCAGCATCGTGATCCTTTCGATGGTGGCCTTCACCATCAGCGACATGATGTCCAATCAGGCAAATCACTTTGTCATGCTGGGCGTCCTGCTGGGCGGAATCATCCTCGGTTTCTCCGGCATCCGCCAGGGACGCTGGCTGCAGTATGGCATCGGTGGTGCTGTTCTCGGTGGAATCGCCGGCTGGCTCATCCCCGGATCCATCTCCTCAACCGCAGGCTTCTACCAGGATTCCGCAATCG
This sequence comes from Planctomycetaceae bacterium, assembly GCA_046075365.1. Lineage (GTDB taxonomy): Bacteria > Planctomycetota > Planctomycetia > Planctomycetales > Planctomycetaceae > SXXK01. The sequence goes on from JBJTPZ010000271.1 coordinate 24,697, forward strand.
GCGCCTTCGATGACCAGCGGATCCAGGAAACTGCCACTCGCCGCAGCATCTGCAATGCCTTCATGGCACAGGCCTTCAGCAAAGTCTACGGCCCAGGCACCGAACGGTTTGCACCACAGTTCCGCTACTACACCACTCTGCAGGAAGACGCAATCTTCGGTGAACTGCTCAAAGCTGAAGCCGACCAGATGCAGATCGTCGTGACTGACGAAATGGTGTCAGACTTCATCAATCAGGCCGTCGATGGTCGCCTGTCAGGGAAAGCCTTTGCTGAAATCCGCACCGGACTCAACGTCGGTGGCATGGCAGTCACTGAAAATCAACTGTTCGATGCGTTCCGCCATGAAATCGCAGCACGCCTCGCCTTCACACAGCTGTCGCCCTCTGCTGCCGCTGTCGCTCAGCCACCCGGCCTGTACTACGACATGTTCCGCAGAACCCAGGTACGCCAGCGACTGAACGCCGTGCGGCTGGATGTCGATGCCTTCCTCACAAAAGTTCCAGATCCAGCTCAGGCGGAAATCGAAACGGCTTTCGCACAGTATGCCAAAAAATTTCCCGGCATGGACGGACCAGGATCCCCCGGTTTCCGCCAGCGCAACAAAGCCTCTCTCGCCTGGCTGGAACTCTCCTGGAAATCCGCCCAGGACAGCACCCCCGTACCAACCGATGCAGAAATCGAAACCTTCTACAACGAAAAGAAAGATACGTTCTACCGGAAAGAACCGGAAGAAAAGCCAGCAGATCAGCCTTCTGCCCCAGACACCACTCCCGCAGATCCAGCGGCTCCCGCAGATCCAGCTGCACCTGTAACACCGGATCCAGCTGCACCCAAAGCTGATGCACCGGCACCGGATGCTCCGACACCTGATGCACCCAAAACCGAGTCGCCGGCCCCGGATGCCGCCCCCGCACCTCCTGCCGAGGCAGAACCCAAAGCCGAAGCAGCTCCGCAGCCAGATGCTCCCAGTGCACCTCCTGAAGGCAACTGCCTTCCATTCCAGGATGAAACCTCCAAACCCGCTGAATCGTCCCCTGCCGCTCCAACAGAGCCGGCCCCCGCTCCAGCACAGACGGCCCCCGCTCCAGCACAGACGGCCCCGGCTCCAGCAGAGCCGGCACCCGCTCCAGCACAGACGGAAACTCCGGCACAGCCGGCTGACGCCACTGCACAACCTCCGGCAACCGGCGGAACTGATCCGGTCCCGTTCGTGATTCCACCCGTGGAATATCGCCCGCTGGACGACGATCTGAAATCCGAAATTCGCGATCAGCTGCACGAAGAACGCATTCGTAAGGCAATCGACGAAAAGATGGATGCGGTCATGAGTGGCCTGCGCGAGATCGAACGCAAACGGTCAGCAGCGCGTCGCCAGGTAGTCGACAAGAATCCTTCCCTCACCTCCGAACAGATCGCCGGAGAAATGAAGGACGTCCACCAGACGCTCCTCAATGAAATGAAGCAGCTCGGTGAAAAACTGGGACTCAGCTTTGTTCGCACCGGTCTGCTCAACCGCATGGACCTGGCAGCCGATGATCAGGCTTCAGTCGGTCAGGCCCTGGGTTACACCAGCGGTGCACCCGTTGCTGATGAAGTGTTCTCCCGATTCCCTCAGCGAGACCAGTGGGAAGATGCCAACCTCTTCGCCAGCGATCGTGCTGTCCGAAATCAGTTCGATCTGTCGGGAAATGAATCCCACTACGCCTGGTGGATTACAGAATTTTCTCCGGCACATATTCCTGCCCTCGAAGATCAGGGCATCCGCGAAGAAGTGATTCTGACACTCAAGCGTCAGCAGGCTCGCAAGCTGGCAGAAGAACGTGCCAGGACGCTGGCCAAACTGGTCACCGACGGGCTCGCACTTCCCGAAGCTGAACGCAAAGCCATCACTGACAGCCTCCAGGGCCAGACGGTGCTTGGCGATACCGACTCCGCCGCCCTCACAGTGCGACAGACGCAGCTGTTCTCATGGCTGGAACAGGAATCCGCACCTGCCATGAGCTTCCAGCAACCGCAATTGCGACTGGGCACCATCAACTGGTCAGATGAGTCCGGTGGTGTGCTGAAAGGTGCTGGCGATCGGTTCATGAAAGCTGTCTTTGATGACCTGGGACCTGACCAGGCCGGTGTTGTTGCTGACGATGAACTGAAAAGTTATTACGTCGTGCAGGTAACTGACCGAATCGGAGACGAAGCAGTGCTGCAGCAGTTGTTCCTCACCGAAGGTAAACAGTTCGGCTTCCGCAGTGGCGAAATCTCCGGACTGGTCAGTGGCCTGATCGCTCGGCCGGTAATGAACGACTGGCGGAATACGATCTGGCTGAAGTACGGAATCGACCTGGCACAGATGGAAGAATAAGCAGCCACCCGTCACTCCTGACTCACCGGGCCACCACACCAGTGGTGGCCTTTTTTGTCGTCAGCGAGCCGATGTGGGCCCCAGCCGCATCGCGCGGGCAAGATCATCAAACAGCGAGTCAAGTACCAGGCGGACCGGCGAGTTGGCGTCAACGTGCAATATCGCCTGCAGAATCCTGTCGACCAGCCCTGCCAGCAGATCAGACGCACATCTTAGCCCCATCCGCTGCAATAAAGGATCTCCCAGATCCCCCCCGGTAATCCGACGCAGCTTCAAGCGGACAGCATCAGCAAGGAAACTGAGCAGCCAGCGAGCATTCTGACGCTGATCCTCGGCACTTGACGAGATTTTTTCAATACGATCCGCAATCTGCCGGGCAACCTCCTGTGGCCGCATCGCTTCAAATGCTGCAAATTCGCGTCCCACAAGATCACGCAGCTCACGCAATTCAGGATTCAGCAGCTGTTCCGCCTGAGTCATGCTGCCATCTGCCAGCAGCGCCGCCGCTCGAGCTTCCTCGAGGTTGGGAGCCAGCTCCTTCTCCAGCAGCAACTGCTCCAGATCTTCCTGCACCAGCGGAAAAAAACGAATGAGCTGACAGCGCGAACGAATGGTCGGCAACAAAGCTTCCGGACTGTCACTAATCAACAGGATCAATGCATTTGCCGGAGGTTCCTCAAGAGTTTTCAGCAGCGCATTGCCTCCGTCCAGATTCATCCGCTGGGCGTCATCAATCACAGCAATTCGACGATTGGATGCCAGCGGCGCCGAGGACAGCTCGTAACACAGCCCTTCGCGACCGCGTTTTTCCACCGATCCCAGAATCAGCTCCAGCGGAATCTCAGTCTTGCCGTCCGGAAGTCCGATTTCAAAATAATCCGGCCAGTTGCCAGATTCAAAACTGCGACAGTTTCGGCAGGCACCACAAGCCTCAAGGTGCTGTTCGGTCGTTTCCTGGCAGAACAGAGACTGTGCCAGCAGACGGGCAAATGTCCGCTTTCCAATGCCATCCGGACCGGCCAGAACATAGGCATGTGACAGCCGGTGATTCCGCATCGAGCGTTCAAAAAGTGCTCGCTGCTCCTGATGACCACGCAGTCTGGTCCATGCTGAAGGCATAACAGAAATCCACGAAGAAACTTTCCGCAAACTGAAACTCTGACTGAGTATACCAGGCCGGAAGTCAGAATGCATTAATGCGGCGGAAACAAGGGAATAGTCCGCCGCTCTGATCACCTCCCGTTTTATCTGGGAATCTGGGCAGCGGGTCGGTAGACTGTGTCAGGTTCTTCTCACCAGCCCGCCTCCATGGGACTTACGCCATGCGTTTTGCTGTGTTTTATGTGAGCCTGCTTACCGCGGTCAGCCTGCTCGTGACTCCCGTGCAGTCGCAGCCACCCGCGGCCCGGCAGGTGCCTCCTGATCATCCGGAACGCGCCAGGAAAGGTCTCGAATTATTCCGCACGACCGTTCGTCCAGTCCTGACTGCCAAATGTCTGGAATGTCACGGAGGTGCTGCGGTTAAAAGTGACTTTGATCTGTCAACACGTGACGCCCTGATAAACAGCGGATTCATTGGACAGTCTGCAGCCGAAAGTCAGCTTGTGCAGCTGATCACTCACGCTGCTGAACCACATATGCCGTGGAAGCTGCCAAAACTGTCCGAACAGGAAATCAGCAGCATTTCCAAATGGATTGACCTCGGCGCTCCGTATGACGCCCCGCTCGGCAATCGCTCAGAAAAGCCACCTGCCGAGATGATCGTGACAGACAAGGATCGCGGCTTCTGGTCCTTCCAGCCACTGCAGTCTCCGGCTGTCCCCGACGTCAAATCCGCCGAGTGGTGCCGCACTCCGATTGACCGATTTATTCTTGCAGCCCAGGAAGCCGCCGGACTGCAGCCAAATGGCACCGCTGAAAAAAAAGTGCTGATCCGCCGCGCCTATGCCGTACTGCTGGGACTCCCGCCAACACCCGCTGAGGTTCAGCAGTTTGTCAGCAGCAGCGACCCTCAGGCCTGGCCCAAACTGATCGATCGACTGCTCGCATCACCCCAGTATGGCGAGCGCTGGGCGCGACACTGGATGGACGTGGCACGATTCGCCGAATCACACGGCTACGAACAGGACTACGACCGCCCACAGGCATATTTCTATCGAGACTTTCTGATTCGCGCCTTCAACGCGGACATGCCCTACGATCAGTTCGTCCGCTGGCAACTGGCTGGTGACGAACTGGCCCCCGAGATTCCGGACGCCATGATGGCCACTGGCTTTCTTGGCGCAGGCGCATTCCCCACCCAGCTCACTGAGACAGAATTCGAATCCGCTCGCTACGATGAACTCGACGATATGGTGATGACCACCGGTGTCACCTTCCTCGGTCTCTCAGTCGGATGCGCTCGCTGCCACGATCATAAGTTCGATCCGATCCCCGCACGCGATTACTACTCGCTCGCAGCAGCCTTCACCACCACGATCCGCTCCGAAACACAACTTGATCTCGCACCCGACGAAAACCGCCAGCGACAGCAGGCTTTTGAACTTCAGCTGAGGGCTGCCAAACAGGCGGCCGCCGACTACCGTGCGGAAAAACTGCCTGACCGCCTGCTGGACTGGCTTCGCGAAAACACCGAGGAACAGACGGCCGGACCATGGGAAACACTGCACCTGAAAAGCGTTGCATCCAGTGCAGGTACCGTCTTTCAGCCACAAGCCGACGGCTCAATCCTGGCCACAGGCAATCCGCCCGCTCGCGAAGTCATCACTCTCACCGGAGAATCCGTACGCCGCTCTGTGACCGCAGTTCGGCTTGAAGCACTAACACACCAAAGCCTGCCACAGGGTGGGCCGGGCAGGGCACCAAACGGGAACTTTGCCCTCGGAAACATCGCGGTTGCTGCCAGCCCGGCAAACACCGCAGTCGAGACACCGCCGCAACAGATCCGCCTGACACAAGCCCGAGCCACACACCAGCAGGACGCCGGAGAACTTTCTGTTGCCGCCTCAATTGACGATCGTGAAATCTCTGGCTGGGCTGTCGACCACGGTGGCATCGGCAAAGATCAGGCAGCTGTTTTCGAATTTGATAAGCCGGTTTCCTTCGATGGCCCCATGCGCTGGACCATCACACTGACACTCAACCACCCAAACCCGCAGCACACTCTCGGCAGGTTTCGACTGTCGGTAACTGACAGAATCATGCCGCAGCCTGAGGTTGGCTCCAGCAGCATCAGCGACACCGTACTCGCCGCTCTCAAGGTGCTTCGCACCAATCCCGACCGCTCCACAGCAGCATGGAACACGGCAATCAGCTGGTTCGCAGAAATTGATCCCGGCATGCAGCAACATCTGCAGGCGATCGCTGCGATAGAAAAACAGGGCCCCGGACTGCAGCTGGCAACTGTCATGGTCACCAGCGAAGGACTGCCCCACCTCCGACATCATGCGGATGATCGAGGGTTTCCGCATTTTTACCCTGAGACATGGATGCTGAAACGCGGCGACGTACACCAGAAACAGCAAGTCATGCAGCCCGGATACCTGCAGGTCCTCATGCCCGCTGGCAAAGATGCCGCACACTGGCATATCCAGCCCCCCAGTGGCTGGACTCGCACCAGTTACCGACGAGCCTCCCTGGCAGGCTGGATGACGGACCCGGAACAAGGTGCCGGCAAGCTGGCGGCACGCGTCATTGTCAATCGACTCTGGCAGCATCACTTCGGTAAAGGCCTGGTAACGACACCAAACGATTTCGGTATCTCCGGCGAACGCCCGTCTCATCCCGAACTGCTCGAATGGCTGGCATCCGATCTTGTCAGCCACGGCTGGACCCTGAAACGCCTGCAGCGACTCATCATGACCAGCAGCACGTGGATGCAGTCCGCCCTGGCAGACGAACAGCGTGCACTGCTGGATCGCGAAAACACGCTGCTGTGGCGACGCAGTCCCATGCGACTTGAAGCGGAAGCCATTCGCGACTCAATGCTGGCAGTCTCGGGGCTGCTTGACCTGCAGCAGTTTGGCCCCGGAACTCTTGACCAAAATATGAAACGTCGCAGTATCTACTTTTTCATCAAACGCAGTCAGCTGATCCCGATGATGATGCTCTTTGACTGGCCTGAACATCTCGTCAGTATTGGACAGAGACCTGTCACCACCGTCACACCGCAGGCGCTGATGTTCATGAACAGCCCACAGGCTCGACAATGGGCCAGCGGGTTCGCCGGACGACTGCCCGCGGACGATCCTGTCGCAGCCGTTGACACCGCATGGCACCTGGCATTCAGCAGACCCCCCGGCACCGACGAGCAGCAGGCAGCGTTGAATTTCCTGAAAAATCAGGAACAACAGCACGCCGGAAAGGGCGGAAACCCCCGACAACAGGCGCTGACAGACCTCTGCCAAACCATTTTCAGTATGAACGAATTCATCTATTCAGAGTAAAAACGGCGAAAATACGGTGATTTTTCAACTGCCGGGAGCCCGGTGGTTACCACCTCTCCCAGCTTGACCACAATTCCCGGCGTTTTTTATAATGCGGGGCTTCTCAGGCCTCAGTTTTTCGGTCTCACACGAAAGTCCCGACGATGTCGGAAGAGCAATACGTCCACAAGGAAGATGAAGTTCAGCTGGCAAAAATCCTGCGGGAATCCGGTCCCTGGCTGCAGCGGAACGGCACTACGCTGATTTATGCAGTTGCTGCGGCCCTCACCGCCACAGCAGTCTACGTCTACATCTCAAGACAGCCACCAGCAACCGCCAAAGAATCGGCCCTCCTGCTCGCGGCAAATACCCCGGAACAGTACGCTGATGCCGCTGACAATGCCGTAGGCACACCCATCGGCAACTACGCAAGACTCCGCGAAGCCGAAATGATCCTGCAAAATGCTCTGTCCAGCCTGTTCACCAACCGCAAAGTCGGCGTTGAAGAACTGGACAAAGCTGAAAAAACCTTCAAGAGACTGCAGGAAAGTCGTGACCTCAGCGATGATATTCGACTTCGACTGCTGCTGGGGTTCGCACGCATCACAGAAGCTCGCTGCGACGGCCAGGAAGCCACCGTCAAATCAGCAATTGAAGCATGGGATCAGGTCGCGAAATCATTCCCCGGCGAAAAAACATTCGCTGAACTCGCAGAAACTCGCAAACGCAAACTGGAACAGCAGTCCACCAAAGACTTCTACGCATGGTTCCAAAAACAGGATCCAAAGCCCGGTGAGGAAACAGGCCTGCCTCAGGACGGCCCCGGCAACGTACCCCCAATTCCACAGTTCCCTGGCATTAACCCGCTCGGAAATTTGATCACTCCCGGAACTGCCCCTGCCACCAGCGAAACTCCCGCAAACCCTCAGGAGCCTTCCGCAGAACCAAAAGCCGAAGAACCGAAGGCTGAGGAACCGAAGGCTGAGGAACCAAAAGCCGAAGAACCAAAAGCTGAAGAACCAAAGGCTGAAGAACCAAAGGCTGAACAGCCGAAGGCCGAAGAGCCTGCTCCCGCCCCGGCTGAGAAGCCCGGCGAATGACCCCGGATGGGGACGAATTGTTCTCTGAAGATGACGTCGAGCCGCTCGCAGACACTGACGCAGCGGCCAGCGCTGGTGCGCCAATCAATCTGACCGTTGAGGCACGCGCACACGGCTGGCGACTTGACCACTACCTCAGCCGACTGTTTCCGAATCACAGTCGTGCTCAGTTGCAGCGGATCATCGAAGCCGGTGGCGTACAGCTCAATGGCATGCCTCCACGATCATCAAGACGCCTCCGCGTCAATGACCGGCTGGATGTCACCCTGACTGACGCTGAGCGTCCTGGCATAGAGCCGGAAAATCTGCCCCTGCAGATCCTGTACGAAGACGACCATATGGTCATCGTCAACAAAGCGGCCGGCATGGTTGTCCATCCCGGCAGGGGCAGCTCCAAAGGCACACTCGCCGCAGCCCTGCAGTATCACTTCAACCAGCTCAGCGATACTGCCGGAAGACTGCGGCCAGGCATCGTTCACCGCCTTGATCGTGACACCACGGGCGTCATTGTCATCGCCCGTGACAATCAGGTCCACCAAAAGATTTCACGGCAGTTCGAACAGCGCGAAGTGCGAAAAGAGTATCGCGCCATCGTCCGCGGCGTTCCGGAACTTGCGTCCGACTACATCAGAACATTTATGTGCGTACATCCGCGGGTGCGAGAAAAAATGATGGTTTGCCCCGCAGGAGGCAATGCCAGAGAAGCTGTCACGTTCTATCGGCTTGCTGAGTCCTTTGATCGCTGCGCCCTCGTAGATCTGCACCCCAGAACCGGCAGAACTCATCAGCTGCGAGTTCACATGCAGCACATTGCCACACCCATCGTCGCCGATCGCCTGTATATCGGCACAACCGAACTCAGACAGTCGGATATCCTGCAGACGCCACGACCAGTCCCGGGTACTCCCCAAGATGCCGCAGATATCCTGATCGCTCGTCAGGCACTGCACGCTTTCCGTCTGACTCTGCGCCATCCGGTCAGTGGCCAGGAAATGACATTTGAAGCTCCGCTGCCAGATGACTTCCAGCGCACGCTCGACTTTCTGCGGAAGCAGCCCCGAAAACTACGCACCTGAAATCACTCAGCCCCACAGCTTTGCGATGCGACGGCGAATCTCGGCAGTATCACCCTTCACCAGACCGCCCGCAGCACCTGTGCTGCCACTGCCTGAAGTCAGGCCATGCGAAACCTGCTCCATCATCGCCAGGATTGACGGCGTCAGAAAACGAGTCACCTTGCTGAGCGAATGCTGATCGCTGCGATGTCGATTGTGAAAATAATAACGCTCCGGTCGCAGTACTGTCAGATGATTTTTGGCACGAGTCATCGCTACGTAGAACAACCGTCGCTCTTCCTCAATCTCCTCCGCACTGCCAGTCGCCATGTCGGCAGGAATATTCCCGTCAGCCGCATGAATCACATGCACCGAGTCCCACTCCAGCCCCTTCGCAGAATGGATGGTACTCAGGATCAGGAAGTCCTCGTCCAGCAGCGGATCGGCCGGAAGTTCCTGAGTTGAGGCCGGCGGATCCAGAGTCATTTCCGTCAAAAACTGCTGCCGGCTTTCATAACGAACGGCAATCGTTTCCAGTTGTTTGAGATCATTAATGCGTGCCGGTGCATTTTCATACGCGCTGTGCAGCAATGGCTCATAATACTGCCTGACCGCATGAATATCAGCACTTACGCCACCTTCCGCCTTGCGCCCGCGTGATTCCAGACGCCGCATTAACTGCACCAGCCGGGGCCAGAGATCCTGCAGGGCGGACGGTGGCCCCCAACTGTCCCACGCCTCAAATCGCCCCTCAGCTTCCCGCAACTGGTCCAGCAGTCGGGCTGCCTTCGACTGACCAATCCCCGGCAGCAAAACAAGTATCCTGAAACCGGCGATTGCATCCAGCGGATTCTCCGCCAGACGCAAAAACGAAATCAGATCCTTCACATGTGCAGTCTCAAGAAAACGCAGGCCACCATATTTCACAAACGGAATGTTCCTTCGCCCCAAAGCTGCTTCGAGCGCCATACTGTGATGCGACGCTCGAAACAAAACCGCCTGCTGCTTAAGCTGGACACCCTGTTCCCGACGATTCAGAATCTCCTCTATCACATGCTCACACTGTGCATCCTCATCGGAACAAGTGACAAATCGAGGCACAGCACCGGGACCACGAGATGACCACAATTCCTTGTGATGCCGCTCGGACGCTTCAGCGATCACGCGATTGGTAACGTCCAGAATCCTCTGCGTACTGCGATAATTCTGCTCCAGAGCAATCAGTTCAGTTCCCGGATAATCCTGCGGAAAATCAAGAATGTTGCGAACCGTCGCCGCACGGAACGAATAGATTGACTGAGCATCATCGCCGACTGCCGTCAGCCCGACTCCATCCGGACACAGGTTCTTCAAAATTTGTGCCTGCAGCACGTTTGTATCCTGATATTCATCCACCAGGATCCTGCTGAACTGCTGCCTAAAAATCCTCGAACCCGCCTCATCCGCCGCCAGTGCGTTCCAGAACAACAGCAAATCATCGAAGTCCAGCACGCGCTGCCGTTCCTTCGTCTCCGTGTAAATATTGAACAGCTCACCCAGCCGAGCCTGATGCTCAATGCACCACGGAAACCACTGCTCCAAAACCTGCGGCAAAGCCTGCTGCGTGTTGATGCAGCGGCTGTAAATATCGAGGCAGGTACCCTTGAGCGGAAAGCGATTCTCACTCTTCGGCAGCTTCAGCTCAGTACGAGCAAGATTTAGCAAATCTTCCGAATCCCCCCGATCCATAATCGTGAAATCCGGATGCAGTCCAATCAGATGCCCGTGTCGCCGCAGCAGCGCAGAAGCCGCCGAATGAAATGTGCCTCCACACATGCGACGAATGGCTGACTTCTGGCAGAGCGCCGCGTCCCGCACATCTGCTGCCCCCAAAGTCGACAGAATCTGCTCGACTCGCCGCAACATCTCAGCAGCTGCACGCCGAGTAAATGTCAGCAGCAAAATACCTGCTGGATCCGTACCACAAGCAACCTGCCATGCCACCCTGTGCGCCAGCGTTGTCGTCTTGCCAGTCCCTGCACCGGCAATAATCAACAAGGGTGCAGTACCGTGCATCGCCGCCGCCAGCTGGCGAGGATTCAACGATGACAGAAATGTCGGTATATCCGATCCGTCAGCAGGATTGTTCATGCAGCACCAGCAGCCAAAGTTTTAGATCATGGCCCCGGATTATACGCTGACGCAGGTCCGCTCACAAACCCGACGATTCACGGTATGAACGCCAGTTCGTTGCTGTTCAATATCGCTCGACAAAATGCTGCCAAACCCTCAGAACCCACAAACCGCTCGCAATCCTCCTGCTCCTCCCGATCCGCCACTCGACCAAAACACAGCCGAAACGCCCGCTGCACCTGTCCGGATACAGACTCACCCGCTTCCCTCTTCAGACGGTCCGACAGCAACTCTGACTGCTGCAGCATAAAACTGCTGTTGAACAGATTCAATGCCTGCAACGGCGTCGTCGATCGACTTCGCCGCGGCACCGAAGTGGCCCCGTCCGGACAGTCGAATACGCCAAAAACAGACTCCCGCTCAAGACGCACCTTCGTTTGATAGATCATCCGCCGCCAGTCCTCTGGACCATACTGCTGCTTCGGAAAATAATGACGCACATTCTCCAGCTCCACCTGAAAAGCACTGAAGCCCGGACCATACATGTCCTCACGCAAAACTCCCGACACCTGCAGAATACAGTCCCGCAACGGCTCCGCCTCCAGACGCCTTGAAGGAAATCGCCACAGCCACTCCGTCCCGCCATCCCGCTCCATCCCCTCGACCCGCGGAACACTGCTCTGACGATACGTCTGCGAATGCAGAATCAGCCGATGAATGTGCTTCAGCGACCAGCGATTCTCCATCAGCTCCATGCTCAGCCAGTCCAGCACCTCCGGATGAGTCGGCCTCGCCCCGGCTGCCCCAAAATCGCTCGGCGTCGAAACCAGACCCCGACCAAAATGAAACTGCCAAAGCCGATTCACGATGACTCGAGCCGTCAGCGGATTCCCACTCGATGCAATCCAGTCAGCCAGTGCCGCACGACGCCGCTGCTCGGTGGACTGCAGATCCAGACCAAGGCTGCCAAGAACCGCTACAGTATCCGGACCCACAACTTCCCGCTGAGCAGACGGTTCGCCACGAAACAAACGATGAGTCGGTCCGGGCTGCTGGAACGTACCCGCATACACCGTTCCGACAGCCTGCAGCTGGCGACGCCTCGACTGCAGTGACTGCTGCTCCTGCAACAACTTCTCCAGTTCCTCGCGCTCGCCAGCCTTCGCTGCCCGGAAATCATATTGCGGCTCCGCGGGAATCGCCCCCGGCACCGCCCGACCCGCCTCGGTGGCCAACACACGCCACTGACCAGGCTGCTCAGCGGCCTCAATCTGATACTTCGTCGCCAGTCGGTCCTGAAACCGCCCCTCCCGGTCTCTCGACCAGACAATCCGACTGATCTCACGAACCTCAGACAGCTCCACCTGCACCCAGCCACGCCCCGATTGGTTCGAAATCCAGCTCCGAGCATTCCCGGGAACACCGTCGTTCACATGCTTCAACTGGTGGATCTCGTAGCCAGGCAAAGTTCCCGAAGCCGTAACGCTCGCTCCGGCCGATGACAGTGCCACGTTCTGCCCATCGTTGAATACCTCCAGCTCATCAAGACAAGGCTCACCAGAATTTGTCGCAGCAATCGTAAATCGCACGAACTTCGCACGCACCGGTGCAAAAACTTCCTCATTGCCGCGAACATTTACTGCCTCACGCTGCTCTTGCCCCGCAACACGCCATGGCCTCAGCAGCGTCGAAATCTCCGCCAGCCTCACACCACAGCGCTGCAATTCCTCCACCTGCACAGGGGTCTCAGGCAACTGGCGATCCCCATGCTGTACCCCGGCAAAAACCGCCTGCAGGGCGTAATAGTCCCGCTGCAGAATCGGATCAAATTTGTGGTTGTGACAGCGAGCACACCCCACGGTCAGACCAAGAAACACCGTAGACGTCGTCCCGATCATGTCGTCCAGCTCATTCTGACGCTGCATCAGCGTCAGATTAATATCCGGACTCTTCACCAGATCATACGGACCAGCCACCAGATAGGCAGTAGCCTCAGGAGCCCCCGTCACATCGCCGGCAAGCTGCTCGCGCACAAACTGATCGTATGGCTTGTCCTCATTCAACGACCGTATCACATAGTCCCGATACGGCCACGCATTCGGACGCTCGCGATTCGTCTCGTAACCGTTCGTCTCGGCAAATCGCACCAGATCCAGCCAGTAGCGAGCCCATCGTTCTCCGTAATGAGGACTCGCCAGAACCTCCTGCACAAGCAGCTCCCAGGCATCCGGACGCTCATCCTGCTCATACGCTGTCACTTCCTCCGGAGTCGGCAGTAATCCCAGCATATCCAGATACAAGCGGCGAATCTGGTCGCGTCGACCAGCCGCTGCACTGGGAGTCAGCCCCTGTCGCTGTAACCCCTGAAGCACCCATGCATCTACCGCACCAGCAGGCCAGTCAGACTGCAGCTCTGGCACCGCAGGACGAGTCACCGGCTTAAACGACCAGTGAGTGATCTCCTGCCGGTCTGCCTCGGCCGGCTCAATTGAACCTGACCACTCAGCACCCTCGTTGATCCAGCGACGGAGCAGGGCAGTTTCAGTCTCAGTCAATGCAGATTGCGGTTCCGGGGGCATTCGCTTGCCTGCTTCACGCCCCAGCACAAGCTGCATCAGATGGCTGGCCTCAGCATCACCCGGAACCAGTGCCGGCTCGCCGGAATCTCCGCCCCTCAGCACACCACTGCGGCGGTCCAGCCTGAGCCGTGCCTCCTGCTGCTCTGGACCATGACAGTCCCAGCAGTGCTGCTTCAGCAGCGGCTGAATCTGATTCTCAAAACTTACCTTATCCGCTGCAACAGCCAGTCGGCAAATACAACACACCAGACTCAAGACGATAACTGCACAATGGCGGCAGCCGGAGATCATTGGTTCGTTCTGCATCGGTCCGTCATTTCATCCTGTATCAACGCCGCCGGCAACTGCTGACTTCACCGCTGCCCAACGGCCCGCTTTGCCCGGTATTCTGACAATCGGAGATTCCCTCAGTCCAGCCAAATCAACGCATCATCCGCGCACAATCTGCCAGCGAATATGGCTGACTGCCGATTTCTCCAGTCGCAACGAACCCTGACTGCGAAAGCGATTCGCGATCTCCGACACCCGGTCCCGCTGCACCGCACCACTGTGCACATACAGCAAATATCTCAGCTGCAGCGGCGAATCCGCAGTTGTCACCTGCGAACCATTCAGACACGGCGAAGCACACATCCAGCCGTCATCCCGCACGTGCCAGCAGGCAGGCTGCCCAGGATTCCCCGGATGATCGATGTAGGTCAGTCCTTCCCAGGCGTCGCTGTTCAGCTGAGTCGGTCCGCTGTAGTCCATCCACTCGGCAGCCCCGGCAAACAGTTGCTTCTCACCCTGAATACCCGCACTGTTAGTCAAAACGCCACCACCAAAAAAAGCAGACACACTCTTTGCTGTCCGGACGGCCAAAAATCCAAAATTCGTCTTCGCGAATTCCAGAGACGCAGCAGTCGGAATCCAGCGACTTTGAAGTTCCACTGTATATTCACCACCATCCAGTACCGGACAGACCTCCACGATCAGCTCCTGCCGCAGCAGAGGCGCCGGATTATGCCCGTCGAACCAGCCCAGCTCTACGGCCATCCGACAGCCGTCCGCACCGTCCTCAAGAGCAAACCACTGCAGCTGCCGAATCACCGCACCACTTGTATTACCCCAGAAATCAATCCCCAGCACCTTGTTGTGAGCAAACCAGATGGACTGATGATGGTCATGATCCGGAGCCCCCGGATGTCCCATGCGAGTCAAACATGCCCCCGATGGAGCCAGCACCGGGAAGAAACAGGGACGCGGATAGTCACCCCCAAAATTCCACCGCAGCACCTCACGCCCACCAATCTGAAAAGCGAAGTGATGAGGAATTCCGGGCACGACCTGACATCGTTCGCCACGCATACTGCTCTCCTTGTGATCTTCCGAAACCCCGTGCGTACAACAAACACAGCATATTACGGATCGGTCACTGGCAACTCCATGCCGCATCTGCGAATCTGCCGAATCCGCAGATTCCACCAGTCATCAGAATCCAGAAGCCAATGCCATGACACAGGTTCTGAACCGCCGCCTGCTGCTGCAGACCCTCGCTGCTTCAGCCGTACTTCCGTCCGCCCTCAGTCACGCCGGCTCATCAGCAGCGCCCGCACACCCCGACAGCTGGCAAGCGGGTGTGTCCCGTGAGATCATCACGCCGGACACAGCTGTCTGGCTGGCTGGCTACGGATCCCGCCGCGCTCCGGAAGGCAAACTCCACGACCTGTGGATGAAAGCCCTCGCTCTGCAGGCACCCGACGGTGCAAAGGCCATACTGATCACCAGCGACTTTCAGGGCGTGCCTGCTTCCATGAGCAATCGCGTCTTCGAAAAGCTTGCCGAACTCCACGGGCTCAGCCGTGACCAGATCATGTTCACTTTTTCGCACAACCACTGCGGCCCACGGCTTGGTGACGACCTCATCGATTACTACCCCGTCGAAAACCAGCAGGAAGAACTGGTAAAGCAATACACCGATCTGATGGTTGAAAGAACCGTCCGACTGTGCACAAATGCTCTCAGTAACCTAAGCGACGCCAGTCTTAGCCACGGCATCGGCCAGACCACTTTCGCCGTCAACAGACGCAACAATCGCGAAGCAGATATACCGGATCTGCTGGCCCGTGGCATTCCCCTTGCCGGCCCCGTGGATCATTCCGTGCCGGTCCTGCAGGTGACTCGCCCGGACGGCAGCGTCGCCGCCATCCTGTTTGGCTACGCCTGCCACCCCACTACGCTCAGCTTCACGAAATGGTGCGGAGATTACCCCGGCTTCGCTCAGCTGCAGCTGGAGCAGGCATTCCCCGGAGCTGCTGCCATGTTCGTCAACACCTGCGGCGGCGATCAGAATCCACTGCCCCGCAGAACTGTGGAACTCTGTGAAAAATATGGATCAATGCTGGCTGACGCCGTGAAACAGACACTGCTGCAGCCCCTGATTCCAGTCTCACCACAACTGCGCACAGCCTTTGAATTGATCGAACTGCCCTACCTGAATGTGATCACACGCGATGAACTGCTGCAGGCCGCAGCTGCCGATCAGGGAATTCGCGGACGCTGGGCTCGCAGAATGCTGACAAAACTGGATGCTGGCCAGCACTTTGCCGCTGCCTCCCCCTACCCGCTGCATGTCTGGCTGCTGGGCGCAGAATTGAAATGGATCGGTATGGGAGCAGAGACCGTCGTCGACTACGCCATTCGATTCAAACAGGAACACGGCGCCGGAACCTGGGTCATGGGATACGCCGACGATATGCTCGCATACATTCCCAGCCGTCGCGTCTGGGAAGAAGGAGGCTACGAAGGTGGCAGCAATCTGTACGAATACGGACGACCTGCCCTCCGCTGGAACGGTGATATCGAAAATCGTATCGTCGCCGGCGTAGATCGGCTGTTCCTGAAAGTCGGCCAAAAATGATCTCGACCGCTCAGACACCGGCCCCCCCCGTCTGACTAAACATCCTCCCCGCAAATCTGTACGCTGTCACTCGCTGCAGCTGCAGCCCGTCAACTCCCATAGTTCTCACCCGGAGCAGTCTCTGTGAAAAAACTGAAAAAAATCTGCATCGTCGCCCTCTCACTCCTCGCCAGCCCCGGCCTGTCCGTCGCACAGGAATGGAAAAGCGGCGTCGAGTGGCAGGAACCACCGCTGGTAACACCCGGTGCTGCCGACAATGCCCCGCCATCAGATGCCGTCGTCCTGTTCGACGGAAGCAACCTCGACGCATGGGAAAATGGCGACAAATGGCTCATCGAAGATGGCGTCGCGACAGCAAAACAATCAGCCATTACTACCAAAAAACATTTCGGCGATATCCAGCTGCACCTGGAATGGTCTGCACCACTTGAAGTTCGCGGCGAAGGGCAGGGCCGCGGCAACAGCGGCTGCTACCTGATGGGACTCTATGAAGTTCAAATCCTTGACTCATTCCAAAATCAAACCTACTTCGACGGCCAGGCCGGGTCCATCTACAAACAGACTCCCCCGCTCGCTAACGCCATGCGCAAACCTGGCGAATGGAACACTTACCAGATTATCTTTAACGCCCCCCGCTTCCGAGGAAATGGTGACGTGGAAAAACCGGCACACGTGACACTGATTCAGAACGGAGTCCTGCTGCTCAACAACTTTGAACTCTACGGCCCCACCAGCTACACCGAAGCACCCCACTACAAACCCCATGCGGAAACCGGACCAATCTCACTGCAGTTCCACGGAGACGCTGTGCGATTCCGCAATATCTGGCTCCGCGAACTGAAACCAGCGGTCGGACGAAGAGTCTCAGCACCCTTCAATCTGCCCCTGCCTCCCAAACCCGAACAGACCCCAGCTGCGACCAAAACTCAGACGCCGCCAGCACCAAAGGAAACTACCGACACTCCAAAAAAATAAGCGCTGACGCACTGGCTGACAGGTCTGACGGTAAACTCTCCGTCAGACCGCGTCGCTCCCGGAATACAACGGTTCGATCACCGCCCCCTGATTCAGGTGTACCGGACGATTCAGTCGGTCACGTACCACGGAATGCGGATCAATCCCCAGCGCCGAATACACCGTCGCACCCAGATCGTCCGGCGAAAATGCTGCCGAATCCGGATAGGCTCCGATCTCATCCGAACGGCCAATCACTTTGCCCCCCTGCACGCCGGCACCCGCAAACAGCCCGGTGAAACACGGCCCCCAATGGTCGCGACCGCCGTCTGCATTGATTTTCGGCGTCCTGCCGAATTCACCAAGCATGATCACCATCGTATCCCGCAGCAATCCTCGCTCATCAAGATCCTGCAGCAGCGCCGACACACCACGGTCCAGTGGTGCCAAAAGGCGATCCTTCAAAGTTCGAAAAATCGCAGCATGGCTGTCCCAGTTCTGTACAGGCCCCATATTGGCCTGCACGATCGGAACTCCCGCTTCTACCAGTCGACGCGCCAACAGCAGCGACTGACCAAACGTGTGCCGGCCATAACGATCACGGACGGAGTCCGGTTCACGATGTAGCTCAAATGCCTGAGTCAGTCGACCGGCTGACAACATACTGAAGGCCAGTCGCTGATCCTCTGACATCCGCGCTGCCGATCCGGTAACCGCCCCCGCTGCATCTGCCGGCTGCAGGCTCTGCAGCAGTCGGCGACGACTGTCAAGTCGGCTCTGATCCAGACCCTGAATCAGTGATAACGATTCAACCCGAAAATCAGCACTCGCAGGATCCCCCACAATCTGCCACGGATCGTACTTCGGCCCCAGAAAACCAGCCTGCTGACCAGGCCACGTCAAAGGAGCAGACATCAGCCACGTCGGCAAATTGACTCCACTGGGAATGCCATCAGACCGAGCACGCAGAAACTCGCACCCAGCTGAATAACAAGGCCAGTCATCTCGCGATGCCACCTTGTCGAAAAATCCACCAGGCTGAAGATGCCCCGTCAGCACATGATGAGTCGACATCAAATGATTGTTGTCCTTGTGGGACAAACTGCGAACCAGAGCGTATTTATGAGCCAAAGTCGCCAGACCTGGCAGATGCTGGCACACCTGAGTTCCGGCGACAGTCGTGGCTATCGGACTGAACTCACCACGAACCTCGGCCGCTGCCTCCGGCTTCATATCCAGCGTGTCATGATGGCTGATTGCACCAGTGCAAAACACCAGAATCAGCGATTTCGCACGAGCCTGTTCGACGCCACCCGCTGACCGTTGTGCCGCCACCAACTGCCCGGCAGTACACCCCAGTAACCCCGACCAGCCAACCTGCAGCAACCGGCGACGTCGGATCAGCGAATTCTCACAGGTGTACGAATCGGGCAGCATGTGAGCAGATTTCGGCAGAAAGAAAGCGGCAGGTTATCCGAGGCAGGCGTTCCACCGAAGTATCGGCGTGGAACGATCAGTCTAGTGCAACGGCAGCCTCAGTTAAACAAAAAAACGATTGGTTCGAATTTGCCGCTGAAAATTGCGTAATTTCCGTCAGAAATGCACTTCGAACGAAATCGCCATGAGAAATCTCGGATTTCGGCCAATCGGCATACGCCTTGCGGATAGAATTGATCGGACAGTCACCCAGTCAAATTGGCAGACGGCCAGTTTACAGCACAGGAGACAGCACATGTTCGGTTATTTTTTCGACTCAACCTACATCCTGATGGTCCTGATCCCCGGACTGCTGATGTCAGGCATTGCCAGTCTGTTGGTCAAATCTGCCTTCAGCACGTACTCCCAGGTACCCACCCAGCGAGGCATGTCCGGGGCGCAGGCAGCCCAGCTGCTGCTGCAGAACGCTGGCATCTATGACGTGCAGATCGAACGTGCTCAGGGATTCCTCAGCGATCACTACAATCCTGCCACTCGCACACTTGCGCTCTCGGACAACGTCTACAGCAGTACCTCCGTCGCTGCAGTCGGAGTTGCCTGCCACGAAGCCGGGCACGCTATCCAGCACGCCGATAACTATGGCCCGCTGTGGCTCCGCTCATCGCTCGTTCCTGTCGTCGGCTTCGGATCACACGCCTCCGAAATCCTGCTCATGCTGGGATTTGTACTGCACGCCAAACCGCTGCTGCTGGCTGGCGTGATTGCTTTCGCAACCATCGTTCTGTTCCAGCTTGTGACCCTGCCTGTCGAATTCGACGCCTCAGCCCGGGCAAAACGCCTGTGCCTCGAGTATGGTATTGTCACAAATCAGGAATACACCGGCGTCAGTCGCGTACTGAATGCCGCCGCTCTGACCTACGTCGCAGCCTTCGTATCCAGCCTGCTGACTCTGCTTTACTACCTCATCAAACTGGGCCTGCTGGGCAATAATCGCAACGAAGAATAATCGCTGGCCGCTGCAGGGCAGGGTACTTGCCGTCACTTGTCGGAACCCGCTGCCCCCGCTTCCACCCAGGCTTCCGTAAACACCGAATGTTTCATCGACTTGCCTTCCTTCACGAAGTAGCTGTAGACAACGTGAATGCGTCCGTCTCTTCCCTGTATCACACATGGGTAATGAGCGGACCCATCTGGAAGATCTTCCAGAAGTCGTTTCCATTTCCAGGTACTGCCTTCGTCGTCCGACATACTGACAGCCAGCCGGCCTCGCCCCTCTCGTGCGTCGTTGTGCACCAGCAGCCAGCGTCCGCTCTGCAGCCGCACTCCGTCAAGACCCGACCCGGGATTCGGCAGGCCGGAAACCAGAACCGGTCCCCACGTCGCCCCCTCATCAGTCGATTCCGCGTACCGCACATGACCGGTAAACCCGTTTTCTCGCATCCAGGCAACAACCGTACCATCCGATTTCTGCAAAACCGTCGGTTGAATCGCCCCGAATCCCAGCATGGGTTTCCCGGCAAACCAGGTCCGACCACCGTCGTCACTAATGGCCATGATCGACAGCGAGAAAGTATCCGTGTACAGCGGCAGCAGAATTCGCCCCGACCGCAGGACCGTCGGTTTGCAGCGAGGCTGCCAGCCCATCCTTTGCCAGATTTTCTGGCTAAGACGCTCGCGAGCCTCATTGATTGACGCCATTTTTTGAGGGGGCAGGGGAGGCAGCAGAGCCAGGGTCTCATCGAGCACCCGGATCGCCTCAGCGGAAAAATCCGCAGGCTTGAGCAGAATAGTGTCATCACGATTCCACGCCGGGGCAGCCGAGCCTTCCGGCTGATCTGAAACCCTCAGTCGCGTCAGACAGGATTCCCAGGTATTCGCGACGATCACCGGCCAAAACAAAAACAGTCGCCCGTCTGCGTCCGTCATCAGCGCCGTGTTGCAGTCGGGGAATCCGGGAGTATCCGCGAGCAGGAACGCTTCACTCCAGACTTTACTGCCTGGCTTCAACCGAGAGCCCCAGACCGCCACGTCGTCAGCCGTTCGCTCGCCACTGCCACGATACCACGACACAATCAGTTCGCCACTTTTCAGCTCTGCAATTCCCGGGGCGTGATTGTGCTGCGAGTGCAGAGGGAAAATGAGCTCCGCAGCCGGCTGCTGCCCGCTGGCATTACCGAATCCGATCGCCCACATGCCCGTCAAAAGTATTCCCAGACGCACAAAACATGACGACAGATTCATGAAAACCTCGCGAACAAGCACCACAGAACGTGCCTCTAAAATCAGTGCTGCCGATACTCAGGGGACACAGCAGGATTTTCAGGAGACACAGCCGTGGATCCGAACAGGGCAGGGGGCCAAAACGGCTGTTCCTTCGGAATTCTGCAATCCCTGGGCACCCCTGTCGAGCTTCCAGCCCAGGTTTCCGGATCGAAAAAGACCGAAAAATCAACAGTCTTTACCAAACCGGGAACTTCCCTTTTCTCCAAATTTTCCGACAATCAGGCTTATTGTGCCTGCGTTTTTCCTGCCCTCTTTTATTGATCCTCGGAGGCATCCATGAGAACCCTGACCAAACCGCAGCGCGGTTTCACCCTGATCGAACTGCTGGTGGTGATCGCCATCATCGCCATCCTCGTGGCACTGCTGCTGCCCGCCGTACAGCAGGCCCGTGAAGCGGCTCGACGCACGCAGTGCAAAAACAATCTCAAACAGTTGGCACTGGCTGTCCACAACTACCACGACGTGGCCAACATGTTTCCTCCCGGCTACATCTTTGCCCCGCCGAATCTGGTCGTGCGGTCAGCGTTCACCATGCTGCTGCCCTACATCGAACAGACCAACCTGTACAACTCAATTGACTCCTCAGTCCCCATGATGAACGGGCCAACAGGGTACAACACCACAATCCTGGCCCAGAACATCGCCGCTGCCGCTACCGTTATTCCAGCATTCCTGTGCCCCTCCTCCATCGGACCCACAACTGACGATTATATGTATCCGGCCAATGCATTTGCTGCCGGCGTACCGCCCATGAACATGACCTGGAAAGGTGGCCGAACAGACTACGGCGGCACGACCGGCATTCGCGGTGTCTACGGTAACCTCGCCTACAACAACAATCAGGGTGGCGATCGAGACGGCTGCCTGACTGCAGCCGGTCTTGGCGGCAGCACATCCCGCATGCGTGACGTCACCGACGGAACTTCCAACACCCTGATGTTCGGCGAACGCACCGGCGGTGTGAAACTTTACTACAAATCTCAGCCGGCTGTTGGCCTGCCCGCCGTACTCGGAGTCACAAACGGTGGCTCATGGTCAGATGCACTCGCCTTCGAACACTGGCTGCAGGGTTCATTGTATGACGGCACCGGACTTGGCGGTGGCCCCTGCGCAATGTGCACCAACATTCGCGGCAACGGATTCCACAGCTTTCATACTGGCGGCTGCCAGTTCGCACTTGTTGACGGTTCCGTGCGCTTCATCAGCGAGAACGTTGCGGCATCCGTATTCGCCTCCACAGTAACCAAAAAGAAGGGCGAAATTGTCGGCGAATTCTGATCTGTTTTCGCCTGCAGCAGCTGGATCAGGCCGGCTGCTTCGGCCCGCAATTTGCGGCCGGGGCAGCCCGCTCTGCCCGTTCCATGTTTCTCTGTACAATTTCCGGCCCCTCGCGGCCTCGCCAGTAATGGACTCGAAAATGCACAAATACCCCTTAATAATCCTCACCACACTGCTGCTTGTCGCAGGCTGTGGTGAAGCTCCCAATCGCAAGGCCACTTTCCCGGTCAAAGGGAAAATCACTGTCGATGGCCAGGCACCCGGTTCCGCCGTACGAATTGAATGCATCCCCGTGGCAGGCCTCGATACCACAGATCCCACAGTATCCGGCACCGAATGCGACCCGGAAGGCAACTTTCAGATCTCAACCTATCAGCAGGGTGACGGTGTTCCGCCTGGCGACTACGTGCTGACATTTACCTGGCAGGAATTCAACCTGATGTCTCGGCAGTACACCGGCAAGGACAAACTCAATGGTCGGTATGCCGACCCTAAAAGTCCCTCAGCCCAGAAAGTCTCCGTAAAAGCAGGTGAACCGACAGACCTCGGGACCGTTGCACTCACAACAAAGTGACCAGCGCTCCTGCCGCCTTCCGTGTTACCAGTTTACAGTTGACCCTGCACATGACCATTACGGCGGAGCAGCACCTGCTGGTCCGCCGTTTTCTCTTAATCCCCTCCCTCGACTGCGATTGCTTCAGGATTCACTCATGCTGTCCCGCGCCAACTTTCTTAAGCTGTTGGTTTTACTGCCGTTCATCGTACCAGGCCCCGCCCGCGCAGATGAAAAACAGACAGCCGAACTGCCTCAGGAAATCTTCCAGTACATGGAACGCCCGGAACCGGACTTCGCATGGAAAAAGCTGGATACCATTGAGGCCGGCCAGAATCGAGTCCATCGACTGCAACTGACATCACAGAAATGGCAGAACATCATCTGGAAGCACGCGCTGGTTGTTTACGAACCTAAGCAGCTCATTCACAAACAGCAGATGCTGCTGTTTGTCACGGGGGGCAGCAATGGTCGCATGCCACAACTGACCGACTTCGCGCTCGGCCTTGCACTCGCAGACGCCTGCGGTGCTCGTGTTGCTACCCTGCATCAGGTTCCCAATCAGCCACTGTTCGAAAATCGCGTCGAAGACGACCTGATCACTGAAACCTGGCTGAAATATCTGAAAACCGGAGACGCCACATGGCCATTGCTTTTCCCAATGGCCAAAAGCGCTGTCAAAGCCATGGATGCCCTGCAGCAGTTTGCCAGCAGCGAATTTCAGCAGGATGTCACTTCCTTCGTCATATCCGGGGCTTCCAAACGCGGCTGGACCAGCTGGCTCACACCCGTCGTTGACAAACGAATCATCGCCACGGCTCCCATCGTTATCGATGTCCTCAACTTCCCGGCACAGATGAAACATCAGAAAAAAACCTGGGGTGTTTACAGCGAACAAATCGCTGACTACACCAGCAAAGGACTGGTTCATGAAAACGGTATTCCAGAAGACGGTCGCGAGGCAGAACTCTGGAAAATGATGGATCCGTTTACATACCGATCCCGGCTCACGATGCCAAAGCTCATCGTCGTCGGAGCCAACGACAGATACTGGACCGTCGACGCCATGAATCTCTACTGGGATGAACTGCAGGGAACCCGCCATATCCATCGGGCTCCTAACGCAGGACACGGACTGGATCAGGGACGCGATTACGCACTGACCACCATCGCCGTATTTTTTCGCCACGTTGCCGCCGGTAAATCTCTGCCTGAAATCAACTGGAAACCACAAGTGACCGACAGCGCCGTAGGCTTCAGCCTGCAGACATCCGGCCAGCCGGTCGCTGTCCGAATTTGGTCCGCTCGCTCAGCCACCAATGACTTCCGAGAATCAAAGTGGACGTCTGCAGAACTGCAGGCCACCGCTGGGCAATACATCGGATCTGCTGCAAAAAATGGTGACGAACGAGTCGCCGTGTTTGGGGAAGCCCAGTACGAATACGAGGGCCTCAAGTACTCAATCAACACGCTCGTCTGGTGGAAATAAATCGCCACAGCAACCCCGGCAGGAGCAAAATCGCAAATGTACCGCAGCATCTGCTTGCTGATGATGTGCCTCAGTACCTTTGCTCCTGCAGCTGCAGAAGATCTGCGGCTGAATGAGCAACAGCGAGTTGAAGTCATCAGACGGATCGCACCCAGCGTCGTCTGTGTCATGGACTCGGCCGGAGCCGGCGGCGGCTCCGGCGTCCTCATCTCGCCCGATGGCTTCGCCATCAGCAATTACCACGTCACATCCGGGTCCGGCAGCTTTCTGAAATGCGGACTGAACGACGGCAAAGTCTACGATGCGGTCATCGTGGGAATTGACCCCACAGGAGACGTGGCACTGATTCAGCTGCAGGGACGCTCCGACTTTCCATTTGCAACCCCCGGAAACAGCGACAACGTCAGGGCAGGGGACCAGTGCCTCGCTCTCGGTAACCCGTTTCTGCTCGCATCCGACTTCTCTCCAACTGTGACCTTCGGGATTGTCAGCGGAACTCGACGTTATCAGTACCCGGCAAATACCTTCCTCGAATACACCGACTGCATCCAGATCGATGCCTCCATCAATCCCGGAAACTCTGGCGGCCCCCTGTTCGACATTAAGGGACGCTGGATTGGGATTAATGGCAGGGCCTCCTTCGAAAAACGCGGGCGAGTCAATTCAGGAGCAGCCTACGCCATTTCAGTAAATCAGGTACTCAATTTTGTTGATCACCTGAAATGCGGACTCATCGTCGATCACGGACGCACTGACTTTACAGTCGAGTCCGACGAACAGTTTAATGTGGTGGTACGCCAGGTCAGTGAACTCTCCGAAGCATGGCGACGTGGACTCCGCAGCGGCGCTGTTCTGGAATCCTTCGCAGGACGACAGCTGAATTCAGCAAACGATTTCCAGAATGTCGTCGGTATCTTTCCAGAAGGCACACGACTGCCAGTGACCTGGCGCGATCGCACCGGCCGTCATTCCGCCACCGTACGACTCGGACCACTGCACGCCTTCCGGAAAGCACCCGAACTTCCACAGGAAAGACAACGCGAGACACCACCGGATGGTGACAGCGAGCAATCGCGGGAGCAGCCTCCGGCCGAACTTCAAAAACTCTTCATCGCACGCGATGGATTCAGCAACTACTACTTCAACCAGCTGGTTAGTCAGCAACTCCTAAGTACGCTACAGCAGCGATTCGCTGATTACCACACAGACTCAGGCTGGAAAATTGAACTGTCTGCCGAAAACAGCGACTCCCCGGCAAAAGGTGAGCTCGTGGTCACCTCAGAAACCGTCGGACTGCGGCTGAACGAACAGTCGTGGCTGCAAAAAGTCGCTCAGCCGGATCTGCAGGAGGAACCACCTGCCTTCCCAGGATTCCTGATTGCCGTTAATCAGCTCCATCGGATGCTTCGCAAAGATGCGCCCCTGTTTGATGAAATCACGGCAACCGGGCGCACTGTTCATCTGCCGTCGGGCAGGGCACTGCAGGTTCTCACAACCAGATCCGGCACTCGCACTGCTCGCTGGTATTTCAACGCTCCGGATGCCCTGCCCGTCGCACTCGACCTCGAACCAGAAGCCGCCAAAGACGAAATTCGACTCATGTTTGACGAATGGAAAACATGGCAGGGAGTCATCTTTCCTGAACGTCTCGGAATCATTGACCCGGCTACCGAACAGATTCGCTGGCTGCGGACTACAGCGGCCGCAGGAAAACAGGAACCAGGCAAATGAAATTCCGTCGCCGATCGCTGCTGAAGCTGGCCGCTGTGCTCACGCTTCGGATTCCAGATGCCGCTGCTCAGCCACCCGCAGATCTCAGCGACTGCCAAAAAGTTGTCGTCAAACTTTTCGGAGCAGGGCTGGGTTCACTGGATTCTTATGGCACCGGAGTCCTGGTCTCAGCCGACGGCCATGTGCTCACCGTCGCCAGCCACCTCGTCTCAACAGGCTTCCTCACTGCTGTCACCTCCGATGGAAAAAGATACTCGGCCGAAACGGTCGCTACTGAACCCTCCATGGACGCAGCACTGCTGAAACTCAAAGCCGAATCCGCCCAGCAATTTCCCTGTATTGATCTCAACTCGGCCATCGACCCGGAACCCGGAACACCAGTGCTCGCATGGAGCAACATGTTTCGTGTCGCTGCGGGCAACGAACCCGTCTCCGTCGTCCACGGCGTTATCGCCGCCTCAGTACCACTCGATGCCGTTCAGGGGAAATGGAAGTTTCCTTTGCAGAGCAGTGTCTGGCTGGTTGATGCCATCACGAATAATTCAGGTGCTGCCGGCGGACTGCTGACAGATGAAAACGGACGCCCCGTCGGTCTCATCGGTCGCGAAATTCGACACGCAGTCAGCGGCACATGGGTCAATTACGCTGTGCCGCTGACAACCCTGAAATCGGCTGTTGCCGCCATGCTGGCCGGCCGCCGCCTCGCCGCTGCCCAGCCAAAACGCGAAGAACCAATGCTGTCCGCAAAAGACCTCACCGCAAGATTCGGACTGGCGTTGATGCCCGCTGTCCTCGAAAGAACCCCGGCATGGGTTGACGCTGTCACTCCGGGTTCCACCGCGGCACAAGCGGGGATCCGACGAGGCGACCTGGTTGTGCTGGTGGGTGACTCAATCATCACCAGCGAATCTGATGCGAGAAAGCGACTTGCTGAATTCCGCCCGGGGCAGAAGATTGCAGTGACTGTATCACGCAACGAACAACTGCTGGAACTGTCGCTGACCGTCGGCACGCCTGCCGCTGCCGAACGCTGAGTCTGCCCGCAACCAAACTCCGGCCCCCACCAAAAAACACAAAACCCAACGTCCGATAATGTCCGTTATGTTAAGTTGTTCCTGAAAAAAACACGAGTTTTCACTCGCAGAAACAATTCGGCACGCTTTCCTCATATCCCACGCAAACGCGATCGCAACTCACGATCCAGCTGCTCCACACTCACCCCGGAACGACTCAGCTGACGAACGATCCGCTCGTCCAGTCGAGTATCTACGTTGGTACCAATGTCTGGATCGCGCGACAGCCCAAGAGCATCCGCATGCCAGTCCTCAAGGACACGACGCACCACCACAGGCGGCAAACCCGAAAGATGCTCGCGAGCCCCCGAAACAATCTCCGCTCGCTGACTGTAGATCGCCGATATCTCATCCAGCAGCCTGCCGTCCGCAACGCTCAACTGCAACGACTCCCGACGCCTGCCTGCACCCTGCCCGTCGCCAGCTGCAGAATCTTCGGATCCCCCACCAGTGGAAACCGCTCCGGAAACTCGCCGCATTAAACCAGACAGCAATGAGCCAGCACCACTGGTCGCCCCTCTCGATAACTCATCCAGTATTCGCTGACGCTCCTCCGGTGTCGCCTCCACCAATTCCCGCAGAGTCCGCTCCGGTAACTGATCCCGTAACTCCTGTGGCAGATTGAGAAGCAGATCCGAAGACTCTTCTCCCGACCGTTCACCCAGTCGATTCAAATCAAACCCACTGTCACCAGCACCCAGCCACGACCCTGATTCTGCTGCCGAAGGCTGCTCGGCGAAAGTACCAGCAGTCGTCGCCCGCGCCGAGGCCAGCTCGTCCACCGCCGGCAAATGCTGACCAAATCTGTTCAGCACCTGCTCAACCGCCTCCACTGAATGATCAGGAACAAGCTGCAGCAATACCTGGGAATGACTGAGTATCAGCGCGGCGCCGTACCCCGACCACGTGCGGCTGACCGCATTTCGAATATCAGGTGACATAGTGATCAGAAAATACATGGCTGTCATGCAGATCACAACGCCCCGCACCAGCCCCAGCAATGCTCCCAAATGTCGATCAAATCCGCCCAGACGAGCATCCTCGAGCCACTTGCCAATGATCCCCGCACCCAAAAACGTGGCACCACACAGAGCCACATACACCACCAGCATCGATAACCAGTGCTTCAGCGGAGGCTCAACGGCAATGATCGGCTCAATCAAAGGAGACAGTGTCCCCGAAAACTTGAAACAGAGCAGCAGCGCAGCAGCCCACGCAAGCTGCGAAAGCAACCCCCGAGATGCCCCGCGAATCGTGCAGAACAGCAGCACGCAAAGCACTACCAGATCGATCACCTGCGACGAATTCATTGGCGGACATCCATGAGCCGAACAGCGAAACCTCCGGGTTATTATAGGAGGACTGGGACACCTCGATAAAGAGGGAATACAGTGGCCACTATGCCGAATAGTCCAAATCCGACGTCGCCAGATCTGAAAATCCGGCAGAGAAGGGCAGTCCCGACACGCAAACTGCAAAACACAGCATCAGAACTGACGGCGACTGTCCAGCAGTAATGTCACAGGTCCGTCATTCAGCAGACGAACATCCATGTGAGCCTGAAATCTGCCCGTCTCAACCCGCACACCATGACCACGCAATTCCGCCACTGCACTCTGATACAACGGTAACGCAACCTCCGGCCGCGCTGCCTCCACAAAACTGGGACGACGCCCCTTCCGACAGTCCCCGTACAGCGTAAACTGACTCACCAGCAGCACTGCGCCCCCAACATCCCCCAAACCCAGGTTCATCCGACCTTCAGCATCCTCAAATATTCGCAGTCCAGCAATCTTCTCCGCAGTCCAGATGATGTCTTTCTCTGAGTCATCTGCGGCGATCCCCAGCAGCACCAAAAAACCACGACCAATCTGACCAGTAACCTCACCGTCAACAGTCACTGACGCCTCGGAAACCCGCTGCACTACCGCTCGCATGATGCCCCCCGCATACCGCCCCCGCAAAAACGCTCCACCTGCAAATCCTCAAGACTCATTGGCGAACGCCCCGCCAGCATCAGCTCGCACAGTACCTCCGCCGTCCCAGCAGACATCTGCAAACCCGAACGAAAGTGCCCTGCCCCCACATACAAATTTTCAAAACCAGCCACCCGCCCCAGCAATGGCAGGCCGTCCGGAGTGCCCGGACGCAAACCAGCCCAGGTCTTCACAACTGGAGCCTGCAACAGTCCCGGCACCAGATCACACGCAAACTCCAGCAGACCCCGTAGTCCCGACACCGTGTTCTCACGGCAAAAACCGACATCCTCCTCAGTCGATCCCGCCAGTATCAAACCATCCTCCCGCGGCACAAGATAGCGTCGACCACACTCCACCACGCTCGGCAACCAGCCGCCCCCCATCCGCAACAGTACCATCTGACCGCGAATCGGCCGGATCCTGGCCTCCACACCAAATGGCTCCAGCATTCGACCTGACCAGGCACCTGAAGTCAGACACACGGCCGTCGGCTGCAGCGTCCCCAACCCCGTTCTTACTGCAGTAATCCGCCCGGATTCCCATTCCAGTGACGATTCACCAGCCCCCTCAATCAGCGTTACACCAGTCAATAGACAGGCCGATTTTAAGACCCGCAAATGCCACGGATTCCGTACCTGCGCAAACTCCGGTAACCATACCGCAGCAGTTCGAGCTTCGCTCAGCACTGGAACGCGACGTCGCAGCTCACCCCACGTCAGCACCTCCGCCAGTACACCCTCCTGAATCCAGCGATCGGCTTCAACAGACGCCTCCGCAGCAGACTCCGTCAAAACACACGAACCACAGACTCGGTAACCATTGTCCTCTCCGGTCAGTCGCTGCAGCAGTGCGTTCAGACGCGGCCAGGCCTCGAAACTGAAAGAGCGCAGCCGAGCCTCTGCTGACGTCGCTGTCGGTACCCTGCCCGGCGGAAGCATCCCGGCACCTGCCCAGGAAGCCTCCCGCCCGACCTCCGAACGCTCAACAATCGTGACCTCAGCTCCACGCTGCCTCAACAGCAAAGCCGTGGTCAAACCCACCACTCCGCCGCCCAGCAGCACGATCCGCGAATCTGCCTCGGACATATTCAGGGCTGCTTCTTCAGAGCCAGACAATACAGTGATTCTCGACGACCCGCTCCCTCTCCAGTCGACGTTCGCATAAACAGCTGCCCGTCGACCACAACACTCGATGCAAATCCAGAATCCCCCAGCTGATTCTGCGATACCAGTTCGTATTTCTCCGGATTTGCCCGAATCACCCACGTCGTGCCTGCTTCATTCGTCGCCAGAATCAGATCACCCACCAGCAGCGGAGAAGCTGACACAGGACCACGCAAACGCTGCTTCCAGCGCTCCTCACCCGTCTTTGCGTTCCAGCAGTAAAATACGCCCTGATCACTAAATGCATAGACATGGCCACCAGACACCAGCATCGATTGCTCGTAACACTTCACCTTGTTCTTCCAGACCACACCCGACCCATCGGCTCGCACCGCAACCGTCTCGGAATCCGGATAGCCACCACTGGCGAATACAAGCCCATCTTCCCAAATGCAGGTACCGCATGTCGCCATCGTCAGGCAAGGAGTACTCCACAGCGGAGCACCGGAATTCGGATCGTACGACGCAATCATGTTCGTACCGCTCAGCAATAACTGGTCGCGACCATTCAGCGAAGCCACAATCGGAGATCCCCAGTTCAGCATCAATGGCCGCTCTCGTACCCAAAGCTGCTCACCATCAGTCAAACGAAATGCCCTGATCCACGCGGATGTATCACAGTCCGCTGTCACAATCAAAGAATCCTTGTAGATCGTGGGCGAGGCCGCATATCCGTACTCATACGCCTGCGGACGAAAATTCCCCGCATCCAAACGCCACACAACCTTACCCAGCATGTCCAGAGCCACCACTTCAATCTTTTCGTGATGACAGAACGACATGAAAACAAGCCGACCGTCCGAAGCCGCCGTGGAAGACGCATGAGTATTCTTCGGGTGCACCGGAGGAAAACCGCCCTGACTGATCGCCGTCTGCCACCGCAGACGACCGTCCTTCCTGCCAATCGCCACCACACTCTGAGTCTCAGTTGACTCGTCCGCTGTTCCCAGTACCACCAGATCACCAACAATCAGCGGCGAAGAATGACCGCGCCCCGGAACATCAGCCCGCCACTCCACATTCTTGTCACTGCTCCACTCCGTCGGTATCTGCTGGCCAGACGCAGCACTGTTGTCATGCCCGGGACCACGCCACTGCAGCCAGTCCTCGGCAGATAACTGACCGGCAAATGCCAGCGCCGCCAACAACAGCCTCAGCAACGACTTTGATACCTGCCCTGCTAACAACATGACTCACCCCGTCCAGGATGGCGATCTTTGAGCCGGAAAGAACATCTGAACCCGCGTCAGCAGCTTCCGGCAACCTCCGGTGAAGTGTCCCGAGAAGTTCCAGCAGGTCAAGCCCGCGGCCGTTCTGACTCCCGTACCGCCCGCTTTCGCGAATTTCCGGTGAATCCCGAACAGTGCCATGATGCCACTTCGCAACACATCCTCAAGTTCATCACATAACTGGAAAAAAATTCAGTTTTCGCCGCCGACACAACACTCCCGGTACTCCTCACAGTACAGACTTCACCCCGGATGCTCCGCCGCTCGAATCAAAATCGGCCTCGAACCGCACCCCAGAACTCAGTCAGTATGACTCATTCGCCCTGCCGATACTGCTCCCTTAACGCAGCCGTAATGCTGCTGGCGGTCACCCTGATCGCCTGCGCCCCTGCCCTGCCCGCTGAAGACGGCCCCAGACTCATAGAGCTCAAAATCGGCAACAACACCTGCACTGGTCGATTATTGCGGCGCAGTGGTGATCAGGTCTGGCTCATGGACCAGTTCGGCGCTGTCTCACAACTGCCAGTGAGCGGCATCTCGTCAATGCGGATCATCTCCGAACACTTTCGGCTGGCTGAAAAAAAAGAATACATCGGACAGCTGCAGGATGAACTTCCACCCCACTTCACAGTCCTCGCCACCCACCACTACATCGTTGCTGCCGACGGCGACTCCACAGCCCTCTACGTCGCCGCACTCGAAGAAATCTACATCGAAGTGCATGACTGCCTGCAAAGACTGGGATTAAGCCCCGCACAGCCCAAATTGCCCCTCACGGCAGTCATCTTCCGCGATGCCGAACTGTTCAGACACTACTGCGATCGCGACCAGATGAAATGGTCCGAAGAACTCAGCGGTTATTACTCCACAAAATCCAATCGCATCGTCGTCCTCGAACGCCACAAACTACAGCCCCGCTCAAACACTGCCGAACGCCAGATTCTCACTGCAGCCGCTGCCCGCAACAATCGATCGACGCCCGATACCGCCATGCAGCGATTGCCCAGGTCAACTCGCACAACTTTGATTCACGAAGCCTCCCATCAGATCGGATTCAACTGCGAAGTACACAGCCGACTCGCACACGGACCACAATGGCTCGTGGAAGGACTCGCTCTTTTGCTCGAAGCCGATACCCTCCGCACTCGCCAAACCCATCGCGCGCTGACTCCCTCGGTATACATCAACCCTGAACGCTTCCATTGGTTCCACAATCAGTACCTGCCCCGCTATGCACCCGGAGATCTCGCCAGGATCATTTCCTCCGATGACCTCTTCTCACAGCAGTCACTCGACGCCTACAGCCTCGCCTGGGCCTTCACCTGCTTTCTCTGCACATCGGATCAGCAGGAATTGCGACAGAACTATGCCCGCTACATCAGGCTGACAGCGCAACTACCCGGACCAGGTGCAGGATCACCCGCCCAAAGACTGGAACTGTTCCGCCAGACCATCGGAGATCCCGACCTGCTGGAGACTCAGTTCCTGAGATTTATTCAGTCGCCGGAATTCACCGCGATCATGACGCACTGAATAATTCGCTGCGAATGCATTGGCACTGCTGCTCACTTTGCTGCTATCCTGCCGCAGGCTCACAGCCCATTTCCCCAATCGCCACCTCCGTCACACAATCACCCTTATACAACTTCATGGTTCAACCTGACACGTCAAACTCCGCGGTCTGGCTGGTGCTGCTCGACTGCTTACCCCCACACTTCCCAGACTCTTCCGCCGCCTCTGCCGCAACTGCCGCATCTGCCGCTGACAATCCAGCATGGCATCCCTGCGATGACCTCGACGCTCAGGGCGTTTGCTTCGAACAGTATTACAGCCAGAATCCCACTGCACACTGCTCTGTCGCAGATTACCTCGGTGGTGCCGAGGCCTTCCGGATTTTTTTGAATCGCCTGCAGGCAGCCGGAAAAGGCTGTCACTACCGAACGCTGGACGCCATACAGCCTTCTGCCACACCCCATGAATCAGGCCTGCTGGTGTTTACAGCTTCCGGCTGCGACTGCCCGGAAACACTTGCGACAGCGCTGCTGCAAATTCGCAGCCTCCACGCCCAGCACTCAGAACCACAGCACCGGCCAGCACTCATCATCACCAGCATCAAAGGAGTCAGTCGCCCCCTGCCCGAACACTTTGATTGCCCGTGTACCGAATCCGAAATCCGAGTTCCGCTGTGGATTTTAGCCAACCATCTGCAAGCCGCCAGAATCCAGATGCTCTGCGGCAGTCACGACCTGCTGCCAACAATTGCCGATTTGCTGGCACTGCCCGATCACCCGGAAATACCTGGTGCCCTGCCCTCCCAAAACACTACTCACCGCCCAAACACCCCCCGCAGTCTGCTGCAATTGTCCACGCTGCACCCGGAATCCCTCGAACGAATTCTGACGATCCACGGAAATTGCTGGACCGGCCTCCGCACGCAGCACTACTTCCTCGTGCAAACCCCAGCCAGCCAAATGGACACGACAGACTCACAGAACCGCAGGCTTTTCCAAAAACCCGACGACTACTGGAATGTGAACAACTGCCTTTCGGCCTGCGAAGAGATTGCCACGGCAATGCTGCTGGCCGCTGGACACAGTCCCGGAATCCCCGACTGATATCAGATCATATCCAGCTTGCGATGCCGCCGTACCGGCGGTCGAGCACACGCATCACAGATCCCGTGCACCTCAAGACGATGCCCCTTCATCCGAAATCCATGCTCGGCCGACACCCGCTCAAGCACCGACGAAATCTCTTCGTTCCGAAACTCAACCAGCTGGCTGCACTTCTCACAAATAAAGTGATCGTGCTGCGGATATCCGTAATCGTGCTCGTAGACCTCGCGATCATTCGAACGAGCCACCTTGCGTATCAGACCAGCCTTCTCCAGCTCACGCAATGTGCGATACACAGTTGCCCGACTGACGCGACCACCGTCACGCCGCGGCTGGGTCAGACGCGAAACAATCTGATCTGAATCAAAATGCTCGTGGTCCGCAAAAATCTCACGGACTATCGTTTCTCGCTCCTGCGTCAGTCGCTTGCCGCGAGTTCCCAGGAACTCACGGAATTTCTCAACCGGAGAAACCGTGACCTCATGCCGGGCCAACTCGTTTGTGGCAGATTCGTTCAATGTTGGCCCCACGGTCCACGGAAAATCAACGTCCTGTGCAGCCCGCCGACCACGCTCTCAGGACAGTGTTCCGCCATAGTCTGTCATCTGACTGCGGGTTTTTCATCAACAATCCACAGGACTCCCGCAATTCTCAGTTCTCAATCCGCCGCAAATCCTGACTGATAACGCTGCAGCATCCGATCAAATGCCTTAGCCAGCAATTCCTCAGAATCGTACTCGCCCGCCTCGATTGCACGCCGAATCGCCGCCAGACGCTCAGCACGCTGCTGCACCGCAGAATCCCCCGCAGCCCCCGCAGCCTGCCCAGGCTCTGGTGCATCACGTTTTCCGCGTCCTGTCGCCATGAACCGTAAGCCCCCGAGAAGGCGTGAATCCGCAAAATCTGCCGCTTACACCACAATTTCGGCAGATTTCCCCGCAAATCTTACGCTCCGGATCGAATCCGGTCTACCGCGATTGCCGCAATAACAGAAATCTGACCGCCCTGCCCTGTCCCCAACATCGTCACCTCCAGCATCACGAATGAGTTCCCACGAGGCATTGGATTGCAGTTCCCGGTCACACATGCTGGAATGCCGGCTGGATTGAAGCTGCCACCTGTAACGACTGCCAAAATCCCCGCCCATATCCCTCGACAGGTTTTCATGGACTGCAGAAAATGTTCCGCGTTTTTCCCCAGACATTCCTTTCCCTCGCCCTTCTCCTGACCTGCCATTCACTCTATGCCGACCCAGTTAAAAACCTCGAATCATGGCTGACAGCCTCCCCACTGTCTGATGCTCGCCTGAACGAACTGACCACGCAGGACTTCGCCAAACAGCCACTGACAGCCGAACAGGCAGATCGGGCCGGCCAGATCCTGTGGCGCGCACGAACCGAATTTCTGCGTGCAGACAGAAAAGCCGAAGTCGAGGCTCGTGAACTGGTTATCGGTGACCTGAAAATGCCGTTCTGGTATCGCACGTTTGGCGATCAGCCCGCATCAGGACGACGACTGTTCATTTCGATGCACGGCGGTGGCGGTGCTCCCGCAGCTGTAAATGACCAGCAATACGAAAATCAAAAACGCCTCTACCAGCCCGCTGAAGGCATCTACCTCGTGCCACGCGCCGCCACAAATACATGGGACCTCTGGCATCAGGCACATATCGACCAGTTCTTTGACCGCCTGATCACCGACATGATCGTTCTCGAAAACGTCAACCCAAATCAGGTCTATATCATGGGATACTCTGCCGGCGGTGATGGCGTTTACCAGCTGGCACCCCGCATGGCCGATCAGCTTGCCGCCGCAGCCATGATGGCCGGACACCCCAATGAAGCCCGCCCCGAAGGACTTCGTAATCTCCCCTTCACAATTCACATGGGCGCACTCGACTCCGCATACGGAAGAAACAACGTCGCCGCTGAATGGGGTCGCCGACTAAAAACGCTGCAGGAAGCCGACCCACAAGGTTACGTGCACAAAGTCACTCTGCACGAAGGTAAAGGCCACTGGATGAACCTTGAGGACAAAATTGCCGTTCCATGGATGTCGGAATTTGTACGCAAGCCATGGCCAGCCCGAGTCATTTGGGTGCAGGACAATGTCGTACATCGCCGATTCTACTGGCTGCAGGTGGATCCCGCTGTCGCCAAAGCCGGAGATCAGGTGATCGCTGAAGTCGCAGGTGAAAAGATTCGCATCTCCGCCTGCTCTCAAACCAGTATCACCCTGCTGCTTAGTGATCGCCTGCTGACACTCAACAACCAAATCACCGTCGAATTGCCTGATGGCTCCAGCCAAATACTGCCCGTTCAAAGAACACTCTCGGTCATGGCAAACAGCCTGCTGGAGAGAAATGACCCCGACGCAATGGCCTCAGCCTCCGTCACGCTCAGCATCCCCGTAAAACCCTGACCGTTCCGATCCCGCCCAAACACAGCTACGCCTTCCGCCACTAGTAATGCTCACAGATCTGCAGAGATTTCCGAAAGTTGTTGCTGCATTCGAGGATGGCGTAGCCCGGGGACTGCATACCGGACTGCAGATCTATGTGTCCGTCGACTGTGTACCGCTGCTTAATGCAGGACTCGGATCTGCGGCCCCCGGAAGACCACTCACCAGTGACACTCTCATGCCATGGCGAAGTGCCGGCAAACCGCTCACCGCCCTGCTGCTGCTCAAACTCCTCAGCCAGCCTGATAAACAGCTTTCCCTGCCCATCGCAACATGGCTGCCCGATGCACGGGACACCGATAAAGCAGAGATCACTCTTCACGAGCTGCTCACACATACGTCCGGTTTCCCCACCATTGACACAGGCTGGCCCCACGCATCCTGGAATGACAGCCTCAGCACTATCCTGCGAACCCCCTGCCAGCTGCCGCGCGGCACGGCCGCATACCACCCGCAAAGCAGCTGGTTCCTGCTCGCAGAAATCATCCGCGTCCTTGCAGATGATAAAACACCACAGATGAACTCGTTTTCAGAGATCCTGCAGCACAGACTGCTCACACCACTCGATATGCACAATTCATCGTGCGGCATCCGGCAGCCGCAACACCCGGAAACCGCTGTCCGATTGCCCCAGCTCTACGAACGACAACAGGGGAAACTTGAAAACAGTCCCTCATCAGAAGCACCCTGGATCGTCAGTCCCTCCGCCGGAGGCAATCTCCGCGGACCTGTCTCAGAACTCGGTGCCTTCTATGAAATGCTGCTTCGACACGGAAGAACTCGCCGTGACGAACTCTTTGTCAGCAGCCAGATTGTGCAGCTCATGACTTCCCGCCACAGAATCGGTATGCTCGATCAAACCTTTCAGCACATTGTTGACTTCGGTCTCGGTATCATCTGTAACTCCGCAAAATACGGCCCCCGCACAGTTCCTTACGGATTCGGAACTCAGGCCTCAGAAAACGCGTTCGGCCACGGAGGTGCCCAGTGCTCTGTCGCATTCTGTGACCCGGAAAAACAACTGGTCGTCGCCTGGGCAGCCAATGGCTTCTGCGGTGAACCCCAGCACCAGCGACGCAATCAACTTCTGAATGATGCCATCTTTGATGACCTCGGATTCTGAACACCCAAAGCCAGCATCCACAATCCAGTCAACACTTTTCAAGGAAATAAACAGCTATGATCAAGGGCTTTCGCAGCCAGTTGCTCGCCGGAAAAATACTTCGCGGCACCATGCTCACACTGCCATCCGCGGCAGTCGCTGAAATTCTGGCTGATGCAGGGTTTGACTGGCTCTTTATCGACTGCGAACACGGTACAATCGAAACCCGGGATATCCAAAACATTCTCCAGGCCGTCGGACACCGCACTGCCTGCATCGTGCGTGTCCCGGATTGCTCAGAAGGAACCATCAAGCGAGTCCTCGACGCCGGTGCCCAGGGCATCATCGTACCGCAGGTCAATTCCGCCGCCATGGCACAGGAAGTCGTACGCTGCGCCCGCTACGCTCCGCTCGGCGGGCGCGGGGTCGGGATCGGACGCGCACAGGGCTACGGCGCACGCTTCAGCGAATACGTCAGCACTGCCAATGATGAAGTCGTTGTCATCGTTCAGGCCGAACACCGTGACGCTGTCGGCTGCATCGAAAATATCGTCGCCGTTCCAGGAATCGACTGCATTCTCCTCGGACCCTATGACCTGTCAGCCAGCTTTAATCGCATGGGACAAATCCATGACCCCGAAGTCGTTGCTGCCATCGATCGTGTACTGCAGTGCTGCAGCAATCATCGACTGCCCGCAGGCTACTTCGGAGTCACCGCTGATGCAGTGCTCGAATATCAAAAACGCGGCTGCTCGCTCCTCGTCGCTGGCGTCGATGTCACATTCCTTGGCAATGCCTCTGTACGCATGTATAAACAAATGACTGAAAAGTCCGAGTAATCGGGGACTTCAGGATCGACCCGGTCCTCAAATCACCCGCCCTCGGGCACATACCAACTACCGGCAGATTCCCCGAAAAACGCTCCTTTTCAGTGTTCAGAAGTTGTTAGTCCGCTAGGATTTCCTCAGACGCGACCGCGTCGATCGTCTGGAGGGAGTCATGCCGTTAAAAACAGAGAATCTGGAAGATCCTGCGCTCAATCTCACACCAATGATTGACGTTGTCTTCCTGCTCATCATCTTTTTCATGGTCGGCGCACGATTCACAGAAGAAGCCAGTGACCAGCAGTTCGACGTTCAGTTGCCGACTGCCGCCCCACTGCAGACCCTTAGCCGGGAACCCGATCCTCTCGTTGTCGCAGTGAATCGATCCGGGCAACTTTCGCTCGGCGGACGCCAGATGTCCCGGGAAGAACTTGGCTCGGCCCTCCAGCAGGCACGCAGCGCATGGTCCGGACAAACAGTCATTATCCGTGGCGACGGGGCCGGCAGCTATCAGTCCGTTATTGACATCATGAGCCTGTGCCATCAGTTGCAGATCACTCGATTTTCACTGGCTTTTCAGCCCGAATCAGACGGTCCAGGAAAGGCTGAGCAGTAGCAATGGATGCGGTGCTGCAGCTGCTGGACAAACTGGAAAACGGAGCGAAACTGTCGGGTGACGACATCATCGCTCTGCTGCTTGTTTCAGCCATGCTGCTGTCGCTCGGCCATCTCGGTACCATGCTCGCAACACGCTGGGGGGATCGACACACCGCTGCCAAGTCACTGATGGGATCCATTCTGATTCACTTCGTCTGCCTGCTGGGTCTCGAAGTCTTCGATCCGTCACAGGCTCCGCCCGCGGATCCCCGGCAGCAAATCATTCCCCCGGCAGAAGTCCTGACTGAAGTCTTGCCCGAGTCTGATCGGGACGTGCTTCAGGATCGAGCCGGCAATGTTCCGCTGGTCGATCGCCCCACACTGACACAGGCTGAACTGCTGCGTTTCGAAACGGCAGCCCCGATTCTCGAACCACCGGAAACCCCCGAAAGAACTCCTGAAACTCCGCCAGCCAACGCCATCTCAGCGGCTGATGTGACTCAGTTTGAACCAGCTCCAGCCACAGAACTGGCACCCCTTGCAGAGGCAGGACAGGTCGGGCCACGGCAAGTCGCAGCAGCATCTTCCGACCCCGCCGGAGACCTCAGCACAACGTATGAATCCAGCCAGGCAGACTTGCCGGCCACGCAACTGAGTCGCCAGCGCTCTCGACCAGGGCTCGACACAGAAATGCCTCCACCGGAACGAGCTGCCGTTGCTGCAGCACCAGCAACAGCACTGCAAATCCAGGCAGCGGAACTGTCCCTGTCAGCGGCTCTGGATGACTCCCCGACTGCGGTACCACTGCCAGCTGCAATGGAAGACAATGACCAAATCGAAAAACCGGTCGCCCCGCAGCTGTCCGATTCATTCGCCGCCGGAGCTCCCGTTGGACCAGCCGCACCTGCTGCTCAGCCAGACCGAGCCCTCACCGTACAATCTCGCCTGCCGCGTCCGGCACGCAGACTTCCCGATCCGGCGGTCCAGACACGGCCAGCACGCATAGCGCCAGAAACAGCTCAAACGCCATTGCCACTCAATAGCCAGTACGAAGATGTTCGTCTCGGCAGCACGGCTCCCGAATTTGCCGACTCCCTGCTTTCAGCCGGTGAAATTATGGTGGCGGAACTGCCGTCAGTACGCCGTCGACCAACTCCGCCCGCCGCCTACGGACTGCGCGGTGTCGAAGCCAGACAGAAGGCTACAGAAGTCTACGGAGGTTCCCGACAGTCTGAAGATGCCGTGGAGAGAAGCCTGCGATGGCTGGCCCGGGTACAGT
This sequence comes from Planctomycetaceae bacterium, assembly GCA_046075365.1. GTDB lineage: Bacteria > Planctomycetota > Planctomycetia > Planctomycetales > Planctomycetaceae > SXXK01. Next base: position 65,272 of record JBJTPZ010000271.1, read on the forward strand.
CACCCGACGGACACTGGGACGCCTCAGACTATGGTGCCGGACAGGTTGACATCGATGAAAACGGAGTCGATCGTGATTTCGCCGGTCGTGAGGCTGATGCCGGACTGACCGCCCTGACTGTCCTCTGCTTTCTCGGAGCAGGCTACACACACGAACAGGGACGGTACGCGATTCAGGTCGATCAGGCACTCGACTGGCTCATTCAGCAGCAAACCGCAGATGGATGCCTTGCCGGAAATGCTGAACACTATGCCCGTATGTACTGCCACGCGATGGCCACCTACGCGCTGGCAGAAGCCTGCGGCATGCAAAAAGACATTGTCCTCGGTTCGATTGTTGAACCAGACACGCTCGCAATTGCTTTTCAAACAGCCAAACTTTCCACCACAACCGTGTCCGGCCCTGCTGCCGCTTCTGTCCTGCCAATGAATGCACTGCTCAACGAAACAACACTTGCAGACCCTCTCCTGAGATGGTCATGGCAACTGCGACGTGTTGATGATATCCGCCTGCGTTCAGCCCTGGCAAAGGCCGTAACATTCACCATCGGGCAGCAGGATCCTGCCAGCGGAGGCTGGCGATATCGCCAGTTTCAGGAAGGTGATGTCAGCATGTTTGGCTGGCACCTGATGTCACTGAAAAGTGCTGAGATGGCTGGAGTCACAGTCCCGGAACAGGTCCGTACCCGGATGCAGGCTTTTCTAAAAAATACAGCCCAGGGAACCGCCGGCGGACTCTACGGGTATCGACGATCGATTTCTGGTACATCCGGAGGCTCAGAGCCACCAACGCCCGTCATGACCGCTGAAGCGCTCTTCTGCAGACAAATGCTCGGTGCACCCCCGGATTCACCCGCCACCAGAGAAGCCGTCGGATTCCTCGGTCGGAATCCACCATCGGTTGCCCGCACGGACTTCTACTACTGGTACTACGGAACCCTCGCAATGCACCAGCATGGCGGAGCACCCTGGCGACAATGGAACAGCATGATTCGAGATCTGCTGATCGCAGAACAACGCACGTCCGGAGAACTTGCCGGCACCTGGGACCCCAACGATCCGTGGGGACGCTACGGCGGGCGTCTCTACTCAACGGCCCTCGCAACACTCACCCTGGAAGTCTATTACCGCTTCCTGCCGACTTATCAAATCAGCCGCCCGGCCAGCACAACGCCAACAACACCCCCTTAGGCGTACCTGCCCGACTTGTCAGCGCTGTGCTTGATTCATCGGCCGCTGGCTCTGCTGCATACCGCGATACTGCTGATGAATTGACTCGCGCTGCAGATCATACGCCTGCATTGGAGCAACTGCTGGTGCGGCCTCCGGCCACACATCATATCCACCCTGCTGCGCAGCACGCTGGGCAGCCTGAGCCGACATCTGGTCCGACAACTCCTGACCAGCCAGCACACTTCTTGGAGGACCGTAATAACGACCATCAGCAGCCCCCGAAACGGCACCGCCCATCATCCGCAGCCCCGCCGCAGCTTCGGGTCCCGCCCCTGAATACCCCGCCGGTTGCACCCCCTCGGCTGACTGATCTCCGTACACAGGAAACAAATTCCCCGGACCAGCATTCAGCCCCTCCACTGGCAAATTCTCCCACCGAGAAGCTTCGTCACTGTACCCAGCCTGTGGCCCCGCAATACCAGCCTGCTCCCAGCCAGGAATTCCCCCCTGCGGCACACCACGAATCTGCATTCCAGCCGGTTCACCATAACTCTGAGCCCCAGGGGCAACCGGTCGCCCAGATCGAATCGGCACAGGGCTGCCGGTTTGAACAGGGGCCACGGGCGCCACGGTCGGAGTCTGCCCCTGTCTCATACCGCCCGGCATTGCCTGATTCATACCACCGGCAGGATAACCGCCCGCCGCCGGATACTGCGCCGGCTGGACCCACGAACTCGGCTGAACAGCCTGCTGAGCACCGTAACCCAATGCCTGTACGTTTGCCGAACCACTGAAGCCGGAACGACCGGACGCCGGCACTGACTGCGGCTGGTTCCACGACACAGACCGAGCATTCGCAGGTGCAGTCGGCCACTGCCCGCGATACCGAGCCTGTGCCGCATCTCTGCTGTCCAAAGGAGGCATCGATGGCATACCACCATCCGGCTGCTGAACTGGCCAGCCAGATTCCGGATACTGATGTGTCGATCCCTCAGGACCCGGGTTCACTGCGCCCGCCGGCCAGCCAGCGGCCTGAGGAATCGGACGACCAGCATTGTCCTGCATGCGCCTGCGCAATGAAGCCTCACGCTGCTGCCTCGCCAGTTCCTGAACCTGCTCAAATGGCAGCTCGGAAGATACCTCGGGATATTCCTCTGCCGACTCCGGCTGCTGACGCGGGTTCCCGCTCGCCTCAGTTGCCTGATACTGCAACTGCGACATCATCTCTGCAGCACGAGCAGTGTCGCCGTAAAGATCCACAATTCGCTGCTCTGCAGCGTCTGCCCGCCCCTGCTGCAGATCCAGCAGTGCCAGATTCACGCGGGCATTTTCGTGCTGCGGATCGGCTTCCAGCGCCTGATTCAAATACCTTTCCGCCTCTGCAAAACGACGCTGCAGAAGACAGGAATATCCCAGATCCGAAAGTATGTTCGCATCACCAGGTTTCGTCTTCAAAGCCTGCAAATAGTGATACTCAGCATCCTTCCAGCGACGCTCAAGATCTGCCGCCATCGCGAGACCATGATTCGCGGCCGCATGCGCCGGATCAAGCAGCAAAATTTCACGGTAAGCCTGCCTGGCAGTCTCGAGATCGTTCTTCTCAAGCGCCTGCTGTCCCTGCTGCACCAGCAAATCCAGTTGCTGCTCAGCAATTAACGGCTCAGCCTGATCAGAGTCCTTCTCATCCTCGTCTGTTTTTCTGCTGGTCAGCCTGGCAAAGGAAAACCTGGACTCCTCAGAGTCTTTCTTCGCCGTTGCACTGTTCGATTTGGTCGCAGCCTTATCACGGGCCGCCTGCCCGTCACTCTTCTTCCAGAATCTGGCACCCTGACAACCAGTCGCACAGCAAAGCGCGAGCATCAATACGAACCGCGAAGTACGGAACATCAGCAGGCCTCCAGGCCACCTCAGGGTGCTTTCATAACCAGGACCCCCCGGATAGACACCAACCGGGCTCCCTCATGCTCGCTTCTAGTGAAACCCGCCCAATCCTGTCTACATGGAACCGGACAGCACAGGCAACCGGCAGGAAAGAATCCCGCCGATCCGATCAGACATGGCAGACAAAACCGCAGATTCTGCCGCTGCTGCGGGCGTTCTGTCATCAGCAGTACAGCAGCCCAAGAATCCCCAGACCATAAAATGTGTACTCAGCATCAGCCTGCTGATCCCAAATAGCCCCGCGAAACCCGCCAGTTCCAAGCTCCAGCCCCCCCCGCACATACGCCAGCAACTGCTCCGTCGGAATCACATCACGACGCCCCAGATCCTGGGCTGTCAGCAATCCCGTAAATGTCGAAAGGCCATCTGCAAAAGGAATGCGAGTGTTCGCCTGAAACCCACCTTCTTCACTCACCACATCCGTCAAAAAACCCAGCACGTCTTCCGCTATTTCCTCATCCATAGCGCCCAGTGACTTCAGCAAAGCGACTGCCGCCGCAGTAGGATTCGTACCGCTGCGTTTCATCGGAGCAATCTCTACAAAACCGCCATCCTCACGCTGACGATCGTACAGAAACTGAATCAAGGAGTTCCGGCGGGGTATCTGCTGCCCCAAAAGCTCAAAAATCAAGGCACACATGAACGATTGATAAGTACTGCCCGCTGCACCCTCCACTGTTCGCGAAAATCCACCATCCGCTGTCCTCAGACGCTGCAGACTGCTCACCACTTCCACAGCAAACTCCTGTGCACTTGCCCTCAGGACAGCACGACCACAGGTGGCTTCAATCACAAAACCGCTGTACAGCCAGCTCAGCAGATCCACCGCATTCAGCGACAATGGATCCGTCGTCAGCAAAAACTGATGCAAACGCTCTGCTGCCTCAGCTGGAACACCTCCTGTCACTGCCAGAGCTCGCACCGCAAAACCAGTGTAATAAAGATCGCCATCCCCCTCCCGACCACGAAATCCACCAGAAACACACTGCTGGTCCAGCAGAAATTGACGGTGCGGCTCCAGTTGGGCCGAGGGCAACTTTCTCAAACCCCGCGCAACGCGATCAGCCAGCTTCATCAAATACATGCCATCGCTCCCCGCCACCTGCTCCACACATTCCACTTTGTTGCATTCCAGCAACACCACACCAGCGAAAAAAACGCATTCCGCCGCAGGCTGGTGCAACGCAGAAACACACTGTCACGACCCAAACAAACAATCCGGTCGGCGTTTTCCGAAACTTTGACGCACAATATCAAATCCTGACCTATATGTTCCTCAATCGGTCTTCAATCCATGGAACAAAACGTAAAGCTGTGTTCAAAACACCCGTTTACTCACCGTTGTGAGGTCACCGTGACAAGGAATTTCCCCTGCCTGCCGGCACCCTTTGATCGCCGTACAGCACCCATTACCAGCGAACGCTGCGGCGCAGCCACTGTCGAAACAGCCGTCTGCCTGCCGTTCCTGCTGCTGCTGATTTTTGCCGGAGTAGAATTCTCAAACGTGGTTTTCCTGAAGCAGACCGTGCATCTGGCCGCCTTTGAGGCTGCGAAATCCATTACCGCTCCGGGTGACAACAACACCATGGCTCTGCAGAGTGCCGCTCGCATCATGACAACCCGACGCACTCCAAACTACACAATTTCAATTTCGCCCACCGTCACTCAAGACACCCCCCGCGGCGCTACAGTCAGCGTCACGGTGTCTGCCACTGCCACAAATCTGTCGTTTGGCCCCGTCAGTTTCATGGATGGGCGCACGCTTTCCGCTGTCGTGAAAATGTCCAGACTTTGACCCATCGGCCAGTGCCTGTTTGCTGAAGGATTTGCCGGAGCAACAACATGCGATCAACCTCTCGCTCTCACAACACGCCTTGCAATGCCGGCCACAACAGCAGCCGTCGCGGTGCCGCCCATGCACTCATCGCGTCCATGCTTGTTGTCTTCGGCATCACGGTGGCCTTCTCAATCGACTACGCCTACATGCAACTGGTTCGCACCGAACTCCGGACTGCGACCGACGCAGCAGCAAAAGCCGGCGCCGAAAATCTCGCACGCACGCGGGACCCGGACGCGGCCGTAGCCGCAGCAGTGCAGTTCGCCAGCCTCAACAAAGTCGGGGGACGCGACTTTCAAATCCGCTCCTCAGACGTCATCCTCGGACAGGCAGTCGCTAACACTAACGGACAATGGACCTTCAATCCCGGCACCTCGCCCTACAATGCCGTACGAGTCCAGTCAAAAGTTGGAGGCAGCGGGATCTTCTCACAGGTCGAATTGTTCTTCAATAACCTGACCGGACGCAGCGGATTCAGCACCTCGGCCCAGGCTACAGCAGGTCGCCAGGACATCGAAATCTGCCTGTGCCTCGACAGGTCACAGTCGATGATCCTGCGGTCCGACAGCAGTGCCTATCCCGCTAACAATCCCCTGCTCTACCCACGTTCATACTACCCCACCGCTACACTCCAAAATGATCACTCCCCCCCGCACCCAACACTTAGCAGGTGGGCTGCTCTGCGAGACGCGATCACCGTCTTTCTCGACGAAGCCGGAGCCGTCCAGTCTCCACCGCGAACCAGCCTCGTCACATGGAGCAGCGCCGCTCGACAGGTCTACTACCCCAGACTGTCATCCACTGACGTGACCTGCGAAATTCCCCTCCCGGATGCAACGTCATTCAACTGGTCCAGCAACCGCGCCGCAGTCTCACAACGAATGGACTCGCTGTCAGCAGCCCCGCTGATCGGGGGCACAAAACTCTCAAATGGTATCGACGAAGCCGTACGAGTCCTGACAGGCTCAAACAGCCTCGTTCAAAGTAATAAAATCATCATACTGTTCACCGACGGTGTCTGGGAAAACTGCCGTAACCCGGAAGCTGCCGCTCAGGACGCTGCAAATGCCGGAGTCGTCATACACTGCGTCAGTATGCTCACAGGCTCACAGACTGTTCTTCGCAACATCGCGACCATCACCGGCGGATCATACAACGAAGCCAGCAATGCCGACCAGTTGCGAACGACCTTCCGTAACCTCGCCAAAACCGTCTCTATCGTACTCACTGAATAATGACAGTTTGACAGTGCACCCCCTCGGAACCTGAAACATGAAACGCCTCCCAATTCAACGCTCAAATAGCAGGCATGGCGCAGTCACTGTTGAATTTGCCCTCGTTGTCCCAATCATTCTGCTGCTGTTCTTTGCTGCTCTTGAACTCGCGTCCATGAACTTCGCCCGACACACAATCGGTTTCGCAGCCTACGAAGGTGCTCGCAAAGTCGCTATCCCCGGTGGCACCGCACTCAACGCTACCAATGAGGCTATGCGTCAAATGAACCTGGTTGGACTTGGCACAGGTGCCCAAATCTCCGTCACCCAAACCAACACTGAAGTCACGGTCACTGTCCAGATTCCAGCCAGCGGATTTTCCTGGAGCCCCCTCGGGTACTTCGCCGGATACTCCATCAGCGAAACCTGTACTCTCCGAAAAGAATAGTAAATTCCCTCCCGCCACAACACGTCAGTAGCCGGCAGCCATGCCGTCCTTGCGGGATTCACTGGCACCAAAATAGATGCCGCGTTCAGAATCGAACATGATCCCCTGATAGCCCCCAAATTCTCCACGAACAGGTTTCAGGATGTGCCCCCGCTGCCGCAACTGGTCAGGCAGCTCCTGCGGAAATCCCGCTTCCAGTGCCACCGTGCCGCCCGCCGTCATCCGCTCACCGGTCGGCTCCGATGAACCCGAATGCAGAATCCGCGGAGCATCCCCCGCCTCCTGCAGATTCATCCCAAAATCTATCACATTCATCAGTATCTGAACGTGACCCTGTGGCTGAGTCGCCCCACCCATCACACCAAAACTCATA
>JBJTPZ010000272.1:0-2254 GCA_046075365.1 Planctomycetaceae bacterium
GCTGGTGCTTACCTGACGGGTGCTCAGCCAAAGAAAACCTCTGGTGCTGACATCCGTGTGGGGCAGTCGATTGACCAGGCGATTGCCGAGCGGATTGGCCATCAGACTCGCCTGCCTTCCATCGAACTGGGAATTGATCGGGGCCGCAACGCCGGCAGCTGTGACTCAGGTTACGCCTGCAGCTATTCATCAAACATTTCGTGGAAGACGGCCTCCACCCCCTGCCTGAAGGAATCGAATCCTCGGGCTGCCTTTGAGCGACTGTTCGGGACTCCGCAGCAGGCTGCTGACCAGCAGCGCCGGATCCGCAATCGTCGCAGCATTCTGGATTTTGTCGGTGAGGATTCTCGACGACTGCAGCCGGCCCTGGGCGGAGCAGACCGTCAGAAGCTGGATGAGTATTTTACCAGCGTACGGGACGTTGAGCGGCGTGTGGAGCGTGCTGCCGAGCAGCCGCAGCAGATTCCAGAGCTGCAGCTCCCGGACGGAATCCCGACCGAGCTGTCTGAGCACATCAATCTGATGTTTGACATCCTGTTGCTGGCATTCCAGACGGATTCAACTCGAGTTGCCACGATGATGCTGGCGGATGCCGGCAGTAACCGCACTTATCCAGAGGTGGAAGTGCGAGACGGTCATCATGAGCTTTCGCATCACCAGAACGATGCTGCGAAAATGGAAAAAATTTCGCGAATTGATCGCTATTTGGTGGAGCGTCTGGCGCGTTTTCTGTCGCGGCTGAAATCCATTGACGAGGGTGGTCGCAGCCTGCTTGACAACAGCATGATTCTTTACGGCAGTGCGATTTCGGACGGCAATCGTCACAATCACGATGACCTGCCGATCCTGCTGGCTGGCGGGGGTGGTGGAACTCTCAAAACCGGCCGCTATCTGAAGTACGAAAAGGATACTCCGCTCAACAACCTGTTCCTCTCGATGGCTCAGAGAATGGGCGCCCCACTCGACTCGCTCGGAGACAGTAAGGGTCTGCTGACGGGCCTCGACTGATTTACCGGGACTTTCGCTGTTCGTGGATTTCGCGGGACTTTGACGGCATGGGGGTTATCCAGTTTCATGTTCAGCGACCTGACCTGCTTGCGAAGGCCGGTGGCTGTTCGATGATGGACTTCGTGATGTACGACGGCCGGATTGCACCGGCGGACGTTGTGCTTCAGGGAGACCGGCTGATCTGTCGTCGCACGTTATCTGAAAGTGGTCAGTTTCGGCTGTCGTGGCCGCGATTCAGTGGTGGCAGCCAGGTGGTGCACAGCACCAGTCTGCGTGAACAGTCTGAGCCGTATGAACTGGAACTCGAGCTGGCTCGTGGTCAGCTTTCACGTCTTAGAAACCAGTTTTCGATCTGGCATGGCTCGGGACTGCAAAGTTCCGCCCGGCTGGACGAGCTGATTCGCGAATCGCACCGCTCATTCCGTGCGGCGGCACTGCGTGCAGAGGTGCCGGAGACATCGGCGGCTGCGGCTGTCCTTTCCATGGAATTGTCGGCTCAGGCTGCCGACACGCTGTGCGAGCACTATGTCAGTCAGCGAATTGAATTTCGGCGTCAGCGGTCATCGCGAATTCCGGTGCTGATGGGCTGCCATCTCAGCCAGATTCCTCAGCAGCAGTCCGAATTTTTGCAGACCTTCAATGCCGTGCAGGTGGATACTGACTGGCAGGCGATTGAACGTGACGAGGGTGTCCACGACTGGTCTCGCGTTGATTCGCTGGTTGACTGGGCTCAGGAACATCGGCTGTTCGTTATGGGCGGGCCGCTGCTGGATCTGACTCAGGATCGTCTGCCTGTGTGGATGCGAAACTGGAGCCGCAGTCGGCAGAACCTGCAGAGTTTTGCTGCGGATTTTGTGGAAACCGTGCTGGGCAGATATCAGGGGCGAATTCGGCACTGGGAGGTTGTCACTGGTGGCAATCGCGGTGGTGCTTTCGGGATGACTGAAGAGGAGCGGATCAGCTTCATTTCGGCGGTGCTGCAGGCGGTGCGAGGTGCAGACGACACTGTGCAGGTCAGTTTGCGAGTTCTGCAGCCATGGGGCGAGTATCTCAGTGAAATTCCCTGCAGTCTGTCTCCGGTGCAGTTCTTTGATACGCTCCGCAGATGCGGCGTGCGAATTGGTGAAATCAATCTGGATCTTCGGCTGTCGCAGTCAAGGCTGCACTGTCTCCGCCGAGATGCTCTCAGTCTTTCCCAGCTGATCGACCACTGGTCGCTCTTCCAGGTACCTCTGAATGTCATGAT
>JBJTPZ010000273.1:0-2160 GCA_046075365.1 Planctomycetaceae bacterium
CTGGCGGTGGAATATGCGTGGCAGCACGCGGACGATTATTCGGCCGTGCTGTGCATCACTGCCGACTCGCCCGACACCCTGACTCAGCAGCTTGCTGACCTCACGGGCCCGCTGGTGCTGAATCTGGACGAACAGCACGCCCCGGAAGTCCCCGTCAGGGTGGTGGCCGCGCTGCGCTGGCTGTCCGCCCACCCCGGCTGGCTCCTGATTCTGGACAAGGTCGATTCGGAAGACGCCGCGGTGGCCGTGGAACAGCTGCTGCCAAAACTGCGTGATGGTCACGTGCTGATCACATCGCGGCTGGGTCGCTGGCATGGCCAGGTGCAGCCGCTGGAGCTGGATGTGCTGTTGCCGGAAGCTGCCGCCCAGTTTTTGCTCGAACGAACGCAGCCCGAGGGCGGACAGGGCGGGCAGGGCAGGCAGCGAGGCCGTGTGGTGACGGCTGAGGATGCGACCGACGCAGCAGCCCTGGCCAGCGATCTTGACGGCCTGGCACTGGCCCTGGAACAGGCAGCCGCCTTCATCGTGACGCGGCGAAAATCGTTTGCTCAATACCGCCAGCAGTGGCAGCAGGGCAGCGAACAGGTCCGCAGCTGGCATGATCCGCGGGAAATGAAGTATCCGCAAAGCATCGCCACCACCTGGCAGACGACGCTGGACCAACTGAGTGACGACGAACGGCAGCTGCTGTACCAGCTGGCGTGGTACGGTGCAGAACCGATCGCCCTGCGAATCTGCCGCCAGGATGTTGCGGACAGCGCGTGGAACCTGCCAGCCGACCGTCTGGAGACGGCGGTCAGCAACCTTGCGGACTTCAGCATGCTGCGGTGGGACGCGGCGAGCGACACGGTGACGGTGCACCGTGTCGTGCAGGAAATCCTGCGGCTGCGACAACCGAACCCGGCCGCGCACCTGCAGACCGCGCTCGATCGCCTGCACGGGTTGCTGCCTGAGCACAGTGCAAGTGACGTGCGGGCGTGGCCCGAGTGGGACCAGCTGCAGCCTCACGCGACCGCCGCCGTGCACGCCGGCCACCAGCGCGGCATCGCCGAACCCGTCGCCGCCCTGATGATTCAACTGGGGCGTCTGCTGCATGCTCGAGCCCAGTTCGCTGCAGCGGAACCGCTGCTGGATACGGCCCTGACCCTGTATGAAAAAGCCGACGGCCCGAACCACCCCAACGTCGCCACCGGCCTCAACAACCTTGCCGGCTTACTCAGTGACACCAACCGTCTTTCCGAAGCGGAGCCTCTGTATCGTCGCGCCCTTTCGATCTCTGAGACCAGCTACGGCCCGAACCACCCCACAGTCGCCGGCGGCCTCAACAACCTTGCCGCCTTACTCTACGCCACCAACCGTCTTTCCGAAGCGGAGCCTCTGAGTCGCAGGATGGTGGAGATTTTCATAGAGTTCACCCGGGACACGGGTCACGAGCATCCGCATTTGCGGGCCGCATTGGAGAATTATCGCAGCATTCTGGAATCTTTGGGCGTTGACACAGCCGCGACGGAGTCGCGGCTGCGGTCGCTGCTAGAGCCGTTAAATCCGGAATAACCCGCAAAGTCGGCATAATCGTTACCTTCATACATTGTGAGAGTGTTCCCGACGATCGGCAGCATCGGACTTTTTGAGCTGCGTTGAGCTGCGAAGCTGGTTCCAGCCGCCGCGTCGCCCCACGCACCGGGTGCACCTGCCTGCGGCATCGCCTGATCAAGAAAAAACAGCGTGAACTTCCGCCGCGATCACGTCACCACCGGCAAGCGATTGCTGGTTCGATCATGGTGTGCCACCCGAAACGGCCGGCCGCCGAAGCCCTCGGCCAGGTCTGGTGATCACGGTGCGTGGGCGGTCGCATGGTGAAATCGCGATTTTCCTCGGTTTTTGAACCATCCGGAATCGCAGAGGCGTTTTCGGAATCGAAATGTCTCTGTTTGAATTTCGAGGTCCGTGTCGTTCGCTCCATCGAAACCCCGGTGTCGAAACGATTTCGACCCCGGGGTTTTTTCGTGCGCGAACCGAGACATCCCGCCAAAACGTGTGACGTAACGCCAGTGTTTTCAGCCACTTACGCACACACCGCCACAGCCGGCGTGTCTCTCCCGCCGACTCCGCAGGTCGAAAAAACCGATTCAGGTGCAAAGCCCGGTGCCCGAAACTCCC
>JBJTPZ010000274.1:0-2061 GCA_046075365.1 Planctomycetaceae bacterium
CGGCAGGCCTCGAGGATCCGTTCCGCCCGATAGACAACCAGCTTGACCTGCGATTCCCCCACTTGCCTTGCCCGCAGGTGCTTGCAGAAGTCTCGAATGTGATCAGCCACCGGGCGTTGTCGGTGTTCATCGAATCGATCAATCAATCCCGCCGCGCGACGTTCAGTTTTGCGAACCAGTTCGTTGAGCATCGACTGTGCCGCAGCTTTGTCGACAGCCAGAGGAACACGAACCTCAACGCCGTGTTCATTCTTGAACCGCCCCCACCATTTCCTTGATTTCGTTTTCACGGGCTTATTGGTCTTTGGGTCGTTGAGAATCACCGGTTTTTTGTAGAGACTGGCCATACCTGCTTCCATGTTCTGCTGCGATGCGAGTCGGAAAATACGCGATCGCCAGTTTGCTCAAACGGGCCACGACATCAAGGCATTCTGCGACGAGTTCTGTGAGTAAAAACTCAGTCTTTTCGCGGTGGGCACCCAGCCGCCACCCATGCCTCCAGTTCACTGAATCTCCACATCAGCGAACGGCCAATTCGGATCGGCCTCGGGATCCGGCCTGCGGCCCACCACGCTCGCCATGTACGCAGGTGCTTGCCACACAGCGCAGCGGCCGCGGTGGCATCCACCAGCAGGGGTGTGGATTCGACGGTCAGGGGTGAAGGATGTGTGTCTGCAGTCGCCATGGTGCTGCCTCGGGGAAAGTGTGCAAAGTGTGACATCGCTATTTGAAGAACTACGCGATTCACGGGGCGACTGACGACAGCGGAATGTGGAATTCCGGGATGGCGGTGCAGGGATGCCCGGTTCAACGAGAACCGCTGATTGGGGCTGATGAACGTCGACCGCAGACAGCTTCCGGGGCAGCTTTAACGTCTCGATGGCTTAAATTTGGACGCGAAACATCAGGGCACTGGAGCCACCCGGTGGGTGTGCGTTCCACGTGCCTCTTCACTCCCCTCAAAAATCGCGAGTTCCTCGTTCAGTTTTGCAATCAGCTTTCGAATGCCGGCCTTCGTGAAGCCCTTTTCGCCGAGCGGGGACTCGCGCTGCAACTCTGCGAGCCGTTCCTGAAGAACCTGCAGTTCTGCCTGTGCCTGCTCGTACTCCACAATACTTGAAATCACAATTGCACCTCCACAAGACCTTTTCTTCGCCGATCTGCTTCGCGAGTTCTGCCGAAGAATTCGAGCCATTCTTCCCAGTCCCGACGATCCTCTGCCGCAAAGATCTCTTCCGGCTGCCTTGTGGTCAGCATCATATTCAGTTCGACGGCTGCCATTTCGCCGCGTTCTACGCGTGCCGCAAAGTCTATGTTGAGCCACACGACAGCATCGAGGTCTTGTGGGTCTGGTTTTGCAGTGACAAAGCTGCCATCCACAAACAGCCGTTTGGCACCGACCTGACGACACAACTCAATCCATCGCATCAAACGCAAAGCAAGGAGTCGTCGTTTCAAGGTGGCACTTCCGAATCTGACGATCACATCGACTTCGCCGGCAATGTGCAGTCCTGCGGGCAGATATCCATCTTCAAGAAATGCTGGGATCATCTTCGCCAGGCTCTGTCGATGCGGAAAGTGTTGCCATGCTCCATGCATGCTGCCCTGATGATACGACATGGAAACCATAATTGCCAACTGGAATCACACGCGTTTCGTTCGCCCGGTCGGCAATATCTCCGCATCAGTGAACGCCCGTGTCGGATCGGCCTTGGGATCCGACCAGCGGGCCCGTGGCCTGCCAGCCGCGCCAGGTACGCAGGTGCCTGCCACACAGCGCAGCGGCCGCGGTGGCATCCACCAGCAGAGATGTCGATTCGATGGTCAGGGGTGAATGGGTGTGTGTCTGCAGTCGCCATGGTGCTGCCTCGGGGAAAGAGTGCAAAGTGTGACATCGCTGTCTGAAGAACTACGCGATTCACAGGGCGACTGACGACAGCGGAATGTGGAATTCCGGGGTGGCGGTGCAGGTTGGCTGCGGTTGAAGGGGAACCGCCGATCGACGACGATTGCCGCAGCAGGTGGTTTCTATTGTGTGGCCCGTACTCTATCCAGACGACC
>JBJTPZ010000275.1:0-6402 GCA_046075365.1 Planctomycetaceae bacterium
TCATCAAAGGCAAACTGGCGCAGTCACCCGCTTCGGGACTGTTTCCCGGATTTAGTGCGTCTGGCCAAGATGTTTGGTGTGATCACTACGAATTTGAAGGCGACGCCATCATTGTCTCTGCCGTCGGGTCGCGCTGTGGAAAAGCATTCGTCGCAACCGGCAAATGGTGCGCCATCGCAAACACTCACGTCGTCTGGCCGAACGAAAGCAAGGTGGATAGACGATTCCTTGGGCTATACATCAACGACGAAGATTTCTGGCTGAAGAGCGGAAGTGGCCAGCCGTTCGTTTTGTTCAAGCAGACTTTTGGACGGCCACTTCGCCTTCCGCCCAAAGCCGAACAAACCGCCATCGCCGAGGTGCTGACGGAGATGGACCTGGAGCTGGCGGCGTTGGAGCAGCGGCGGGAGAAGACCCGCGCCCTCAAGCAGGCCATGATGCAGGAACTTCTCACCGGCAAAACGAGATTGATATGAGCGCCATCACTCCACATTACCGAAGCGTGCAACAGTTGCTGCAAAGTCAGTCGTTCTCCATTGATGACTACCAACGCGAGTACAAGTGGGAGAAGAAGAACATCGACGAACTGCTGTCTGATCTCGGGGCCAAGTTCTACAGCCACTATCGGCCCGAAGACGAAACGACAGCGGTCAGCAGTTACGGCGAGTACTTCCTTGGGTCAATCATTGTCAGCAAGCGTAATGGCAAGAATTACCTGATCGATGGCCAACAGCGCGTGACCTCGCTAACGCTGCTTTTGATTTGCCTCTACCGCGATGCACAGGTGCAGAATTTGCCCGTGGTGCAGACCGTCGCGCCATTGATCTTTAGTGACAATCTTGGCCAGCCCAAGTTCAACCTGGACATCCCCGAGCGACTACCCGTTATTAAAGCTTTGTTCGAAGGTCAGCCTTTCAGTCCGGACGGCAAGGATGAGTCGATCCAGACAATGTTCGCCCGGTATCGGGACATTGAGGAGAACGACCTGCTAGACGAATTGGGCACCCTCTGCCGCACTTCCTCTACTGGCTGTTGACGCGCGTGGGGCTGATTGAGATCGCAACCGACAACGACGCGTACGCCGCGGCCATCTTCGAGACCATGAACGACCGAGGCAAGCCACTGAGCCCAGTGGACATGCTCAAAGCCTTCCTGCTCGCGCCAATTGAAGATCTCCAGATTCGGCACGAGATCAACCAAATCTGGAAACAGCAGGTGTTGGACCTGATCTCGTGCGGCGGTGAACATGAATCGGAGCGGGACGCGAACTGCATCAAGGCCTGGTTGCGAGCCCGGTACGCCGAGACGATCCGCGACCGCAAGGCGGGCGCTCTCGACAAGGACTGGGAGCTGATCGGCACCCTCTTCCACCGGTGGGTTCGTGACAACAGCGGGCGACTCGGTCTGGGCAAGGCTCAAGCAAACCAGAAGCTCATGGCCGAGAGTTTCCCTTTTTTTGCCAAAGCCTACCGGCGCATACTGAACGCGAGCAAACACTACACCCCCGGCCTGGAGGCGGTCTATTACAACGCGCACAATGACTTCACCTGGCAAAGCACGGTACTTTTGGCCCCGCTTGTGGAGACCGACGATGATGAAACTGTCCGGCGCAAGTTAGCGGTGACTGCCACCTACCTCGACATTTGGCTGATGCGTCGAGTGGTGAACTACATCCGCGTCGGGTACTCCAGCGTGTCGTATGCAATGTGGCTGCTCTGCCGGGAAATCAGGGGCAAATCACTGGACGATGTTGTAGACATTCTTGACAGGAAGCTCGCTGACGACGAGGTGACCTTTGTTGGCAGTTCCGCCAAAGGGCGTAAGGGCATCCAGGGGTTAGGGCTGAACCAATTCAGTCGCCGCTACATTTATCATCTGCTGGCCCGCATCACCGCAGCGACCGAGACTGGCGCTGGGCGGACGGAGTCGTTCGAGAAGCTCGTAAACCGATCCGTAAAGAACCCTTTTGACATCGAACACATCTGGGCCGACGATTTCGAAGCCGTGCAGACCTTGTTCGCCAGCGAAGCAGAGTTTATCGAATGGCGTAATCACGTTGCGTCGTTGCTGCTACTACCAGCCGACGTAAACCGCAGCTTGCAAGCCAAGCCCTTTGATCAGAAGCGGGAGCATTACGGCCGGCAGAATTTCTACGCCGCCAGCCTCAACGCCAGTGTGTACGAGCACCAGCCTCAGTTTCAACAGTTCATCTCAACCCACCAGCTTCCATTCAAGGCCTTCGAACGATTTACCAAAGTGGAGCAGCAGTCCCGGCGGGACTTAGTTGCTGCTCTCGTCGAGCTGGTATGGTCGCCCAGCCGTCTGAAAGAGGCTGCCCATGCCTGAACAACCCCGTTCCGAACGCACGACCCAGAACCGCGTGATCGCCTTGTTCACCGACAATTCCCGCTCGGATTGCCTCGGCTACCGCTTCCTCGGCGACTGGCACGAGCGTCCGACCAACCGCCCGATTGAGGCAGCGCTGTTGCGCGACAACCTGAAGCAACGAGGCTACTCCCATCCACAAATCTCAGCCGCACTGCAAAAACTGGAGACGGCCGCCGATGCCACAGGAATCACTCTTTACCAGGCAAACCTTCGTACCTACCAACTGCTTCGCTACGGAGTCCCCGTTCAAACGGCAGCCGGCCAGCCAAACCAGACGGTGCATCTGATTGACTGGGAACATCCCGAAACAAACGATTTCGCGATTGCGGAAGAGGTCACACTGAAAGGCGGTTATGAACGCCGGCCGGATCTGGTGATTTACCTGAACGGACTCGCCGTCGCAGTGATCGAACTGAAACGCGGCTCGGCAGACGTCGCACTCGGGATTCGACAGCTGGAGACAAATCAGGAAGAAATCTTCAACAAGGGTTTCTTCAGCACCGTGCAGTTCGTGTTTGCAGGCAACGACAGTCAGGGCCTGCGATATGGAACCGCCGGCACGCCGGAGAAGTTCTTCGTCGAGTGGAAGGCAGCGAAACGCGAAGACTCACAACCCACAAACGGTGAATTGCTGGACCGGCCGCTGGCGGAGATGTGCGACAAGGCTCGGCTGCTGGATCTGATTCTGAACTTTATCATCTTCGATGGTGGCCAAAAGAAAGTTCCACGGCCGCACCAATACGTGGGCGTGAAGGCGGCTCAGGCACGCATCGCCAAACGCGAAGGCGGCGTCATCTGGCATACTCAGGGCAGCGGCAAGAGCATTCTGATGGTGCTGATTGCCAAGTGGCTGCTGGAGCATGATCCCGAAGCTCGAGTCCTGATCATCACAGACCGCGATGAACTGGACAAGCAGATTGAAGGCGTCATGCGAAACGCCGGCGTCGTCGGCGAAGACTCAACTTCACCCCGTATCACGTCTCGATCCGACCTGGTACGCAAACTGGGTGCCACCACGCCCCGGCTGCTGTGCGCATTAATTCACAAATTCAACACATCAGACCTGAAAGGAACACCGCCCCCGGTTCATGGCCGCATGTACGTTTTTGTGGATGAATGCCATCGAACACAGGGCGGAGACATGAACAGGCAGATGAAACGCTGGCTGCAGCAGGCCATCTTCATCGGCTTCACCGGCACGCCGCTGCTGCGCAAAGACAAACAGACAACGCGTGAAGTGTTTGGCACCTATATCCACACCTACAAGTTTCAGCAGGCTGTCGCGGACAAAGTGGTGCTTGACCTGAAGTACGAAGCTCGCACCGTGCCCCAGCGACTCACGTCACCAGAAGCCATCGACAACTGGTTCGAACAAAAAACGAAGCGACTGAATGCCTTCCAAAAGGCAACCCTGCGTAAACGCTGGGCCAGCATGGAAGAGCTGATGAGTGCCGGAGAACGAAAGCAGCGCATCATCGCCGACATCATCCACGACTTCGGTCTGAAAACTCGCCTGAACAATGATCGCGGCACCGCCATTCTTGTGGCCGCTTCCATCTACGACGCCTGTCACTACTTCCGTCTGTTCCAAAACACCAGCTTCGGTCAGTACTGTGGCATCATCACCTCGTTTGAACCCCATGCAACAGCGATTTCGACGGAGGCAGCAAACAGTGACGAACGATACAAGTTTGACACCTACACGAAATACGTTCTGACGAATGGTCAGACCACGAAGCAGTACGAAGATGCGATGAAGAAACTGTTCATTGCTGAACCGGCCAGCTGCAAGCTCCTGATTGTTGTCAGCAAACTTCTGACCGGCTTTGACGCCCCGAGCTGTACCTACATCTACCTGGACAACGAACTTCGCGATCACAACCTGTTCCAGGCCATCTGCCGCACCAATCGACTGGATGGAGACGACAAGGACTACGGGCACATCGTGGACTTCAAGGAGCTGTTCGAAGACGTCCAGAAAGCCATCGCCGTCTATAGTTCCGATGAACTGGACATCGATGCCGATGGCAATGACGGGAACGTGAAGCTGAAGGACTGGCTGGCAGAAGGAAAAGAGAAACTGGATGGAGCCCGCGAGGCATTGAGTTACCTCTGTGAGCCGGTTGCACGGCCACGTGAGATCGAGCAATTCCTGCATTACTTCTGTGGTGCTGCCGATGATCCGGAAGCACTTGCAAACACAGAGCAGCTGCGAATTTCGTACTACAAGGCTGTCGCGACGTTCGTACGGGCATTTTCCAGCATTGCTCAGCATTTGTCCGAGGCCGGGTATTCCGATGCGGATGCTGCCAGTTTGGAAGCCGAATGCAGGCTCCACTCTGACATCCGAGCAGCCATTAAAAAGCACTCCGGAGAAGAACTGGACGTCAAACCGTTTGAAGCCGACATGCGACATCTGTTGAACACGTACGTTCAGGCAGATCCGGCAGAAGACCTTGGTCACCTGAGTACGCTGTCACTGACGGAATTGATCATTGAGACGGGTATCCACGATGCCATTGCTCGAAAGCTGAACGCCAAGGGGAAGTTGTCAAGAAACGCCATTGCCGAAGGGATCATCAACAACGTTCGCAAGACCATCATTCGCGATCAGCTCACAGATCCTCGGTTCTACGCTGAGATGTCAAAGCTACTGGACGACCTGATTGAACAGAGGCGTAAAGCCACGATCGATTACGAGGAGTTTCTGAGGCAGGCAGAGGAACTGGTGAAGCGGCTGGCACAGCAGAAGCCGGTTGCCGGCATCCCTTCATCTTTGCACGGCCACCCCGAAGCGATTGTACTGTTCAACAACCTCGCCCGAATTCTGGCAGGCGACCACATGATGGTTGCCGAAGACACCCACGCCGATATTGCAGCACGGGCCGCGCTGGCGTTGAAGATCGACGAAACAATCCGTAGGAATGCTCCTGCCGGCTGGAAGGACGATATTGACGGACCACGAGGCCGGCAGGTGCTGAATGTTTTGTTTCCTTTGCTGAATCGTGACCGCAAAGCAACTCAGGCAGTGTTCGACATCATCAGGCATCAGGCTGGATACTGATGGTGGAAGAGATCACAATCGGGGACCTGTCGATTCAGGTGACTCGCAAGGCAATCAGGAACGTGCACCTGTCCGTGCATCCGCCTGATGGCCATGTGACGCTGTCTGCCCCAACGGCGACTCGGCTGGATGTTGTCCTTCGCCCGGCCCGGAGATGTGATGACCGTACGCGTTACCCTCGAGGAACAGGTGGGCGACCTGTTCGACTTTCGTGCTGCCATCACCGTCGATGGCCACGAAATCATGCGCAACGCTTTTCAATTGACCAATGTGAAGTCGACCAAGCTGACCGGCGGCGGCCAAACGTGATCGTTTGGAGTCGTTTGGACCTTTTTACGGGAGAAACCATCGTTCCCCCCGAGTAGATCCTGGGCCGATTGCACCGGATAGGGCGTCGTAACCTTCGACAACAATGAATTTTGTTGCCGCAAAATGCGAACCTCACTAGACTGTAATGTCGTATACTTCGTTGTCATAAGCAGAACAACTGGAACTCCGGTCCACCTTCTCCAGGCTTCCCCGTTGATGACACGCAACCGCCAAAGATCGCTGGCCCTGATCGCTTTGTCGATCTGGGGATGCGCATAGTTCGCGATCGGTGGCCAGTCGGCGATGGCCGGATGCGGTGATTACGTCGTATTTGTTTCGGCGGAACGCTCAAACTCGGTGCATGACTCATCGCGCGCGTTCTGGGATCAAATCGGCATGCCCATGCCGGCTCAACCGATCAACAATCACCACTAGCCGTGCCATGGCATGAAATGCTCACGGCAATCCGCACCGTTGATGCAACTTCGCACCGCAGTCACGCCACTCGACCTGATTTGTCCATCGCGACACTTCCTCCCGAATCCAATCGAGACCGCTAGACGGCTCCCGACGCGGGAGGACCATCTCGTATCTCGCGAAATCGCTTCGCGGCTTTTTCGACCGCCGCGATCTTAGCCTAC
>JBJTPZ010000276.1:0-19881 GCA_046075365.1 Planctomycetaceae bacterium
GAAGCGTTTTTTGGAGCGTCTGGAGCGACCTGAAAAGTACTGGAAATTTTCGGCTGGTGACGTGGCGGAGCGGCGGCACTGGGATGCATACATGCAGGCTTACGAGGAATCGCTGGAGGCCACCAGCACAGAATGGGCTCCGTGGTACGTCGTGCCGGCGGACCAGAAGTGGGTGGCTCGCAGTATCGTCGCCAGCATCCTGCGTGAGACGATCAGTAGTCTGGAGCTGCGTTATCCGCAGCTTACGGCGGAGCAACAGTCTGAATTCGCGGCGGCTCGGGAAGAGCTGCTGCGGGAGTGAGCGAGGTTTTGATTTGAATTGTGAGAAATCTGGGAGTGCGTGATGATGCTGCGATTCAGGAGTGTGCTGAGTATTTTTGTGCTGCTGATCAGTGCTGACTGCTGTTGCCTTGCGGGGCCGCAGGCTGCCGTGAAATCGGCGGCGGTGCCAACGGATCAGTACATCAGGGACAACTACGTCAAGCAGGAACACATGGTTCCGATGCGTGACGGGGTGAAGTTGTACACGGCTGTGTACGTACCGAAGAGTCCGGAGCAGAAGTGGCCGATTCTGATCAAGAGGACTCCGTATTCCTGTGCTCCTTACGGACCTGACAAAATGCCGGGTTCGCTTGGGCCGAGCGAGCATTTTGTGCGTGCGGGTTACATTTTTGTGAACCAGGATGTGCGGGGCCGTTTTTTGTCTGAGGGTCAGTTTGAGCAGGTGAGGCCTCATTTGACTGAGAAGCGGGGCCCGGGGGACATCGACGAGAGCACAGATGCGTGGGATACGATTGAGTGGCTGACGAAGAACATCGAGGGGCACAACGGCAAGGTCGGGATGGCAGGAATTTCGTACCCGGGTTTCTATGCATCGGCCGGGATGATTGATGCGCATCCGGCTTTGGCAGCCGTTTCACCGCAGGCTCCGGTGGGTGACTGGTATTTCGATGACTTCCTGCACCATGGTGCCTTCTTTTTGGCTCATGCTTTTCGCTGGCTGAACAATAATGCTCAGGAGCGACGTGGTCCGACGACTGAGCGTCCTGTGGCGAATGCTGTTCCGTCGCTTGACGGTTATCAGATGTTTCTGGATGCCGGGACGATCACCGGGATTAACGAGCGTTTTCTTAAGGACTCAGTTCCGTTCTGGAACGACATGATGGCGCATCCGAATCGGGATGAATTCTGGCAGCGTCGGGCGATTTTGCCGCACCTGAAGAACACAGCTCCGGCGGTGATGGTGGTCACCGGCTGGTTTGATGCTGAGGACCTGTATGGGTCGTTCAAGACGTATCAGTCTGTGGAGCGATTAAATCCGGGTGTGAACAACGTGCTGGTGGTGGGACCGTGGGTACATGGTGGCTGGGCATCGACGGAAGGCGATCGTCTGGGTGCTGTGACGTTTGGCTCGAAGACGGGTCCGCATTATCGAGCGGAGATTGAGTTTCCATTTTTTGAAAAGTATCTGCGTGGTACTGACGTGGCGGCACCGGCGGAAGCCACGGTTTTTGAGACCGGCAGCAATCAGTGGCGGACATTCAGTCACTGGCCTCCTGCTGAGGCAAAGCCTTCGCGGCTGCGATTGCAGGCGGGTGGCCGGCTGCAGCTGGAATCAGCGGACGGCAAGCTGCTGTCGGGTGCCCGCGAGATAGCTGAGCAGAGTCCGGGAGATTCGGGTTTTGATCAGTACATCAGTGATCCTGCCAGACCTGTGCCCTATACGGAAGAAATTACCAATCGGATGACGAACGAATATATGACGGACGACCAGCGTTTTGCTGCGCGACGCCCGGATGTGCTGGTGTATCAGACTGACGTGCTGGCCGAGGATGTGGTGATTGCTGGTCCGCTGATGGCTCAGTTTTTTGCGTCGACCAGCGGTACGGATGCGGATTTTGTCGTGAAGCTGATTGACGTGTTTCCTGACGGCACGGATGCAGCGAAGCTGCCGAACTATCAGATGATGATTCGCAGCGAGGTATTGCGGGGGCGGTTTCGGAACTCGTATGAAAAGCCGGAAGCGTTTGTGCCGGATCAGCCGGCAGCGATCAGTCTGGAGCTGCTGGACGTGCTGCACCGTTTCCAGAAGGGGCACCGCATCATGATTCAGATTCAGAGTACCTGGTTCCCGCTGGTGGATCGCAACCCGCAGAAGTATGTGCCAAACATTTACTTTGCGAAGCCGGAAGATTTTCAGTCGGCGGTGCATCGCGTGTATCACAGCGAGCAGCATCCGGCGACGATCTCTTTCGGCCTGGTGCCGTGATCGATGTGACTGGAGCAGGGTGAGCAGTGACTGCCTGGACCTTTTGCGAGGTCCGGGCCGACTTCAGGTGCCTCATCCCGTCAACAGGCAGCTGGCACGAAGTCAATCAGGGCGACTGTGCAAATGTCTGACAGCGCCCCAGTCTGCCGCCTGAAGCACCATACATCGACAGTGCAGCCCACAGGAGACTGCCTGAAAAGGGTGGTGGCTGGCGAAGAGATTGTGCGACCGGGCAGGACCGGCAGACGGTCGCCCGGCTGTTGATGCTGGACCGGCATGACTCGACTGGTCATCCGTCAGCCGTACTTAAATGCCTCGTTTGTTTTACCTCACAGAGGCACGGAAGCACGGAGCGAGTGGCTGGCAGGGTGACTTCACGGTGCGGGTCAGCGGTTTTGCCGGCGACTCATGCAGCAGTTTCTCTGTGTTGTTGTGGCTCTGTAAGAGACCAGTCAGCGTTGCTGCAGGAAAAATGCTGGCCCGGGGATTACCGCGGGCCAGCTTTTGAGCCGCGGTTCGCGTCAGCCGGCTGCTGGTGCTGCCAGTGCAGTGTATTCATACCCGCCCTGGATACCGAGTGGCATGCCAAGCTGCCAGTAAGCAAACAGGAAGGCAGTCCAGAGCACCAGAAAGGTCATGGAGTATGGCAGCATCAGAGATGTGACGGTACCCAGGCCAGTGCTTTTGACGTATTTCTGGCAGAACACAACGACCAGCGGAAAGTAGGGCATCATGGGAGTAATGATATTGGTACATGAATCACCAACCCGATAGGCAGCCTGTGTCAGTTCAGGAGAGATTCCCAGCAGCATCAGCATGGGGACGAAAATTGGTGACAGCATCGCCCACTTAGCGGATGCTGAGCCGATCAGCAGGTTGACCGTTGTCGACAGCAGAATCACCCCTGCAATTGTGACACCTGCTGATGCGTTCATCGCCTTCAATTTGGCTGCACCCTTCACAGCAAGCAGTGCACCAAATCCGGATTCCGTGAATGAAGCGATAAAGAGGGAAGCAAAGAACACGAGCACGAGGTAATAGCTCATTGACTCCATCGCTTTAGCCATGCCTTTGACGGCATCACGATGAGTTTTGAATGTGCCGGAGACAAATCCGTGCACAAGCCCGGGGATCAAAAAGAAGATAAAGATCAGGGGGACAATAGAGTTCATCAGTTTTGCCGGAGCCGCTTTATTCAGGCTGGTCAGACGCTGGTACAGGGCCCAGTTCTGGCCCTCCGGCGGTTTGGCCTGCAGTGCTGAACCGGGCCATAGTGACCAGACCGCCAGCACAGCAACGCAGATCAGTACGGACAGTCCGGCCAGTGCCATGCCGCGACGATCCCGATCAGT
Organism: Planctomycetaceae bacterium; assembly: GCA_046075365.1. Taxonomy (GTDB): domain Bacteria; phylum Planctomycetota; class Planctomycetia; order Planctomycetales; family Planctomycetaceae; genus SXXK01. The sequence goes on from JBJTPZ010000276.1 coordinate 3,622, forward strand.
GAGTTCCGGCAATTTGGGCATTTGATCCGGGTCACCGTCAACCACGGAATTCTTGAGCCTCGGCTCGATCACAAAGTCTGTGATGACCCAGCCGATGGCGATAATCAGCACACTTGAGCACCCAGTGAAGAACCAGTTGCAGAGCGGGTTGACCACATAAGTGCTGTCAACCAGCTGGGCTCCTGAGGTGGTCAGACCGGCCAGCAGCGGGTCAATTCCGCAGGGAATAAAATTTGCGCTAAAGCCGCCGCTGACACCGGCAAAAGCGGCTGAAATCCCGGCCAGCGGGTGTCGACCGACCGCGTAGAAAATGACGCCTGCCAGCGGAATGACCACGACATAGCCAGCATCAGCAGCTGTGTGACTGATTACAGCGACAAACACGACCATGGGTGTGAGCAGGGATTTGGGAGTGAAAGTGAGCATGGTCTTGAGCACCGCGTTGATGAACCCGGAATGCTCAGCCACACCCACTCCCAGCATCGCCACCAGAACCACACCCAGCGGGTGAAAGCCCACGAATGTCTCTGTCATTTTTGACAGGAATTCGGCCACTTTCTCGGGGGCCAGCAGGTTCATAATGCGAATCGGCTCGGTTTTGCCCGGTAATGTTTCAGCGAAGTCCACATACGAAAACACGGCCGACAACAGCCAGACGATGGCAATTCCAATCACAAACAGCACGGCAGGATCCGGCAGTTTGTTGCCCACCCATTCAATTGTGTCCAGAAAAGTGCCCAGTAATCCACGTTTTTCGCCACTGGCCGGCTGAGACTGGCTCATGGAATGCTTTCGGAAATATGCCCGTGTGAAAGTGAACCAGCACTACTTAGTGCCGAAACAGAAGAGGTGTCGTTCGCCACGCAGATAAATGCGACCATCGACCGGTATCGGTGATCCAATCACCGGCTCCTGCAGATCATTCTGTGAAAGCACACGAAATTTGTCACCGGCGACGTTTGCAACAAACACCATGCCGTCTTCCCGCGGTGCATAAAATCGCCCGCCCGCAATAACCGGCGATGAATAGAAGTTTGTGCGGTGTTTCGGAAAGGCGTCCTTCCAGAGTGTTTTTCCGGAGGCTGGTTCCAGGCACTCCACCTCACCGCCGTCTCGGACAAGGTACACATGCTGATTCCAGACTGCGGCACTGGGCACGAATGTGCCAACATCGGTGCGAAGCCATGCATGGGCAGTGGCTGTGACGTCACCAGACCCATCCAGGCGGATACCGTGCAGTCGCGGTTTGCCGCGATCGTTTCTGCCAAATGCGATCACCGCTGTTCCGTTGACAATCACCGGAGTAGAAATGGAGGGCCAAAGTTTCTCAGCATCAGGGTTGAAGTTTCCGCAGGTCCACAGCAGTTTACCGGACTCTGCGTCGTGCATCGTGAGGTGCTCGGCCCCCCACGTCAGCAGCGTTTCCTTGCCGTCTCGCATGATGACAAGCGGAGTTGCGTAGCCGTGGTCACCCTCTTGTGGAGTCTGAAAGTTGCGGTCAGTCTTCCAGCCCATCTTTCCGGTCTGGCGATCAAATGCAGCCAGCCAGGATTCGCCATTGTGCATTCGAGCAAGAACCACGTGCCGGCTGGTCAGCACCGGTGAGGTGCCGTGATCCCAGTACAGCGTGTCTTTTCCAAATCGCTCGACGATGTTGGTGGTCCAAAGAGTTTTTCCAGTGGTGGAAACTGCCGCCAGAGTACCGCTCTTGAAATAGACGAAGATTGATTTTCCGTCGCTGACGGGTGACGCATTGCTGCCCGATCCGTTGCGGTGCTTGCCGGCATCTTCCTGGGCAAATATTGCCTGCCAAAGCTGCTTTCCGGAAAGATCAAAGGCCAGCAGAGCATCGCGACCGTCAACCGGAGCAGTAAGGTACAGCGTATTGCCAACCAGGATCGGCGTTGAACAGCCCTTGCCAGGCAGCGGTGTTTTCCAGATGAGCGTCTCCGGGCTGAGGCTGTCCGGGTAGTTGCCACCGTCGACGCTGCCGGTATCTGCAGGACCGCGCCAGCGCGGCCAGTCTGCGGCTGAGCAGGCTGCTGCGAACGATGAAACTGCCAGAGTAGCGACGATGAGAACAGATCTGAGCCTGAGCATAGAAGCAGGTCCGTATAACAATGTGGCAAATTTCGCGGGAAGCTGACAGGAGTATATCGAAAACCGCCTGCCATAGCGACCGAAAGTCGCTGCAGTCTGTCGGCAACGGACGGCATTCGCTGTCAGTCACAGACAAAACCGGACGTTCGACCGCAGCATCCGGCAGCCAGGGTGCAGTGCGCTCAGCAGCAGTCAGCGGAAGGAACCAGTCACTGAGTGTGCTCAGGCTGGATCCACGCGAAGTACAAAATGTAGCTCGGGCTTTCCAGCCCGAGCACTGTTCCTCAGAAGCACACTGCCCCTGAAAAATAGATGTTTTGGCACTCCGACTGCCCCTTCGCGCAGTACACTCGGACGTTTGGCCTCGGCGTCTGGTGAGACCGGGCTAAGGTTTTGGTGGCAAAACTGTCAGCGTGGCCTCGGCAATCGTGCGAGCAGCTCCGCTGCCGGTCGTGGCACGCACCAGCAGCGGCATGTTTAGCGGACCGACATTGTCGGCAGCGAATCGCAGTGTCAGGACGCCTGTTGACTGCTGTCCGGTCAGCTGGACGGCGTCACACGAGATGCCCTGCATGTGCCGGGGCAGCAAAAGTTCGACCTGCAGGGGCCCGGCAGAATCCGAGCCGCGCTGTACCTCAAAACCCAGCTGTGCTGCGGTGCCGCCCACCGCCAGCAGCGTATTACGCTCAAGACGCAGGTTCATGCGACCGGGATCCACCAGCACAATAATCTGATCATTCTGTTCAAACGACGTGTAGCTGACGTTATGTGCCCGTCCGTCCTCTGTGGTGACCTGTCCCACGGCCATCAGGCACGTCCGACTGGTGCGGCCAATTTCCATCCATGGAGGCAGTGATACGGTATATTCAAATTCCGTCTGCCCGGCAGGAACTTCGATGACAGGCCCCGTGACACCCTGCAGATGTCTCGTCTGACGTTCGGCGAGGGAAACCTGCAGCGGCCCTTCGTAGCCCCCGCGTTCGATGCGGTATCGTCTGGTAAATGCAGACCCGCGAGCCGCGTAGCGGGTTTCGAAGTCACCCACAAATCGAAACGGGGTGGGAACTGTCACTGCCAGCCACAAATGCTGGCTGCCAGCAGCGGGATCGGTTCCCTCGGTCGTCGCAAGCACTTCCGCACTGAGCCCGTCACGCAGCTGCGTGCCGCGGATCCTTACTGCTGAGACGTCGATCCGAGCGGTAGCCTCTGCCTTGAACGTCAACTGTGCCTCGTTCTTCCCCGCTGCTATCTCGGTGCCTTCCACCGCAACACCCGGCGGCAGACCTTCGACCTGCAATGGAATTGCCTCATTATGTCCATTCTGTCGGTCGGCCATCACTTTCACCTTTGCTTCGCCACCGCGTTTAAGATTCAGTGCGTCCGCCGGAATCCTGAGTCTGAAGAATGGCTGCAGAGTGCCGGCCTCCTGAACGCTCAGGCGATACCCGAACTGCGGCCCCCCGCGACCATCGAATCGATCGGATACTCGTACGCTGTAAACACCATCCTCGGGCGGCTGAAAAGTCAGCAGCGAATCAGGGACACCGCCGGCAGCATCATCCGATTCGGCAACCATCTTTCCGGCCTGGTCGAACACCTGCAACACGCTGTCGAGCGGCGAACGCAGCTGAGACGCGCTGATCTTCAACTGCACGGCAACTCCCTTTTTCAGCGACAACTGCCAGAAGTCGCTGTCTGCCGCCTGCTGGATACGGCCGTTCAGAATGGTGCCGACCGAGGCGGGAAGGCCGGACTGCGGATCGTTGTTAGGCTCCTGTTCAAGGACTTCCGGCAGTTCCGAAGTTTCAAATGGCAAGTGAGCCGCGGCCGGGAGCCTGAAGACTGGACCGATGCCGGCTGGAATCTCGAGCTGCCGCGATGTCTCGGGCAATCCTGTGCCGATCAGTTCGACAGAAACATGCGTTCCGGCTCTGGCACCCAGCGGATAAACAGCCTGCACCACCGGCCCGCGCTGCAGCGTCAGGCGATAGATATAGTGCTGTAAGCCACCGAGATCTGCATCCCAAAGGTGCACGGCGTACTGACCGGATTCCGGGGCAGTGAATGCCAGCTGCGGATCACGTCCCGAGGCGTCATCGCAGCGAGCGATTACTGTGCCGGTGGGTCCCGTGACCTGCAGTGTGGCGTCGAGCGGCGATTTCAACTGCTGCGCGGCAACTTCGCAGGAGATCACTTCGCCGGCTTCGGCGGTGAAGGTCCAGATATCGATGTCTTCACGCGGGTAGATGCGACCGTTAATGGTTACAGGCAGGTTCACTTCAGCAGGAATCGGACGACCTTCAATTTCCTGTTCGGTGATTTCCGGCAGTTCGCCGACGATGAACGGCATCCCGGGAGTGACTCCCTGAGAGGTACTCACACGCCACCATCGAGTGCCCGCGTACGCATCTTTGGCAATCCGGATGGTTCCGCGATGGTCGACCGGATAATCCTCTTTTTGCTGAGACTCTGGCAAAGGCAGCAGCGGACCTTCAAACCAAAGTGTGTGCGGCTGCCGGCTGAGCTTCCGGGAATACTCACCGGGATCTGCATCGAGATAGAACGCTGCATTGTCGTGCAGGTAGTGACCGCCGACGTGGAACTCGACTGTGGTTCCACGCTGGCCACCGGCAGGGAAGATATAGCTGGCGGTGGGCTCATCAGCCTGTATTGTGCAGGGCTGCAGCCAGCCGGGCAGCCCGATCAACAGACCGCCGGCACAGGCTGCGGCAAAGCTTCTGAGTGAGAACGCTGGGCGAAACACTGGCGGGCCTTCACAATGTGTCAGGAAAACAACGGCTGAATCACTCGCCCTTCACCCGGGACGATGGGTATTGGTCGACCTTCGGCGGTATGAAACAGCGTCTGAGGGTCGATTCCGAGCACATGGTAGATGGTGGCTGCCAGGTCTTCGGGGCCGAACGGCTCGGTCGCCGGTTTTTCAGCGCGAGCGTCAGAAGCTCCGACGACGTTGCCACCCCGGATTCCTCCTCCGCCGATGGCGATGGCTGTACTGGGGCCCCAGTGATCGCGTCCGGCGTCTTTGTTGATCCGGGGTGTGCGGCCAAATTCCCCGGTGACCAGCACCATAGTTTTTTCCAGCAGTCCCCGATCGTGCAGATCACGAAACAAAGTGCTCATGGCACTGTCCAGATGCGGCAGCAGATCGTTCTTCAGCACGCTGAAGTTTGAATAATGAGTATCCCAGTTGGTGTGGTCAATGAGCACACAGCGAACACCGGCTTCCACAAGTCGGCGGGCCAGAATGCAGGACTGGCCGAGTGAATGTCGGCCGTATTCGTCCCGCAGTCCGTCCGGTTCGGCTGAGATTTCAAAAGCTGCCCGAGTCGCTTCGGACGTCATGAGATCAAAGGCTTTTTGCTGAAATGTGTCCATCGCCAGTGCCCCGCGGTTTGCTGCGAGCTCGGTCGTTTTTTGAAAGCGATTGATGCGATTCATCAGACTGCGGCGTGAATCCAGCCGATCAGCCCGGACTGTGACCGGGGGCATCAGGTCGGGAACGGTAAACCCGGGCGCGCTGGGGTCCGCATCAACGACAAAGGGGGCTGCGGAGGAGCCGAGATAGGACGAACCGGCACTGTTGTGCATTTTGGGCAGGCAAACGTAGGGTGGTACGGAGCCGCGAGGACCGAGCTGCCGTGAAATGACGGCTCCATGCGCCGGTTTCTGATTGTTTGGCTTGAGTCCGCCGTTGAAGCCGGGCCCGGGGCGGTAGCCGGTCAGCAGGTAGTGGTCGGCCGGTCCGTGATCCGAGTTTGGGTTGGTGAAGGAACGCACGAGTGCAAACTTGTCAAACTGACGTGCCAGTCGCGGCAAATGCTCGCACACCTGAATTCCCGGAACATTCGTGTCGATCGGATTAAACTCGCCGCGAAATTCGGGCGGCGCATCCGGCTTCATGTCCCAGGTGTCAATGGTGGATAAGCCACCCTGGAGGAATACGATGATCAGCGACATACCGTCACGCGCGTTCGGACTGCGTGACTTTTGAGCCTGCTCGGCAGCCAGCAGGCCTGGCAGAGTCAGTCCGCAGGCGGCAGTACCGGCGACACCCAGGTGCAGCAGGTCCCTACGTCGAATTCCATCGCAATAGTATGAGCGTTTCATATCAGTGGTTTACCAGAAACTCGAGGGAATTCATCAGGCTCCACAACAGGTCTTCAGCGCCTTCCAGTCGATCGGGGGCGTTTGCCAGGTGCTGCAGTGCCGCAGATTGTTCATCTGCGGTGGGCTGACGGCTGTAACACGTCAGATAGAGGTTTTCAATCAGCTGCCGATCATCTGAGTGCTGCCGACATAATTCAGCGATCCGACCATTGGCGTGTCTGAGCCGCGATTCGATCTGCGGCGAATTCAGAACGTGCAGAACCTGCGATACCGTCGGCTCTGTGACCCGTTCGCATTCACAGGCTGTCTCCCGCACAGGTCGACCGAACAGTTCGAGAAACTGGTGGGGCAAATGACTGTCCCATAGCTGGATGGCGCGTGTCCCGGCGGGCATGCCGGGGAATTCTTCTGCGACTCCCGTGGCCTGCGAAACCGCATCCAGCAGAACTTCAGCATCCATACGTTTCATGGGATAGCGGGAGTAATTTTGTTCGTCGACAGCATTGCTGGGCGTGGCGTCGGTGCCGGACTGGTAAGTTTGCGACAGCACGATGGCTCGTACGAACTGCCGATAGTCAAATTTCAATTCCGTCAGCTTTTTCGCGAGTGCTTCCAGCAATTCGGGGTTACTGGCAGGATTTGTCAGTCGGAAATCGTCAACCGGTTCGACCAGTCCGCGACCCAGAAAATGGGCCCATGTGCGGTTGGCCAGATTGCTGGCAAACCACGGGTTGTCGGGGGCCGTCAGCCAGCCTGCCAGCAATCTGCGGCGATCGCCCGGCGGGCTCTGATCCGGTGCAGGCTGATCGAGTGCGTGAGCAAAGACCGGCTGTCTGGTGCGCGGATGCACAGTCGGCGTTGTACCAGCGGTCAGAAGTGCATCGGAGTCCCCCAGCTTCTTGAAGCTGATCTGAGTGAAGAAAGCCTGCATGCCGTGGTAGTCCGACTGGCTCCAGCGATCCCACGGGTGGTGGTGACAGCGAGCACATTCAATGCGCACGCCGAGGAAGACCTGAGACACTGTATTGGCGAGGTCATTGGGATCGGTGACAGCCTTGTAAAAATGGCCGGCCGGATTACTGGCAAGGGGTCCTTCGGCGGTCAGCAACCGTGAGACAAACTGATCGAGGGGAAGATTTTCGGCGACACTGTCATGAATCCAGCGGTAGTATGCGGACGCCGCCTTGCGTCCCAGAGTTCTGCGATTGACTCGCAGCAGGTCGGCCCACTTCATCGCCCAGTAATCAGTGAATTCCGGCGTCTGCAGCAGCCGGTCAACAAGTTTCTGGCGGCGATCGACTGACGGATCTGAAAGAAATTCGCGAGCCTGCTGAGCGGTGGGCAGTGTGCCAGTGAGATCAATGCTGACACGACGCAGGAAGGTCGCATCGTCGCAGGCGGCCGCCGGAGCAATACCCAGTTCGGTGAGCCGAGCGGCCACGATGCGGTCGAACAGTACGGGTGACTGCGACAGGCGGGCGAGGCGGGACAGTTCGTCAGCGGAGGGTTGAACAGGGTGTGGCACCAGAGCCTGAAAGAGGTCGACGCGGCCGAGGAAACTGGCCATGACGGCGACAGTGCCTGGCACCTGCCCCGTGCGCACGTTGCCAGACTCATCGACACTGGCCACTGCGTCGCTGTTGGTTTGCCATGTGGCCAGCCCGGTGACATCTTCCGAGCGACCGTCACTCCAGAAGGCGGTTGCACGAAGTTCGACTGACTGCTGCATTGCCAATTGCAGTTGTTCCGGCTGCACTTCGATACGCAACAGTCTGGGGTCGGCTGCTGACCCCTGCGGCATGCCGGCCGAGATCCAGTCTTTCATGCGCAGGTACTGCGGATGCGTCGGCGGGATCCGTGAACCGCCTCCGTGGGGCACTTGTCCAGTCGCCTTCAGCAACAGCAGGCTTTGTTCGGGAGCAGCCGGGGAAACGCGACGTCCAAAGTTTTCTTTAACGACGGCGTCGTAATCGGCTTCCGGGTCTGAACCGAAAACGGACAGCTTAAAACCATTCTGACCTTCAGCCTTGCCGTGACAGCCTGAAGTATTGCAGCCGAAACGCGACAGAATCGGGACGATGTCGTTTTCGAAGTTCCAGTGTTCGGTCGAGGCAGCCTGTGTGCGCTGCTGTGCGAGCAGTAAAGCGGTGCAGCAGGAGAACAGCAAGAGTCGTCGCCTGACTGTGCCAGACACGGTTGTAAAGCGGCGAAGCGTTGGCAGGCTGGGGCTGGGCACAGGAACAGATCTCCGATGTGCGCTGCGGGAACGGGCGTGGTGGCTGCTGGGGCGGGGGGCGTGGTACGTGGGGGCGGAGGATGTCTGTGCTGGTCTTCGAAGAATCGGCAAAATAACGGGGGAAATGGACTAAAGTCAATGTCGTGGGTTATGAAAGGGAGGGGAAAAGGGAAGGGCGGGCGGTGTTTTTGAATTTGGACGCACGTTCAGGGGGAGTGTGAAACCGTCGAAATGTCGCGGACTGTCGGTCCCACGCATGGAGGGATCCCCGCATCGCTGCACGGCACTGTGGTCCAACCCTTACGGCACGGCTGCAGCGAATATTGGCCGGACTGTTTGACATCTCCTCGGGGACAAACTAGAAACGCCCACGTGACGTTAAATGGTCAGAAGGAATAATTTATGGCCTTTTTCCGCGACAGATCTGTACCTGTGGTTTCATCGGCGATGTCGTTCACTGTCCATCCGCCTGAGCGTCGTCGACGTCAGTCCGTTGTCGTTGCGTCGGGTTGCTGTTGTTCTTGCTGTTGCTCGTGCTGTCTGCACTCACTGGGTGGTCTCGTGGGGGCAGCGATGGCCAGTGGTACTGGGAGCGTCGCGGCAGCGAGTGTCTCCGGGCTGACCGAGTCTGATATTGATGCGGTGGCCGTTGCTGCCAGAGCACGGGAGATTGAGAGGGCGAAAAGTCGCGGTGTGCAGATCTATTGGATGTCAACACTTCTGACGTCCATGGCTACTCTGTTCCTGCCGGCATTGAGCAACGGTTCTCTGGCCATTGGAGCAACATATTTGGTGCTGGGCATGCCGGCAGTTCAGCTGGCGGGATTTTTTCTGGCAGCGACATTTGTGTTTTTCTCAAAATCCACTGATAAAGACGTGGTGATTGAGAAGTTGGTTGCCATCACTGGCGGAATGATTGTTGGATCGATGCTGACGGCAGCTCCTTTAGCCCTGTTTCTTCTGTGAGAGATTTGGTATGTCAACGGATGCCCTTCAATCTGGCGACGCGTGTGACAAGACGACTCGACGTGTTCAAAAGCGTTTTGCTGTACCGGCTGGAATTGTGGCACTGTTATTGCTGCTGATGACCTGGCTGTCGATCCGTGGTGAATGGGCAGATACTGAGCCCCAAAACCCCATGACATCTTCGGAAGGGGCAATCACTCAATTGTTCCTCGCTCCTTCAGGAAAAGTCGTCAGGTCAGCAGTGGTCATAGATTTTCCGAGAGACGAAGTATGGAAGGTAGTTACTGACTACGAGCGTTTTTCTGAGATTTTTCCCCATGTGTGTCACACCAACATTTCTCGTGATCCGGACGGAAGATTTCATCTGTCTGGTTCTGCTGAGGCAAGTTGTTTTGGTACGTGGCCTTTTGATGTGCACATTTCACACCGAGAGGGATCTGATGAATGCGTTGCAGAGTGGGACAATCCGCACCTCGATCTGACGGTGAATCGGGGCAGCTGGACACTAACGTCGCTGCCTGACAACCGGACTCTGGCTGTTTATACGCTTGCGGCGGAGGTTCGACAGTTTCCCGGATTTGTCGTTCGCAGCGGACTGTTGATGCGGATCGACGGTGTTGTCGCTGCAGTGGCTCGTGAGGTGGCCAAACGCCACGCGCTGCCCCGATGAGCGGCGTTCGTCCGAGGCGTCCGAAATTGGCTCTTCCGTTTACGTTTCTTGCCTCGCAGGATTCGGTAAGACTGGTTGCAGGCGAAGATTTTCGTTATACAGTGCTCAGCGCTGGAATCGACAAGTGGTTACCCGGTTTGGCGGCTCGGTTTGATGGCCGTGCTGCAATTGACGATTTGCTGGCGACTGTTCCGAGTGAGTTCAGACAGGCTGCTGCTGACTTAATTGAACGGTTCTACGCTGAAAGAATTGTGTTTGACGGCACCGCTGAAGACTACTTTAAGCCGAGTGCGTTTCGTGGAGTTCCTGAGGGAACCGGGGCGATTGTGCAGAGGCTTCAGGCAGGGTCTGATTTTAGCGCACAAGTTGCTCACCCCAGTGTTCATATTCTTTGTCAGGATCGGCTGGATTATCTCGCGCTGATGGAATTCAACCAGCGAATGCTGGCAGGGAGATCACCGTGGATGTGGGTTTCTTACGGTGCACTGGTCCGCGGTTATGTGAGTCCTTTGTTTCTGCCCGATGCCGGCCCCTGTCTTTGTTGTCTGTTACGCCACTTTGAGAGGCTGTCTCCAGTGCCGGAGTTTTACACTGAACTTGTGCAGCATGCGCGTGCTGGCAAGATGGTCACGCCTGTTTCATTTCCGGAGACAGGACTGGAGATACTGAGGCAAATCGTGAAGTGGAAACTGGAGGCAGCTGCTTTGTCGGAGCCACCTGCAGGGCTGTTCAGGCTGCATGTTGTTGAAGCTGATTCGCTGGAAGTGCGGGTCCACCGTGTCTTTCGAGCTCCGAGGTGTCCGGAATGTACAATTCTGAGATAAAAGACGTCTGGTATGCCAGCCGTTTCACCGGGCTTTTCGACACGTTCGGGATGATTTCTCCGAGGCCGCACGATCCGGATGTTTTCATTTGCTCAGGGATGCTGCCGGCGGATGCCGGATTCACACCCAAGCTGGCTGTGGGAGGTGCAGGCTGGCTTGAGGAGGATGCCGTTGCGGCGTGTGCAGGCGAGGCTTTCGAGCGTGTGTTTTCCTGCATTGATCCCTGCGATGGAATGGTCTTTGGAACTTTCTCTGGTTGGTCTCTTGCGGAATCCGCTGTTGCTCCCGACCGCTGGGTGCTGTTTCATCCTGAGCAGTATAGACAGATTGGCTTTCCGTTTCAGCCCCTGACGACCGAGACGGCATGTCGTTGGGTGTGTTTTCGAGAAGCGAAGTCTGGAATTCCGTACTGGGTACCTGCCGAATTCTGTTATTTGTTTGCTGCAGATCATCAATCTCACCAGATTGCTCCTTCTATTTCGACAGGGCTTGCTTGCGGCAGGACTCCACAGCATGCTTTGTTGTCTGGGCTGCAGGAGGTTATAGAGCGAGATGCGTTTGTTGGTGGGTGGTGGGGCTCATACGCAATTGAGATTTGCGACGCCGAGGAGGTCTTCCGTCAGGTGGGTGACGACGTTCGACGACGCGTGCTGCGTCCAAATCTGCAGTACGGGTTCTATCGAATTGCAACGCCCTACAGCGACCATGTGACCATGGTCAGTCTTTCCGGTGAGGATCGGGAGGGTTTCGTCTTTAGTGTTGGTGCAGCCTGTCGTCAGAGTCGCTGCAGCAGTTGGCGTAAATCGTTGTTGGAGGCAATCCAGGGCCGACATTATGTGCGATATCTCAAGTCTCGTGTGCCCGCGGCTGAAGGGCCAAGAGTATTTGCACTGACGGATTTTGCTGACCATGCGGTTTATTACAGCATATATCCTGAGCAGCTTATGCAGACGCCTTTGATGACAGCGACTGCGTCGGACTCGACTTCCAGTCGTCTCACGGAAAGCCTTGATTCACTTGTTGAGCGGCTTGGCAGTCTGCACCCAGTGCTGTTCAGGAATTTGACGCCAGCGTGGCTTGGTGAGTGCGGGACACAGTGGGTCGTTGTGCGGGTGTTGGTGCCGGGTTTGCAACCACTGCACGGGAACGATTCCTTGCCGTTTCTCGGTGGCCCGTTATGGCATCCGCGGGGACTTAGTGAATGGGGCAAGATACCGCCACATCCATTCCCTTAGGAAAGCAGTGCAGCGTTTTGGCAAGATAACAGAACTCACAGTCAAGATCGGTCCCTGATGATGACTCCGGATGCTGAATTCAAACCCAAAGATGACCTTTCGCTTCTGGCTGCGAGTGAACTCGATGCTGTCGGTTTTCCGGAGTTGCGTGATCTGGTCCTGGCAAGCGAAGCGGAATCCTTTGCTGTCGAGTGTCGGACATATCCCGGCTATCCGCGGTTCGCGCTTCCGACAGTGAAAGGGCGGTTCGGGCCTTCGCTGGATAAGTCGCTGGTTACCCGTCGTTCGCGACAGCATTTGAAAGTGGACTTTCCTGCTGCCAGTACACTTGCTCGTTTGCTGCGGTTTGCGCACGGCGACATTGCGGCACATCATCGGGGTCCGGTTCCGTCAGCTGGGGGATTACAGGCACTGGAACTCTATTTGGCAACATGGAACGATTCGTGGCTGCCGGCTGGTGTGTTTCATTACGATCGAAGTGGTCACTTTCTGTCTCAGGTGAATGCATGCTGTGATGCAGAACAGTGGCGGAGCAACATACCGTCGTCCCGTCGTTTGACTGGTGGTGCGTTAGTCTGGATTATCGTCGGAGAAACACTTCGGGTGAGGTCAAAGTACGGATCTCGAGCAGATCGTTTTCTGCTCCTCGAAGCCGGGCACTTGATGCAAAATCTTTGTCTTCTGTCGGGCAGCGTGGGGCTGGTAACTGTTCCGCAGGGAGCGTGTTTCGAGCATTGGATTGCTGGGCAGTTAATGTTGCAGCGGACGGATGCCGTGCTTTACGCAGCCATTGCGGGTTAGTCGTCACAGCCGTTTGGGAATTTGACGGTCATTGCCTGTCCGGCCGGTCGAACGCCGGTGCCCTGAATCTGCTGCAGGCTGTCTCCAAGGTCCTTCCTTGCAACTTCGGCAAGTGCTGAGAGACGCGTGACAATGTCAGGGTGCTCAGCAGCAAGATTGCGCCGCTCACCGGGATCGTCGTGCAGATCAAACAGTGACAGCGGAAGCTGTTCAATTCGACCGCCATGGCGACTGGCAATGCCATCGATGCCGCTTTGAGTGATGGCTTTGGCCTGAGTTGTGCCCCAGCCTGAGGGTTTTCCATTGCGGCCGGGTTCGGCCAGAGTCGTGATGTAAGGGTGTGGCAGATGCAGTTTCCAGCGACCGCTGCGAACAGCCTGCAATTCGTCACCGGCGTAAAAGTACAACGCTTCGTGCGGCGACACGGCGTTCTGGCGGCCCTCCAGCAGATCGCAGACAGATCGTCCGTCGATTCGTTTCTCAGGCAGCCTGCCCCCGGCGTACGCCATGATCGTGGGAAGCAGGTCGAGGCTGATCACGGGTTCCGAGCAGATGCGACCTGCGGGAATCCTGCCGGGCCATGACATCAAACAGGGGACCCGCACTCCGCCTTCGAAGACCGTCAGTTTGCCTTCGCGGTAAGGCCGGTTCGATCCGGCATGGTCGCCGTAGCTGAGCCAGGCGCCGTTGTCAGAAAATACGATCACCAGCGTGTTTTCTGTCAGTTTGAGATCCTGCAGTGTCTGCACGATCTGCCCGATGGACCAGTCCAGTTCCTGAATGACGTCGCCGTACAGTCCGTGTCCTGAGCGACCTTTGAATTTTTCCGATGCGAAAATCGGTACGTGCGGCATGACGTGGGGGACGTACAGAAAGAATGGGCGGGCAGCGTGCTGGCGAATAAAGCCCACTGCACGATCTGTGAAACGCTGAGTAAAACGGCTCTGATCTGGATCACGTTCGATGACTTCGAGCCCGTCGTACAGCGGCAGTGGCGGCATCTCGGCTGCCAGCACCGGATGATAACGACTGTTGTCGTTGGACCAGGGAATGCCCAGATACTGGTCGAAACCATGCTTCAGCGGGTGAAAGTCTGCGGCTGCTCCCAAATGCCATTTACCGAAGATGGCGGTGGCGTAACCGCGTTCCCTTAGCAGTTCCGGCAGCAGCTGTTCGTCCGGGTGAATACCGTTTCGGCTGGTGTGATTCAGTGCACCCTGCAAACTGACGCGATTGGGATAACAGCCAGTCAGAAATCCGGCACGACTGGCGGTACAGACCGGTTGAGCCACATAGAAGGAGGTAAAACGCGTTCCCGAGGCAGCGAGTGCGTCGAGTTGTGGAGTCTGCCAGGGCGCTCCCTGACAATGCAGGTCGGCATAGCCCATGTCATCGGCGACGATCATAACGATGTTGGGCGGTTGATCAGCCGCGCTGACGGGAACACTTTTCATGCCCGTGATCAGGTTAGCCAGCAGAAAACAGACCACTAAAGGGAGTCGAACCGAGATGTGCAGCAGCGACAGTCTTGAAAATCGACTGCGGCTGTCCGGCGGATGGGTTGTGTGCGGGAGGACCACAGGGTGAAGGTTAGTCTGCATTGCGGACTCCAGGGCTGATCATCAGTCCGGCGAATTGATCGTCAGTGCTGGTTCGACCTCGCAGGAGGCATTTCAGGCACGGTGATCGCAGGCGGATGGCTCCGGCAAGCTGGTATTGATTCTGCTGGTAGTCCTCAATGAACGGAGTACCTCGTGCGATTGCTTTCGCAGCCTTGTTTTCGAAATCGCCGACCGGCTGATGGTCGGTGTTGACAACGTCAGTTCCGGCATTCAGCCATTTCATGCTTTCGAGGGCCGCTGAGGGAATTGCCTTGTGGTCTTCCTCATCAAAGAAGTCGCGGTGCATGACCTGCAGGCTGCCGTTGGCTAATTCCCAGAGCAGTCGTGCGCGGCTGCGAGCTTCATTGATTGTTGTGGGGGCGGAATATTTGGGATGCCCGTCACGTTCCGTTGTGGCCGGTCCGTCTTCGTCCGACATGTGTCTGCAGACAGGCAGTGACGCCAGCAGCAGGGCGAGCAAGACAAATGGGTGTTTCATGAGAGTAACTCAGTGGGATGGCTGGATCAGCCGCCTTCGGGAATGCAAGAGAAATCGCGGCTGGAGCACATTGAATTTTGGCGGTGTCGTGGAATTTAGCGGAATGTTGCAAAAAGGCCACAGGACTGTGGGGCGGATCCCGGGAATGCAGAGCCTGGGTTAACCGCCACGGGGAACCGCCACCGTGCAGGCGCCACGGGGGCGCCACGGCCACGGGGACACACCACCGCCACGGCACGCCGCAATGCCGGGGACACAGGATCACGCCGGGGACACAGCATCATGCTGGGGACACACCATCACACCGGGGACACACCATCATGCCGGGGACACAGCACCATGTCGGGGACACAGCACCACGCCGGGGACACAGCATCACGTCGGGGACACAGCACCATGTCGGGGACACAGCACCATGTCGGGGACACAGCACCATGTCGGGGACACAGCACCATGCCGGGGACACAGCACCACGCCGGGGACACAGCACCATGCCGGGGACACAGCACCACGCCGGGGACACAGCACCACGCCGGGGACAAAGCACCATGCCTGGGACACAGCACCACGCCGGGGACACAGCACCACGCCGGGGACACAGCACCATGTCGGGGACACAGCACCATGCCGGGGACACAGCACCATGTGGGGACAAAGCGCCATGCCGGGGACACAGCATCACGCCGGGGACACACCACGACGCCGGGGTCACTAAACTGATGTGCAGCTATTTAAATCGTAACATTGCCCGGTGTGAGGGGCAGGACAGCGGGCGGAGAGGCGAACCGTGGATGGGCGATCAAGGGTGCAGGTTCCGACAGGATGATCGAGACTTGGGACCCTGCGCTCGAGGGGCGGGTTCCAGACCAGGATGGGGCTCCAGATTGGAATGGGGTTCCACGTTGGGATGGGAGGTGAAAGATGGCGACTGGCGACATCCCTGCTACGCACTCGGACACTGCATTGCCCGGCGCGACTGTGATGCCGCCGGACGTAGCTGCGGTCTGTTCATTGGGGATCAGTGGGCAGTTGATCAGTGGGCCTGAGCGCAACGGGTCGAGGCTATGGCTTCGCGGCAGGCATCATGCCGGTGTCCAGCACCTGTTGCACGTGCAGGCGAAACGGATGTGCCGGGCCGCCACGGTCAAAGGCATCCTGCACGGTCAGCAGGTAACGACCGGCGGGCAGCTCAAGCTTCAG
>JBJTPZ010000277.1:0-7541 GCA_046075365.1 Planctomycetaceae bacterium
CCCAAAACACACCCCATTTTGTACCTGGAATGTCACGTCTTCCGGTCCGGTCGCGGTTGTGTCCCCGGCTGCCGCGGGGACCGAAAGATGCGACAGGGCAGGACAGTGCGAGAAAGGCGGGTCGAGGAAATCCGACATTAAGTTGCATCGCAAGTGCCCTGTCATCATCTAATCTGCAGCGACTGCGTCGCCGGCATCCTGAACTTTCCGGACGCAGCTGCTGGTGAAGCGACTCGCAATTGATTCTCTGGCAGCACCAACGCAGCGGGTTGCAGAATGGATCAAAAAAATCTGTTTTCGAACAAAGTGTGCCTGCTTTTCATTTGCTGTTCGGCAGCTGGCGGGCGAATATGAAGCACCTCCATGGGGCAGGCTCAACAGGGGCCAGCCCTCGCAGCCCGTAAGTTCAGCCCGGCAGTGTGATTCGATGACGCCGTACTCTTCTCCCCCCAGTGCTCAGCGGGCCGTCCCTGCCGCCGCCCGTCTGGCGATTGTTGTACTGATGGCAGGTGCGCTGGTGTACGGCTGGCAGTCGGCCGGTGTCGGGCGTGTGACTAAACGCCCGGCCCAGGCATCCAATTCGCAGGCTCTGGCTGACACATACGCCTCCTCTGATTCAGCAGAATCCAGACATCTTGTCGCAATGGCGGCTGCTGTCAACTCGATACCGGCACAGGCCAATGGCCATAACCCTGCGGTCTCACAGGCCAGTTCACCTGCGAAAGCCCCCACAGTTCCTTCCGCTGCCAGCCGTCGGGCTATTTTTGCCATAATGTCCTGGATTATGGACTGCACTGTCACATGGGTGATTTTGCCTTTGCTTCTGCTCCTCTATGTACTGCATCGGCGGCCGGCACTGATGCAGCGAGCCATGAGCCTGCTCAATGATTACGGTGCCCTGCTGCTGGCGGGGCTCACCGTAACACTGCTGATTCTCGCATCCGTTGGATTCCAGGGAATGCGGCATTCACTGCAGGACAGCGAAAAGGACACCGCTGCGGCTGCATCTGAAGGTTTGGAAAGCGGCCGCATGGCATCCCGCGGCAATCAAAATGTAGTGCACGACTTTTACCAGATTCTGCAGCTGTTGAACTTCAACACTGAGGCAGACAGACTAAATGGGGTGCTGCTGTGGGCGGCCATTTTTGCGGGATTGATTGCTGTCCTTGCCGCGCGAGAGATTTTGCAGGCATTGTTTTATGATCTGCTGGTGCGACTTCAGTTGTTGCTGGCGAAAGACCATATTGTGGTCATTGGCCTTGGCCGTCTGGGGCGGCAGGTTCTTGAGACAATGCTGAGTGACAAGATCGGTCGCCGCAGACTGATCGTGGTGCTTGAACGCGATCCCCAAAACCCAAACCTGCGGTGGGCAAGACAAAAAGGACTGCTGCTCGTACAGGGCGACGGGGCAGAAACGGAAGATCTCTGGCGGGTCAAGCTTCTCAAAGCCCACGAAGTGTTTGTCTGTATTGGTGCAGACGAAACCAATATTTCATGCCTGACGACCATCCACGAACTGCATGAGGAATCGGTCAAGGCTGCCCTCGCCGGGGGAGTCTGGTCAGCAATTTGTACATTGCTGCCTCCGCCTCGTGTGCAGAACGTGACCTTTCGCCCCCGCTGCTACGTTCATATCATGAATCACGACCTGCTGCGAGCTGTGAGGCTGTTTGAGCAGAAGCATGAAAAGCATGATTCCCACACGTCCCTTGCGACCAAACGCCAGCCGGAACAAGACTTCTCCAAACAGGCCTTGGTGCAACGTACAGAGCCTCAAACAATCAGCCCACTGACCCGCCGGCCTGATCTGGAGATTTTCAGTACCCCCGAACGAACAATCTGGAAGCTGATGACGGAGCTTGGTCGCCTGAAATCAGAGAGCGCACAACAGCCGTATTTTACAAACGAGGATACGTGGCACTACATACTGCTGGGCTTTGGGGAATTTGGTCGGACGCTCGCACTGTCGCTGGCCGAACATTCCCACACGCAGAATGGCCTGCGTGTGCGAATGACAATCTGTGACCGAGACATGCAGCAGAAACAGTCCGAGTTTCTCAGTCGGTATTCGCAGTTTTGCCAGCCGATCACGGAAAGCTCAATCGACGCACACCTGCCAAAGCACGACTGGTGGACTGACAGTCGGCCTGACCACTGGACCTGGTCCGAGACTGCAGCTGGCACACCTGTCACCGGCGAGCAGTCGCCTGGTGCACTGCAGCCTCTTACGTGGGTCTGCCGCGCGGACTTTCTGGAATATCAGGAAGCGACAGACGACAGTTTTCTTGATAAGCTGATCGTACGCGTCTGCCAGCCGGGAGTGCGTACCGCCGTGTTTATCTGTTTCGAAGACGAAAAGGAAAACTTCACGACTTCGCTGCGTGTGCATCAAAAACTGCAGGACCGGATTCAGCAAACCACATTCCCCAAACATGGAACCCTCCCGCCGGCAGATCCCAAAGCGCTTGCAGCCCGACTGTGCTGGCCGGTTTTTGCCTGGCTGCCGCGTCAATTGAAACTGGCAAAACTGATTACGGATATTGAGGTTCGAGTGGCCGAAAAGCAGCGTGCTGACCGCGAAAAGAAACGAAAACAGGACGAAGAAAAGAAACAACAAGCAGCCTCGGCAGCCACTCAAGCTGAACCGCAGAAAACACAAGAAAAAGAATCGCCGCATTTGCACTATCGGCCGACATTGATTGCATTTGGCCAGAACTACGAGAACATCAGCTATCCGGAGATAACTGGCAGTTGGCTTGACGGAGTGGCGAAGCTAATCAATCTGGTATGGGAAAAGACCGGCAACTGCGAGGCACATAAAAAGCTGGTGTCTCTTGTCAGGCTGCATGACGGCACAGAGCGAACGGCGAATCCATGGGAGCGGGTGTTTAACACTTCGCCGCCCGCCGATGAGTCCGCGCCGGAGCCCCACCGAATTGACGAGTGGCTGGCAGCTTTCGCTGAAATCCAGTGGGACAAACTGGAGCAAACGGCAGACGAAATGTGGCGAAGGAAAGAAGAGTGGGAGCGGTATTCCAATCGATCGGCAGCCATCCACAGCGTACTAAAGGCCGCATTTTTTGGACTGCAGATTGAAGGGCGTGCCAGCCTCCACAGCGCTCCGGTCGTGCAACGTGCGGTGCTTCATCGCCTGACATACGGAATCCTCAGAAAACTTTCAGAGATGGAACATAACCGCTGGACGGCTGAACGCCTGCTGGACGGCTGGTGGTTTCATGAACAGCGCAGTGAACGCATCCGCTGGCAACTGACTCCTTTTTCCTGCCTGCCGCAAAAGGAACTTGATCCATTGGACAAGGATCTGCGCGACCAGCGTGAGAAGGACGCACGCATCATTATGCTGGTGCTGGGGCTCATAGCGACGGGGCGACTGAGAACAACCGAGTTCACTCCTGCACGAACGATCGGGCCTCTGAACTGAGGTCCTGCCACTCGTGCTGAGTTCGCAGCCTGAAGCGAGGAAACGTGGCTAATACGAAATTCTTCATCTCATACCGTCGGGAATTGCATCAGCAGCTTGCGGCGGATATTGCGCTATCGCTGACAGAGATCTGCGGAACAGGAAGTGTATTCCTCGACAGAGATCCTGTCTCGCTGCCGCCTGGTACCGTTTGGCCTCGCCAGATCGTCAACGGGTTGTCACAGGCAAATGCTGTTCTGGCACTGATCGATGATGCCTGGTTTGCTGAACTACGCACAAGAAACTTTCTCAGCGGTTGCTGGCTGCCATGGAGCAGCTCTGATGACTGGATCAGGTTTGAAATCTACCTTGCACTGAAGGCCGGTAAAACAGTTATCCCGGTCCTGGTCGGCCCCGACGTGGTGATGCGTGCAGACCTGCTTTCGCCAGAAATTGAGGAACTTGCAGATCGGCAACAATTCACACTGAACGAGGAAGCCACACTATCGGAACAACTGTGCCGTCTGCTGGATTTCCTCCCCGACTCAGTTTCTGCCGACTCGAGTGTCGAACATCCCATTACAGATCTGCTGGGTGAACCCGAACTCATTGATCAACGCAGCAGTCAGGAGATCGGCGAATTGTGGGATCCCGAAACGGAAACTGAGAGTCCACAGGCAAAGGACTTCAAGTTTTGCATATCGAATCAGGCTTTTCGTGAGCAACTCAAGCTTGACTTCCTCCTGGGCTGCATCCGTGGGTATTACCCAGCTTCGATTAAGCTTGACGACTTCAAATCCGCCGGAGAACCCCGCAAATTTCAACATTCCAGCAGTAAGAAGGGCATGTTTCTGCAATGTTCATGTATTGTCACAGACGGCCTCGACACCGGATTGCCGGAACACGTACTGCTGTCGACCAGGAGTGTGATGCAATTCCACGATCCCAACGACGTACGCAACATAACAGGAACATCCTGCCTGATTGCCACCTGTATGTCTCAGTTTGCTCTGCACGATGGCCAAATCTCGCTTCCTGTCGCTCTGCTTGACGATCTTTCTCAGCCAAATCGCTGGGCAGTGTTCTCGCGGAAACTCCTGATTCCCGATAGTCAGCTTGAAAGCAGTTTTCTGGGGCTCGGCTTCAACTTTGAAAGATCCGACAAGGAGTATCTGCATCTGGTTTGGCACATTCGAGTCAGGCGACGGCCCCCGGTGATGCTGGTGCCACAGCGACAAAAAAAGACATACGATGTACCAATCTGGGTCAAACTCGACGAACTGTCACAGTTCAATTTCTCGGACGCACCGATTGACCACGCTGTGCTCATGAAGATGTTTCCTTCAAACGTGCCAGCCAGCCAAACAGCAATGCAAGGCTTTCATGGGTTTCTTGAAGCCCCGAGCATGGCCGGAGCCGGGCGCTCGGCATCAAGTACGCGTCGGTTTGAGCGAGATACGGCGGCGCTCGATCTGGCACTGATGTTCCAGCAGGCCATACACAGAAAACAACTGCATATTGACGATTTCTGCCCCGAAGACGTGTTGCAGGCCTTTGGTCGTTTCATAAGCTCAATAAATGCCGACTACTCGCTCCCATTTCAGACACATGATCTGCCAAACCATCCAGCAGAACACCCGTTTCGGACCGCAATTCGGCTTACCATGACTGATGATCAAGGGAACGCTCTGCGACACTACTGTGTAGTTTCGTCGCAGTCAGCAGTACCGCAACCGACTGCCAACACGATCCGCGCTGCGCGAAAAGTCGCTCAACACTTGCAGTATACAAAGCCGAATGAGTTTTCGGCGGTATTGGTGCTCAATCCGGTACAGACTGATGATTGCTTCGCCCTGCACAACCCATTGTCACTCCATCGCCGCAGCGAAATGCCCATCCACATGATCCAGATTGCCGTTGAAGATTTGCGCATACCACGCCGAGAAGTAGCGCATGGCATCATCTTTGTGCAACCAGACGCAGGTGCCTCGGCTGACTCTATACTATTTACTCACTCGGCAGGCGACACTCGCTGGAAATTGCCGGGTGGCAAAATTGAGGGGATCGAGACGCCCCGACAGGCGCTCGCGCGAGAACTCTGGGAGGAGCTTCGCCTTGAGCCAGGAGATTATGTAATAGCGAGAGAAATTGTGCCCGGCGGCATCTCCAGTTTCGAAACCAGCCCCCGCACCAACAGGATGACTCACTACACGTTGCATCCATTCCTGTTGCGCCTGCTGAATCCCGGGATCGCGAAACTGTACGAGCATTTGCACAAGCCAGGTCAATACCCTTGTGAGCCAATGTTAGCCGGGATTGATGAATGGCAAGAGACAGGGTTGGGGTTTGATCCGATCTACGCCCAGACGGTCCTGGGCCAGCTTACACGACAGGAGATCCTGGCGTCTGCCTGTAACCTGCCAACGCCCTAAACAATTGCTGATTGCGCTCGACTTAGTAATAAAACACACTATGGAGCTGAGGTCCGAATTTCCGAATCAATTCGCACGCGAACCTCACCTGTGCCGGCGTTTAAGAACGCCACCACGAATTGCTCTCCACCTCATCGCCGTTCAATGCATCAACCGGGTCAGGCCAAAGACAGCGGTGAACGTTTCGACTACCAGACGATGAATTACCGACACAATCCAGCACCACACACTCACGGCAGCCGTTTCACCTGATCGTTATTGTCCAGGTAGTCGGTACAGAAGTCGAAGGCTCGGTGTCCCTGGGCGAGGATGCTGATTTCCTGGAGGGCTTTGGGCGGGCCGGTGCTGAGAAACTCCAGCACAGTGCGGAGAATTTCGTCCGCCGAACGTTCCAGTTGGCCCCGTGCCTGTCCGGTTCCCAGCAGCGGCAGCAACAGGCTTTCAAGCCCGGTCCTGCGGCAATGCTTCTCTGCAAAGTCCAGCACATTTCTGACGCACAGGGCGATGTCCGGGGCGACCGAGAAGCCTTTCATGGGAGTCCCCACGGCAGCGGCCACATGCAGGACCCCGGAGACTCCGTGTGTGGATTTGAGTTTTCCGGCAGAGGTGAGCACGACGGTGCCCGGTGCTACCGTACCCCGTCGTTTGGCCGACAGTTCCTGCTGAATCAGATCCTTTGTGATTCGGCCGGCTCGAGTTTCAGCACCGCTGTACCGAATGGTGGCAGAAATCGAGCGTTCAATCGGGCGGGCCATCTGCAAATGAGTATTCTCGGAATTTACCCAGAGATCGATGTTGCGGATGTTCAGCAGTTCGTCGTTGATGACTCGCAGTGTGTGCGAGTCAGAGCGATAGAGTCCGTAGCGATACGAGCAGGCGGGCTGAGTATCGCTGGGCGGGTGCAGAATTTCCAGCTGCAGATCTTTCAGCACGGGGCTGTCGTTATATCGCGGGTTGACTGCCGAAAACCGCTGCGCCGCCCTGATGCGGTTTTTTAGCCGCTGCAGCGATTCGCGTGCAACGAGCCCGTGTTCATCCACGCTGTAGCCGAACACTTCAAAGTGTCCGACGTCGAACGGCAAATGATCCTGCTCCTGCCGGATCATCAGGGTCACGCCCTGAGCGAGAGCATGGCGAACACCCAGCTCGTACAGTACATTGGCATTCAGCGTGGTCAGATCGGCCAGCACCAGATCGGCATTGAAGATCTGCTCAAACATCCGCTGATGCAGGCTGCCGCCACTGTCCAGCACCTGATCGCTGCGCAGACAGCGATACCCCAGCGACTGAATGGCAGGGACAAACACGTCGTGGTACAGACGATCGAAGTCAACCACCCTGCGTCCGACGTTCCTGCGTCCAAACGGGATGATAAAGAAGCACGTCTTTTCGTGACCGGGCATGGTGAACCTCCTGCGTGACAGCAGAGCCTACCCTGATTCTGGGCGGGTGTCTACCAGTCAGCCCTCAAACGCCTCAGGAAACTGCTGCCTGAGCATTTTCACTCCCTGTCGCACCAGCGAGTCCCGCGGAGCCTTGCGACGGCCGAGCTGTGCCTCGAGGTCCCTGACAGCTGACCGCGCCAGCTTCAGAGTGTCCGGCAGTGGAGACTGGGCCTCAGAGGCGTGCGTTGCGTTGCCCACAAACCCACGATACCAGTCGTTGGCCTCAAAGAAGTACCTGATGGC
>JBJTPZ010000278.1:0-17065 GCA_046075365.1 Planctomycetaceae bacterium
TTCTCGTCGTCGTCGTCGGCATCCGCTTCCGCCGCAACATCGTCCTGATCATCGTCCTCCGGGAACATAATCAGGTCGTCAATATCGTCCTGGTATTCCGTCCGCGAATTCAGCGGTTCTGCAGCAGCAGCTTCAATTACCTCAGCTGCCGCTGCGTTCTGCACAGCTGCCTCAGCTGAACCAGCCGCCGGAGAATCGTCGTAGTCGTCGAACAGGACTTCACCCCCGACGTCAGAAGGCAGCTTGTCCAGGCCAAACATTGCATGCACAAGATTTTTGGCAAAATCATCAGTCTTTTTACGAGGATCAGCGTCAGAATTGGTCATTCGCAGTCTGTCTTTCAGATCTATCAGTCACCGCGGCAGGCATTGCCGACTGGTGTGGTATTCGGCCGGATTCCGGGAAATCTTCGGCTGGTTTGTTGTAGGAAACCGCAGCAAAACCCGAGCATTCCAGGAGAAGTTGTACGCAAATCTGCGGCCCCGCGGGAAATCGCGACTGCGCCGCTTAAGCCCGGATGCTAACGCCGGCAGCCGCAGAATTCAAATGCAACCTCTGCTGAACCACCAATGCCGGCGCCGGAAATGCCCCGGCAGCCGGAAATCACCACAATTGCCGCCTTCCAGTGACAGTGGATTTGTCCCGCACAGCTCGCCCCGATATCATCACCCCATAATCACTCAATTCCCAGTTTTATCCCCTTGCTGCGGATCATCCGGCGTGCTGGAATTTCAGGCAGAACAGGTCTGGTCTGACCGTGAACAACTGCAAAACCTGCAGGCCGCTCGCCTGCAGCAGATGCTCAGCAGCATCCTGCCCCGCAACCGTTTCTGGAATAATCGCTTCCGCAGCGCCAATCTCAATCCGGCCGATATACGCACTGTCGCAGACCTCCAAAAACTGCCGTTCTGCACCAAATCAGAACTGGTGCAGGACCAGACAGCACAGCCTCCCTACGGCTCAAACCAGACATACCCATCCACACGCTACCTGCGGCTGCATCAGACCTCCGGTACCACCGGTCGCCCAGTCCGCTGGATGGATACTCGCGACAGCTGGGACTGGTGCATGGAATGCTGGCGACAGATCTGGACACTGGCCGGACTGCAGTCCTGGGACCGCCTGTTCTTCCCGTTCTCCTTTGGTCCCTTTCTCGGCTTTTGGGCCGCCTTCGAAGGTGCTCTGCGAAACGGCAACTTCTGCCTCGCCGGAGGTGGCATGTCCACGCTGGTTCGACTCCACGCCCTCATTGAAAACGAAGCCACAGTCCTGTGCTGTACCCCCACCTACGCCCTCAGAATGGCTGAAGCCGCCGCAGCAGCAGGCATCGATCTCAAGGAAACCTCCGTTCGAATGCTCATCGTGGCCGGTGAACCCGGCGGATCAATCAGCTCCACCCGCCAGCTCATCGAACAGCAGTGGGACGCGAAAGTCATTGACCACTGGGGAATGACAGAACTGGGCTCACTGGCTACAGAATCTGTCGATCGACCAGGTGGGATGTACCTCCTTGAAACAGAGTGCATTGCCGAAGTGACAGACGCCGCCGGAAACCCTGTTCCCGACGGAGAAACCGGGGAACTGGTCATTACAAATCTGGGACGTCTCGGCAGCCCGCTGCTGCGATATCGCACCGGTGACCTCGTCACAGTCAGCACTGAACCAGATCCCTCCGGTCGCGTCCTGCGGTGGCTGCAGGGCGGCATCCTGGGGCGAGCAGACGACATGCTGATCATCCGCGGCAACAACGTATTTCCCGGAAGTGTTGAAGCCGTCGTACGCGAATTCCCGGCAATCACGGAATTTCAACTTCAGGTCAGCACCGTGCAGGGTATGAAAGACCTGTGCGTGGCTGTGGAAACCCCCGCTGAATCTGACACGGCTCGCAACACACTCCTCGAACAGCTCAGAATCGCCCTGCGGCAGCGACTGGGCTTTGCAGCATCCGTTCAGGCAGCAGCAACAGGCTCCCTGCCCAGATCAGAAATGAAAAGCCGTCGCGTCGTGGTCACTGATTGACCGGTTAAACTGACCACCAGGAAAACTGCCCATGCATGCCACTGCTGCCACTGCCCGCCTGCTGTGCCTGCTGGCCTGCCTCACAATGCCTTCCGACGAAAACCGGCCCCAGACCACAGCCACGCCCGCCCGGCGTGCCGCCGCCGCCCGGCAGGTGGGCACCCTCGGAGAACTGACCGGCAGCTGGCGCGCCGTGGTGCAGCTCCGCAGAGGCTCAAACGCAGGTGCTTCCGCTGAGACTGTCAGCGGCACCTGGCAGTTCGCTGAAAACTCCGCCAGTCTCGTTCTGCAGTGCAAACCAGGCAATCGCCTGCAGCAGCTCCGCATCACAGCCCCCCGCCAGCCGGCAGACGATGTCACACTGCTGCTGCAGGAAGGCGAACAACAGCTCCTGCTGCTCCCGGAAAAAACTGAGCAGAAAAACCCGGCTGACGTCAGCGAACGCACCGAATGGACCTTCACAACTGCTGAAAACAGTCTGCCGGCACGAAAGCTGACGCTTCGCAAACTGAGCGACATTCGCTGGACACTGCTTCTTGAGGAACGCAGCCAGACAGGCAGTGACTGGCGACGCATGTTCGAACTCGGAATGACCCGCGATGGTGCTCGCCTCGCAAATGCCGCGGCCGGACAGGTGCAGTGCGTCGTTACAGGTGGCCGTGGAACAATCCCCGTGCAGCACGCCGGCAAAACCTGGTTTGTCTGCTGTGAAGGCTGCCGGCAGGCTTTCGAAGACGATCCCGCAGGCATCCTCGCAAGCCACCAGGAACGTCTTGAAACAGAGAAACAGCAGGTGAGCCCAGGCAAAAACTAGTCGGAATCGTGGTTTTAAGCCAGCGGTCCACAGCGAAACACGACTCGGGAACCTTCAACCCACAACTGCACCAGGGCCCAGTTTTCCCAATTTTTCCGATTTTCCCGGTCGCAACGACATCTCAGCCGTACGATTGCCATCTCCTGAGTCCACATTCCCCGAATCTGGCACAGAATTCAGGAATCTGCAGATGACAGTGGGTTTTCGGGTGAAAAATGGGCCTGTGTAGTCTGGAATGGGTGTTGCCGCAAAGCTGAACGTTTCGTAACTCCCTTTGCGATGGTCGTTTTTACCGGAGAATCAGTAACAGTGTCGGGAATTATTGCTCAGCGTAAGTCTGTACTCATTGTTGAAGATGAACCCATCATCCGCGAGACTCTGGCGGAATTCCTGACGGGTGAAGGGTTCGAGGTACGCACCGCTGCAAATGCAACTGAAGCCATTCGCACTGCTCAGGAACGCGATTTCGACGTCGGCATTTGCGATATCCAGCTGCCCGACGGCGACGGCATTCGCGTCCTCAAACAGCTGCATCGCATCAATCCGGCGATGTTCGTCATGATCATCTCGGCATACCCCAGCGTCGAAACGGCTGTTGAAGCGTTTACCGCGGGTGCCTTCGAATACCTGGTGAAACCAGTCCGGTTCGAAGAACTTGTGAAACGCATGCAGCGCCTGTTCAAGTTCCAGGACCTGTTCCGCGAAAATCAGCGTCTGCGCAAAGACCTCGCTCGCAGCTCGGGTTTCGACCAGGTTGTCGGTTCCAGTGCCGTCATACAGGACCTGCTTAAAACGATCCGCAAAGTAGCGGCCACCAATTCCAACGTTCTGCTGGTCGGAGAAACCGGCACAGGCAAGGAATTGTTCGCTCGCGAAATTCACATGGCCGGCCCAAATGCTGCTGACCCGTTCATGGCCGTCAGCTGCGGAACTCGCCCCGTCGAATTACTCGAATCGCAGCTGTTCGGCACCAACGACGGACAGCAGGGTGCGCTGGTCACCGCCGGAAACGGCACCGTATTCCTGGATGAAGTTGCTCAGCTTCCTTCCGGCACACAGTCCGAAATCCTCCGCGCTATCGAATACTCTGAAGTGACCCCCGTTGGCGGCACCAAACCAGTTCGCGTCAGCGCCAGGATCATCGCCGCAACCTCCCGCGAACTGTCGCAGGAAGTTTCTGACGGCAACTTCCAGGAAGACCTGTTCTATCGGCTGGATGGCGTCAAAATTCGCATCCCCGCGCTCCGCGAACGTCTCGATGACATTCCCGAACTTGTCGAATACTTCATCGTCCGACATCGCGATGCCATGGGCAAGCGAGTTTCCGGTGCTACCAGCGAAACAATTCGCACTCTGATGGCAGCCCACTGGAAGGGAAATATTCGCCAGCTCGATAATGCCATCGAACGAGCCGTGATGATGTGCGAGGGCGAAGAGATCACTCCCAATGACCTGCCCCCCGATCTGCTCGGAGGCGCATCGTCGCTGCCCGATACTGACGATCTCCGATCTGCCCTGCGACACTACGAACGGCTGCACATCACTCGCGTGCTGCGACAGTGCCCCGACAAAAAAGAAGCCGCTCGCCGGCTGGTGCTCGGGCTCTCCAGCCTCTACCGCAAGATCGAAGAACTGAAGATCGAAATCTGATGTCCTCCAAACGTCAGCCCGGGTTATTGAACCCGGGCTGACCGCCCTCAACAACCTGCCGAATGGACTCACACGTGAATCGCGAACAGATCCAGCAGCTGATACCGCATCGGGATCCGTTTCTGTGGCTGGACGAGGTCACAGAACGAACCGACTCGCGCATCGTGGCTCGTAAACTGCTCAGCCCCGAACTGCCGGTCTTCCAGGGACACTACCCAAAGTTTCCGGTATTTCCCGGTGTCCTGCAGTGCGAAGCCTGCTTCCAGGCAGGTGCTGTGCTCATCGCAGGAATTGTGCCCACCGGCACCAATGAAGTCCCCGTAGTCACTCGCCTCAACAACGTCCAGTTCCGACGCATGATTCGGCCCGGCGAAACAATTGAACTGGAAGTTGAACTGACAGAACGAGTATCCAATGCCTTTTATCTGAAGGGCAAAGTCTCCGTTGAGGGCAAAGTGACCGCTCGCCTCGACTTCGTGTGCACGGCAGCCGAAGCACCTCCTGGCATGTGAAGTCCGGTCAGGGCATCAGCAGCCGCTTTGACACCGCCGGCAGGCGGTGCTGAATCAAAACTCGACTGGTTGCCGGCAACAGCTCGGTGGTCAAAGGAACCACTCTGGTATCCTCCTCCAGCAAATGCTTTTCGACTGTCCTTCCGTACTTCCACGCTGTCGCCAGCCCGCCATCAGCTCCCAGAACAATGCCCGGATACCCGGCCGCCGGTACCGATAAATAAAACAAGTCCTGATCTTCACCCCCGGACTTCCCGCGATCGGATGTTGCAAACAACTGCCTGCGAGCAAGCTCGCGAAACAGATCATTCGCTGTCAGCCCGGCCGGATCAATGAAATCCAGCTTCTCCGCGATGAAGCGACGATAAGGAAACTGTCCCCCCCGCTCCAAATTCCGCAGCCTCTGAAATTCTTGCTCCAGCTCAACCTGCACCAGCGGAAAATGCGTACACCCAAGTACAACAGTATCAATGGGACGCTCTGGCGGCTTATCTGCTGTCCGCAGCGCCTCCAGCAAACTGACTATCTCGTAACGGATGTAGTTCTGCACCGAATTCAGCTGCGGCTGCTGCACACCCTGAAAATCGCCCAGCAAACCCGCCGGATCAAACTGATAAACTTCTCGCAGCGCCGGATCTAACGAATCAGCCGCTGCACCAGTCGATGGCCGATCCCTTCCCACAAACGCCGGATCCCCCTCGATCGCGCCGGCCAGCCCGCGAGAACCACGCTGAAATACCTCGCTGGCCGGTCGACCCGCCAGACCCAGCACGGCATTGATCGCCCGCGGATAGGCATTGCTGCTGCACGTTCCGATCGTTGCAAGCACTGCTATCGAACGACGCTGATCCGAGTCCGTTCGCTCCAGCACTCCCTGAGCCCCGGAGTCCACAACGCCTGTCACAAATACCGGTACCCGCCAGACCTCAAGAGCCCGCCGCACAGCTGGTAAACCCCACGCTGTCGCTGTGTTGCAGGCAATCACTATCGCCTTCACTGGCGGTTTGGTCAGCACCGGTCGCTCAGCATCCGCTGACTCCCACACACGCCTGCCCAGCAAAAAAATCGCATCACGCAAAACCAGACCCCGCAAAAAATCCTCTCCGCCCTCACGCGGATAGTTTCCATAGGGCATATTCGCCTGATCTCCAAAATACACGAATCGCTCGTCCGCAAAATCCGGCTTACCGTCTGACTGCGGCTGCAGGGTCTGATTGTTGAAATTATCAGCCGTCAACAGCGACTCAAGCACCGTCAGGCCGCCAATCCCTGAGTCAAACACGCCGATCGGCAGATCCCTCGTTTCCGAATCCCACGCCGACAGATCTGCCGCATAGGCCACCGCGCCGTCAGCATGTCGCTGCACATGATCTGTAATCTTCTGCAAAGCCTGCGAAGGTTCGCCCGCCCCCCGCACAGTCGCTGCCGATGCTTTCAGAAACACCGAAAATCGAGCCTCCCACTGGGCTGCAATCGCTGCCGAAATCGAGGGCTTCTCCCCAGGGGCTGGCGTGCCCCAAAAGAAACTGATCCAGCCCTGTACCCGGTTTTGCGACCGATGCATAAAGCTCTCCAGCTCAGTCGCGGAACACTTCAGCGGAAATGTCTCCTCCACCACCACCGGCTTACCCAATTGAAACCCCGCCAGCGTCTCAACAGCCAGTGCCGACTTCCCCGTCTCCGGATAAAGATGCACACACAGAAAATCCAGATCTGCTCCGGCCTCCCGCGGAATAAAACCCGACGTCAGACCGGGACGATCCAGACTCCAGTCCACCAGCCCCACCGTAATCAATGCCTCAGAATCCTCCTCCCGCACTGCCGACTTCATCAGACGAACCCACTGCCTGGCGATCTCTGCTCGAGCCCTGCCGCGAGTCTCCCGAGCAACAAACTGCACAAAATGTTTGCCCGCAAAAGCCGGTCCCAGCCAGTCCCCCGCCGCCTTCTCGCCTCCCACAACAGGCTCATTCATCAGGTCATAACAGAACACCGCTGTACTGTGCCTGCCAACCGCTGCAACGCTGCGCCAAAATACCTGCTGCGCCCTCCAGCGCGCAGACTCGTCCAGCCCGTCGTACCACGCTGGCACATCCTGTTTGTGATAACACCCCAGCCCCGTCACATTCAGATACAACCCCTCACTCTCCGCCAGTTTCAGCAGCCGCGCAAACTGCTCCAGCTCTGCCGCACGCGGACGCTCAGCCGTTTCCATGAAACGCCCAAACTGCAGATGAACTCGTACGACACTCGCACCCAGCTGCTTCATCCGGCGAAAATCCCGCTCCACCAAAGACCAGTCCAAATGCCAGTAGTCCTCAAGCAGACGCCCCTCAAGATCATGATCATAATTAAAGCCACTGGCCGTAAATGCAGCACCCGTCCCGGACAGCTCAAAGCCCACTCCGTCAGCACTCACCCTGACACGCGGCAACTCCGCCGCACCAGCAGATGACTCAACAGCGACACCACACATCGCCAAAAATATGACCATACACCCACTTATCACCGGCAACACAAATCTCCGACACATCTTTCAACTCCCGCTGATCTCCCGCTGATCCAGTCAGCGCTGGCGATTGCCGGCCACGGCGAATGAGATATCCCCAAACTTCAGCGACTGACACAGGTCATACACGCTGATGAACTGCTGTACCGGCACCTCATCATGAATACTAAGAATAATCCGGGATTCGGAATCCACAGCAGCCAGCCGAGTCAGTCGCTCCTGCAGCATCACCAGATCACTCAATGGCTGCTCGTCCAGCAGCACTTCCAGTCCCGCAGTCCCAGGCTGCAGCCGAATTCGTACCGTTAAATGCTCCGCCTGTGACGACTCTGGCTCCGACACGGCTGCCACAGACTCAGACGATGCTCCCTTTAATTCAGCAGGCAACAGCTTCTGCGAAATTGCACCCGCCGACGCACAGATAAAAAACACGAGCAGCAAAAACACCACGTCAATCATGGGTGTCATTGGATCACCAAAATCCGGCTCAGCAGCACGCGGCAGCCTCATGCGCTATTCTCCTGGCTGCACTACGGCAAAACGGATACTGGTAATCTGACTTTCAGCACAGGCCTCAATCAGCTGCCGCACCTCAGCAAATCGAACAGCCCGATCAGCCCGAATCCGAACCTGACCTGACTCTGTCCCTGACTCGGCACCCGCTGGCTTAGCCAATGCCTGGATTCGCTGCAGCACCGAATCCCGCGAAAGCAACTGACCACCTGCCGAATAACGACCGTCCGACTCGATCGTTACCGTCAGATGCGGGCGATTGTCAGCCGAATCCGACTGCCCGCCCGGAGCCTGCGGCAGAAGTACCGGACGAGAATGCTCGCTGCGAATAAAATAACTGGCCACCAGAAAAAAAATGATCAGCAGAAACACCACGTCGATCATCGGCGTGATATTAAAACGAAAGGCTGTACGCTGACGACCAAGCGCTGGCGGACGCAACGAAAAACTCCCCTGTTGAAAAACAACAGAACGCTAAAACTGTACGCCCCTCCCCGGACAGACTCTCAGAGCTAAACCAGCGAAATCACCTGGCTCAGCGACGTCAGCAGTCGGTCTGGTCGAGTCTCCGGATTCTGCACGACTTCCCTGGAAAATTCGAGCCCGGATTTTTCGGCGACCAGCAAAGCGGTCTTCATTCCCGCACGCCGTGCAGGAACCAGATCCGTCATCAGACGGCAACTGACGTATAAGACCTCTTCAGCAGAAATCCCCGACTGCCGCAGTCGAGACACCGCCTCCCGAAACAAACTCTGGGATGGCTTCCGAACTCCCTGAACCCCGGAAAACAACATCACTCCACTGCTGAATACCTCGTGCAAAGCCGGCAGAACCCCCTGCGCTGACAGCGAACGCAGCATTTGAATCAGCGAAAATTCAGGACCATCGCTCAGACACCCCTGCCGAATCTCACGCCCCGCCAGATCCGACATCACTGATACGGCTCCCTCACGAGCCTCCATGCCCTGCAGACTGCAATGGAAAAAATAGGCCACCTTCTCCGCAAACTCGTCGACATCACCATACAACTCTTCGTTGATCACATACTCCTTCTCGAACAACTTGTCGATCAGCTGCCGCCACACCTCCACCAGACTCACATCTGTGATGTCACCGCGAGCACTGGCGCGAGACTGCAAACGCTCTGTCGTGGACTTGTAAATCCCAATCATCGACTGCCATGGAGGACCTGGCTTGCGATACATGTGATTCCACATATTGAATTCGTGGATCGTCTTGTCCAGCGCAATCTGCAGTCGCAGCTCTTCAGCCGGAAGAATCGTGTACTGCCCGTCCGTCACTCGCAGCAGCGTCCCGTAAACATCCCACAACACTGCCCGAACACCGGCAAGTGGCCTGATCGAGGCATTCGCCGCCACCGGAACCGCCGCTGCAACTCGCGGCCAAATCAGGTTCCGCTGCTCCAGACTGTCCGCATACTCAGCAAGTGAAAGTGACATATCACACAGTCAGACCACAGAAACAGGAGACGGCAAAGCAGTTCCAACACCCCGCCAGAATAAAAAAAAGGCTTCGTCCACTGAAGCGGACAAAGCCTGTAAATGACTGCCTGCTGCAAAAAAAGACCGGCCTCGCAAGGTCAAACCCGCTGCCGAAACTGAATTGCAGGCATTGTCCGCTGCCCGCGGACCAGGATGAAATACCGCACCTCAAAAAATTTGGTGCAAAAAATTGCGGATATACCCCGCAGATTATCGACGCCCAACCCCTCAAAACAGACAGGTTTCGCCGCTGGAATGAATTTTTCCAAATTTCCCGAGGTGTGCACTTCGCGAAACAACAACTGTCAAAACAGAGAAAACAGGCAATCTGCAACCAACATGCATCCTCTGACGACAGCGACAACTGCACCGTAAACACAGATTTATCCAGAACTGGCAGTTGCATCGACGATCACGACAGCAGCGGTAATTCTCAACACGCCACGCTCAGAAATCCTGCCATGCGACGATTGCTTCCACTCCTGCTGGCCTGCTCCGCTGGTTGCCAGTCAATCCAGCACCTGAACAGCAGCGCGGTTTCCGAAAACGCAGCGCGAGCACAACTGGAGTCCACAGACGCTGCTGTAGCCACAGCCACAGCAGACACCCCGGCACCGACGACCAAAACATCGGTCCCGGTCACACAGGACCCGCCGCAATCACAGCCACCCGGGCGACGATTCGCTATTCCTGAAGAACTTCCCGGAGCTTCCGCAGCGCCAATCTCACTGCCACCACTCGACCCCAGCCTGCCCGTCGAACAACGAAAGTCGCTCGCAGAAGCACTCTTCCCGGAACTGACCCCCGCGGCCGCACAGGAATCAAGTCTCGCATCAGACACTCCGGTAACCCTGGCTGAACTGCAAAAAATAGCAGAAGAACAGAGCCCCGTCGTACGTCAGGCTGCAGCAGTGGTGCAAAGTGCGCGAGGCAGGGCGATACAGGCCGGACTAAAACCCAATCCCACACTCGGATACGAGGGTGACACGATCGGCACCGCTGATACCGCCGGCTACAACGGTATCTTTTTCACCCAGGAAATCGTACGCGGCAACAAACTGACGCTGGCACAGGCAGCCGCCATGCAGGAAGTTCGCGCAGCCGAGGCTGATCTCAGAAAAGCTCGCATCAGCCTTGCCAGTGATGTCCGCCGTAATTACTACAAAGTACTGATCGCCCAGGAACAGCTAAGATTCTCCCGAGCAATCTCGCGACTGAGCGACGAAGTCTACAAGGCTCAGATTGACCTCGTGGCTGGCGGTGAAGCAGCACCCTACGAACCGCTGCAATTGCGAGTCTTCGCAGTGCAGGCTCGCAACAATGTGACGGCCTCAGCCAATACACTGAATGCCTCCTGGAGACAGCTGGCTGCCGCAGCAGGTACTCCTGTGATGGGACGCAGAATCGTCGCCGGTAACGTTGAAAACTCAACTGCAGCACTCAACTATGAACAGGCTGCCGCCATGCTGCAAAATCACTCAGACATCGCCGCTGCACAGGCTCGTGTCAACGCTGCCGCCGGAAATCTGCGGCTGCAGGAAGCTATACCCACCCCTAACCTGAACCTGTACGGAGCCCTGCAGCACGACGACACCACACCACTGTCAAACATGTCAGCCAACATCCAGGTGTCAGCACCAATTCCCGTTCTCAATCGCAACCAGGGCAACATCGCCTCCGCACACGCAGACCTCATCCGCACACGACAGGAACTGGTGCAAACCACCAACAATCTGCTGTCCCAGCTGGCAGACAACTTCAGTCGCTATGAAACCAGTCGAGTTGTGTCAGTCAGCTACCGCACTGATATTGTCCCGGATCAGGTGCGAGTCTACCGAGGAATCTATGATCGTTTCCTTGTGGATGGTCAGTCAGTAGACTTCGCCCAGGTCGTGGTGTCTCAGCAAACACTGGCACAGGTGGTCGATGGATATGTGCTGTCACTGACGAACGAATGGAATGCACTGGTTGACGTTGCTCAGCTGCTGCAGGTTTCCGATCTGCAAACAATGGACGGCGCGGCTGGTACAACAGCACCGCAGGGAAATACCGCTGCCTTGCCGCTGCCTGATGCCCGGTAAACAGATTTCAACAAAAACAGACAATGGATCGTTCAGCCTTGAGTGAAAAACCGGACAACGATGCCGCTAAATCGGCCCTCCGCAGAGCGGAAGCCAGCTGGATCTGGGAATCACTGCGAGCCGTTTTCCGGATTTTCTGCCGCACATGGCTGAAAGTCACCATCTCCGGAACAGAAAACCTCAGGCCCGACTGCGGCGCACTGCTGCTGATCAACCACCTCAGCTACCTCGACCCGCTGGTTGCAGGAGTCTGGCTGAACAGACCCGTCTGCTACCTCGCTCGCGATAACCTGTTTCGCATCCCCCTGCTCGGCAGCCTGCTGAAACGCACATTCGTCATTCCGATCAGTCGCGAGTCTACTCGCACAGGCAGCATTCGAGCCGCCATCGAACGACTGCAGCAGGGACTGCTGGTCGGCATGTTTCCCGAAGGCACACGCTCAACAAGCGGACAAACCGAACGCTTCCGCCCAGGATTTCTGCTGCTGGCCAGACGCAGCACCGGACCAATTCACCCGGTAGGAATCGCCGGTACAGAACAGGCCCTCGGAAAGGGAAAACTCTGGATTCGACCCGCTCGCATCCACGTGGTAATCGGTCCCCCAATTTCGGATTCCGAACGCGAACAACTCAGCAGCGGCAGTGAATCGGAACTGTGCGAACTGCTGCGAGCTCGAGTACAACTGTGCGTAGAAGAAGCACGACGACTGGCCGGCAACTGATCTGCTGCAGCCTCACCTTGCACTCAGCTCAGCCACGAAACACAGCCTCACGCAACTGCTGCAGCGGATAAAACGAGTTCCGCCAGCGCACTCCTCCCTGCCTCAACGTAATCACAGCCGAACGCCACCACGCAAAAGCCATCAGAAACGGACCGGCATAGAACAACGGAATCTGCAGCAGCAAACGCGGCTGCCCCCACGCCACAAAAGCAAATAATATGTGCCAGAGCAGGGCAGTGGCAACAAAACCGGCTCCCGCCCGCAGCGACACAACACCCGCAATGCTCAACACGGACAGCAACAATGGAGCCACAAAGAACACGCTGAATAACACCGTCAGCAGCAGCATCCCGCGCATGGAATAATTCGCCGAAGCAAAGGCGTTCTTCTCCAGACCCGTCACCACACCCCACAGCGATGGCTGCCAGCGCACCGACAACAGACCGTCCGCCAGCAGAAAATCCGAACGACCGCCACGAAACTTGATCAGCTTCCCCAGCTTCACGTCATCCAGCACGTCAAGGCGAATCGGCAAATGACCGCCCACACTGCGATAAAACTCAGCGTCAACAAGATTAAATGCTCCAACACCCGCATACGCCAGTGGAAATCGAGTCCTGATCAGATGCAGCTGCGTCCCAATCGCAAATGACATCCCGAAAAATGTCGTCATCACCGATTCCAGCAAACTGCCACAGATCATCTCCGGCAGCAGACACATGTGCTGCAGCTGATTCTGCTGGAAATAGTTGACTGCAGCAGCAATCGTCCCCGGCTGATACAGAATGTCACCGTCCGTGAACAGCAACAGACGACCACGA
Organism: Planctomycetaceae bacterium; assembly: GCA_046075365.1. GTDB lineage: Bacteria > Planctomycetota > Planctomycetia > Planctomycetales > Planctomycetaceae > SXXK01. The sequence goes on from JBJTPZ010000278.1 coordinate 13,144, forward strand.
GCCTCCAGGGAGGCACGATGCATCGCGTGATTCTTGCCCAGCCAGTCCGGAGGACACTCCTGAATGTGAATCACTCGAATCCGCTCGTCCGACTCAGCCGCAGCATCCATCAGTTTTCCCGTTGCGTCCTCCGAACGATCATTGACCCCAATGATTTCAAACGTCACTCCAGCCGTCTGCAGCAGTGAGCGAAAACAATCGGCAATTCGCTCCGCCTCGTTTCGCGCAGGAATAATTACGGTCACCTGCGGAGCTGACTGGTCAGCTGACGGCAGAACTGCAGACGAGATCTTCGGCAGATAACGAACCAAACGCTTCCGACGCAGTGCCAGCAGCGGCGGAACCGCTGCCATCGTCGCCGCAGCAAAAATCAACCAGCCTGCAATCATCATCGGACTCATGGGATCCGCCCGCTCGCCGCCTCTGAAACATCAGCCCGAAATCCGCCACAGAAATCAAAGCCCGGCGGCAGCTGTCGGACCATTGACCCGCGCTTTCTGATACATCGCCCGCCACGCCGCAGTGCCGTCATCCGGAATCAAACGCGTCTCCGCTCCGGCCTCATAAAACGGATACCGCTCCTGATTGGCAGCCTCCAGCATGAAATTCACAGTACCATTATTGGCCGTGTACATCTTTCGGCCATCTGGCCAGTACGTTTCAATCAGCCGATCAGGCTCCGGACGCTCAGCAGGCTTCGGAACCTTCAGCAGTTCCAAAACATCCCGATTCAGCTCGTAACCCAGCCCCGGGCCATCCGGAACAACGGCATGACCTTCCCTGACCACAATCGGCTGCGTCAGCAAATTCGTCTCAAAGAGCTGATGACAATTCACGGCCGGCCACACTGCCTGCTTCAAAACACCACCAAAATGCAGCGAGAATGCCGCAGTTACTCCGCTGCCCACCAGCTGCAGCCACAGCGGAAGTGACGCCTGCTCACAAAATCGGCCCGTACTCATCAGCTTCGACGCTCCGCCACCCGCCACAAATCCATCACAGCAGCCAGTCTGGACCACAGTGGCAGGTGCCGGATTGCCGTAATGCATGGCGACCTTCACTCGAGTAGCCTCAGCGATCTGACGATTCCCCTCCACATCCCCCTGCGGAATCGGTGTCTCGTAAATGTCCACCTGCGGATACTCCTCCAGTTTCCGCAAAATTGGCAGGGCCCTCTTCGCATCACGCAGCGTATCGTTGAAGTCCATGTCAATTTTGAATTCAGGAGGCACAACAGCGGCCGCTGTACGCACCTGCCGAAACACGTCGAACCACGGTCGCCCCTTCGTCTTGTACGACATATATCCCTGCCGCAGTGCCTCCCGGCACTCGGTCGCCATGTCCTCGGCCGATGTATCAATGTTCCACCACGACAACGGAGTCCGCTGGTGTACTCGAGTGCCCAGCAACGCGTGCACCGGAACTTCCGCCGCGCGGCCTACAGCATCAAACAGGGCCATCTGCAAACCAGCCCCCAGAGAATCATCCCACATCAGCTGCACGGCACTGCCGCCGCGAACACGCTCAACCGCAGCATCTGTTGTCGCGCCCCACGTGTAAAACAACAACGTCTCGCCCACTCCCACCACACCACACTTCAAACGCACTTCGCAGATCTCAGCATACCGCCAGTGAGGAATCTCGCGATCCATATTGCGGCGAGGAACCTCGCGAAACTCCATTCGAACCGTCGTGCGCCGAATATCCTCAATCTCAAAATGCCGCTCCGATGCTGCGCTGCCCTCACGCAATATCGCTGCCCGACTCAGCTGCACCAGACCGGCCGCCGCTGCCAGCCCGGAAAAAAAATGTCTGCGCGAAACCAACATCACTGACACCTCACCAAATCGAGAAAAACCACCGGCCGTGAAACAGCAGTCTGGCACAGATCCAAAACACATCCAACTGCCACACCAGATACAACTGACCGTTTTCCTCGAATGAACGAATCATTCACACAAAGGCTCAGCACCAGATACAGACAAAAATATCCTCTTAAGCCAGGAACGCACTTTTACCAGATAAAACAGACAACAAATCGTCATCAAGCCTCACAGACCACTACTTGCACAACCCGCACGAATCGTTCACACGGCCACCAAAGATGACCGTTTCAGAAAAAATACCACTGGTATTTCTGTTCCGCCGACTAGAACGATTTGCCGCGCACGCTCAGCCTCAGGCTCGGCGAACGCAACTGCTCAACGACCAAAAATCAACAAATGCCGGCTCTGCCGGTCCTGCTGCGAGAACGACTATGTCGATTGCTGTCCGCGAAATGGCTCTGGAAGGTTCCTGGGACGATGATCACGATCAGATTGAGCAACTCGCACCGCGTCGAAATGCTGACAGCCGAGAACAAACGGAATCGAAAGTCGATCACGCAGCAATCCGACAGGCTGTTCGCATGATCCTGAAAGCCGTCGGCGAGGACCCGGACCGCGAAGGTCTGCTTGAGACTCCTCGTCGCGTTGCGAAAATGTACGAAGAGATGTTTGCCGGACTGCACCTCGATCCAGGTCGCCACCTCTCCGTAACGTTCGAAGAAACCTACGACGAAATTGTCCTGGTGAAAAACATCGAATTCACCAGCATGTGCGAACATCATCTGCTCCCGTTCCGCGGCGTGGCACACGTGGCCTACATCCCCAACGGACGCGTCACCGGACTCAGTAAACTGGCCCGCCTCGTGGAAGAGGTCGCCCGCCGTCCGCAGGTCCAGGAACGTATGACCAAGACCATCGCAGATCTGCTGGAAGAACGACTGGGAACAAGTGCCGTTGGAGTCATCGTGCAGGCCGAACATTCGTGCATGTCAATGCGTGGAGTCCGCAAGCAGGGCAGCATGACCGTCACCAGCGCAATGCGCGGAACTTTCAGTCGGAATGGGGCCAGTCGTGCCGAATTGCTCTCGCTCATCCACGGCGACTCAGGTCGCTGATGATCTGGCGTTACGACTTGCTCTGACAAACCCACTGGCACCGAATCCCCGCAGGGTCATCATGCTGATTGAAAAACAGTACAAATTCTACGCAGCACACCGCAATGAAACCCTGCAGGACAAGTGCCGAAATCTGCATGGACACCGTTACGGTATTCGCTGCTGCTTCGAAGTGGAACGCGTCGGAGATATCTCAACGCTGTTCGGAGACTTCGATGCTCAGATCGAACCATGGCTGAAACAGAATTACGATCACGGCATGCTGATCAATCGGCACGACCCCCTCTACGAAACTCTGCTGGATCACATGGCACGCACCGGCGAACAACTTCGACTGAACGTGTTCGACGGTCCCACCAGCGTTGAAAACCTGTGCCACAAACTATTTACAGAGATCACACAGTTTGGATTTCGCCTGCAGCGACTGGAAGTGCAGGAAACAGACACCTCAGTGATCGTTTACACCAGAGAAGACTGGGTGTCTGACAATCGCTGGCAACAGCGTCGCCGGGCAACTGCTGACCAGCTGCAGACAACGCATTGATCTCGCTCGACTTACGCCTTTCAGCTGCCAATGCCTTGCCATTCTCCGGGAATGTACTCCTGTCGAGCATTTTTCTGAAATAAACGCCCGGCCTGCCCCTTCGTAAACTCAAGCCTTTACCCTCGGCCAGCATTCTGACGCTTGCCGGGCTTCGCTGCAGAGATTTTACGGGATGGTGCACTTATGGGAAGTTCGTTCAAAACGGTTTGTCGTGGTTTACTGTGTGCAGCTCTGGTTCTGGGACTTTCTCTCGGCGCAGACGCCGACGAAAAGCAGAAGCAGAAGGGGGCAAAAAAAGCACCCGCACCAACCCAGCGGTTTCTGAATGGCATTGAACTGACCGCCGAGCAGAAAGAAAAAGTTGCTGCTCTCGACAAAGAGCTGGCTGGTGAGGCACAGAAGATTTCGAAGATGCGTGGTGAGATCCTCACGGAAAC
>JBJTPZ010000279.1:0-6280 GCA_046075365.1 Planctomycetaceae bacterium
CGCAGAAAGGCTCGGCGGCAGAGTCCTGACGTGTCCGACATGAAAAACTCCTTGTGATCAGCGGTTGTATGCGGGTGTCAGGGGCGAGTGATGGCTTCGTCAAGATTGAGCAGGACGCTCATGGCCGTGCTCCATGCTGCCAGCTCGTCATCAGGAACAGCAGCATCGACGACAGCACGACCAACCTGCCGCAGTTCGGCCGCTGCAGCAGGTGCGGCGGCAAAGTGTCGGCGTCCGGCAGCCACCAGCTGCAGCAGCTCGTGCTGTTCGGCCGTCTGAGGTGGTCGGGCCAGCACAATGCGGCAGGCCAGATCAATGCGGGCAGCGTCGTCAGCGGCACCCGCCAGAACTCGTTCCGCCAGTTTTCTGGCAGCTTCCACCCACGTGGGATCGTTGAGCAGTACCAGTGCCTGCAGCGGAGTATTGGTGCGGGAACGTCTGACAAGACAGGTTTCGCGGTCAGGTGCATCAAAGACGGTCATGGCGGGCGGCGGGCAGGTGCGTTTCCAGAACGTGTACATGCTGCGACGATAAATGCCGTCACCCGGATCCGGCTGATACTTTTCTCGCCGCTCCACCGAAACATCCTCCCACAGGCCTTCCGGCTGCCATGGTTTGGCACTGGGACCGCCGACAGTCGGGTTGAGCAGGGCAGAGGCGGCCAGAGCATTGTCACGCAGCATTTCCGCCGGCAGACGCAGGCGGGCACTGCGGGCGAGCAGCCGGTTTTGCGGGTCAAGTTCCAGCAGCCGGGGAGTGACGTCAGAGGACTGGCTGTAGGTTGCCGACAGCACCATCTGCTTCAGCAGCTGCTTTTGATTCCAGCCGCCGGACTGCAGTTCACAGGCCAGCCAGTCCAGCAGGTCAGGGTGAGACGGCAGAGCTCCCTGGATACCAAAGTCCTCGGTTGTCTCCACCAGTCCGACTCCGAACAGCATTTCCCACCAGCGATTGACGGCGACACGAGCAGTCAGGGGGTTGTCGGGGCTGACCAGCCAGCGAGCGAAATCCAGTCGCGACGGTTCCGTCTGCGCGGCTGCGGGATCGGAGACCGGCAGGGTGGCGGCAAACACGGCGGGAATGCCGGCCGTGACCTGTTCTCCGCGCTGGTCATACTGCCCGCGGTTCAGAATGAACGAGGGTCTGCGGGGAGTTTGTTCCTGCATCACCATGGTCAGGGGAATCTGCTGTTCGATGGTGCTGCGCCGCGGTGCGATGGCAGCCAGCTCAGTCCGCCAGGTGCGAGCTTCCGTATCGATGTGTTCGACATAGAATCGCTGCGGCTCGGTCTGCTGGTCAAGGGAACGCTGAGCAGGGGTACTGCGGACGATATCGCTGATGCCCGACAGCTTTTTTCCGGCAGCCAGCCGCTGGACATCGGCCTCTGAAAGTGCGCGACTGAAGATCCGCAGATCATCCACCTGTCCGGTAAATGGAACGGATGCATGTCGCCGGCCAACATGGAACGGTTTGCTGGTTCTGAGCGACCCGCTGACAGTACCATCATTGTCAATCTTCAGGGTCTGCGGTGCGCCGTCCACATAAATGCGAATGCCGTCTGCGCGGCGAGTGCCCTGCCAGACCAAAGTGACATGCTGCCACTGCTGCGGTTTCAGCACGGCTGCGGTCGAGACCTTGCAGCCTTTGTCCGGCCAGTGGTCGATGAAGTGCGCATTGAGCCGTCCGCCTTCGACAATCAGGTCGTAGCCGCGATATGCGGCCGCATCATCCATGCGGCTGAAGACAGTTCCTGAACCGCCGGCTTCCGTGCGGATCCAGGCTGCTGCCGTGAAAGGCTGATCGGCTTCGAAATCGGCGACGTCGGCAGCCGCGATCCAGTTGCTGCCCGTAAACTGCCAGGCCTTGCCGATGCGGCCGGGCACACTGCTGCCACCGCCGTGCAGCACCGCCGGTGCGGTGCGACCTGTGCTGTCCTGAAACGGTCCGTCAGTTTCATCGAGCGAGAAGTTGTGGGCGAGTCCGGCCAGGTCCATGTCGGCAAGCTGCTGTTCGGACAGGCCGGCAGCCCAGGCTGCAGCCGCGTCCGCGACAGCGGTGCTGCGAGCGGCCAGCAGCTGCTGCAGTTCTGTTTCGCGCCGCGACAGCTGTTCCAGCTCAGCCGTCTGGGCCGCCGAAGGGACTTTCAGCAGAGGCTCAGCCATCCGCCCCTGACTGTATGAAACAATGCGGTCCGGCACGTTGTTAAAGAAGCCGGCCAGACGGTAATAGTCGCGCTGCGAGAACGGATCGTACTTGTGATCATGACAGCGAGCACACTGCAGGGAAAGTCCCAGGAAGACCGTTGAGGTCGTGTGGATGCGATCGGCCACGTACTCCCAGTGATACTCGTCTTCAATAATGCCGCCCTCGGTCGTCAGCACATGATTGCGGATGAATCCCGTGGCCACCTTCTGGCTGACAGTGGCGTCGGGCAGCAGGTCCCCGGCCAGCTGTTCAATCAGAAACTGGTCCCAGGGCATTCCTGAGCGGAAGGCTTCGATGACCCAGTCCCGCCAGGGCCACATCGTCCGCATTTCATCGTTGTTGTAGCCGTTGGTGTCGGCATATCGGGCGGCGTCCAGCCAGTGCATGGCCAGCCGTTCAGCGCAGCGGTCCGACTGCAGCAGGCGATCGGCGACCTGTGCTTTGGCGGCAGGCAGTCCCAGCCGGGTGATTTCGTCCAGAAACTGCTGTTGTTCGGCGGGGGAGGGCGAGATTCCGGTGAGGTCCAGCGAGACGCGGCGGAGCCACATCAGCGGATGGGCCGGCCGGCTCGGCTGCAGTCCTTCACGTTCCAGTGTCTGCAGAACGAACAGATCCAGCTGGCTGACGGGCCAGTCGGTCTGCCGCACGGCGGGCAGCGGCGGTCGCCGGGGAGCAATAAAGGACCAGTGTTCTGCATACTGAGCCCCCTGCAGAATCCATTTTTGCAGCGTCGATTTCTGCTGTTCGGAAAGCGGTTTCTGGAATTCCGGAGGCGGCATGATTTCGCCGGCATCAGTGGCCAGAATACGGCTGACAAGCTGGCTGGCGGAATGCTGCCCGGGAACAATGGCCGGCTGGCCACTTTCGCCGGCAGTGAGCGCGGCGTCCCGAGTATCCAGTCGCAGACCGGCTTTGCGGGAAGCCTGGTCACGACCGTGGCAGGACCAGCAGTGATTGGCCAGAATGGGGCGGACATCCCGATTGAAATCGACAGTTTCGTCCGCAGCACCGGCTGCACCGGCAGCACCAGGGCAGGGCAGGGCGAGTCCGGCAAGCAGTGTCAGCAGGATGGTCAGCGGGTGCAGCGGACGCATGGGATGCTTCCATGGGGGCCAGTTGTCAGACGAATTCCGCACAGCGACAGAGTATCGGCCGGGAGGCGATGTGAAAATACCGCGGGAGCCGCAGTTGGCGGATTCCCCGGGTGTGTGTTCCGATCGTGCAGCGCTTATTCGTCCAGGTCGCCCCAGGTGGAGACCGGGGGTGGTGCCGGCCCCGAAACCAGCTCGTTTCTGGCCGTGATCAGAACGGCAATGGCGGCCGAGCCGGCTCCGAGCAGTCCTGGCAGCAGTGCCAGAAGCTGCACTTCCCAGATGCCGATGAAGCAGAAGAAGCCCGACAGGAAGCCGCTGACGGCAGCCGCGATGATATAATTGCCCCGCGTTTGCTGCTCGGGGCTGAACATGCGGACGACACCCGTGCAGAGCAGCGAAAGCGGCAGGCTGACGATGGCGGTCAGACCCAGCCCCAGTATGGCCCCGTAAAAACCCGTGATGGCAGCCAGCAGACCGAGAAACAAAAAGGGCATCAGCCCGATCAGCAGTCCGAACAGCATGCCGCCGCAGATCGTACCGATCCAGGCAGACAACAGGACACCCAGCCATGGCGGGCGGATGGGAGTGCGACCAGCCGGATCAGGGAAGCCGCCGGGCGGGGAGTCCGGCGACAGGCTGTCGCCGGGTATGCCCGCTGCGGCCGAGCTCCAGTCGGCAGTCCACTGTTCAGGATTCTGATCGGGGCCTTTTGCCACAGGACGGCTCACACCCTGGCAATTTCGAAACCGGCGCGCGGCGTTCTGGCGAAGAACGCGGCTGCCTGATCATCACCCGTGATCTTTTCGGCTTTGGCATCCCATTTGATGACGCGATTCAGTCGAGCAGCGATGACGGCCAGATGACAGGTGTTCATGGTCTGCAAGTGAGAATACACGTCGGACACGGGCAGACCGCCTTCCGCAAGGCAGCGATAGAAGTTGTTCTTGTGACCTTCGAACGGTTTGCCTTTGTAAAGTTCCTGCAGCTGTTCCGGGCCGAACTGATCCTTGTCCCAGTTTTCTTCAATGGGCTGTCCGGTGATTTTGCCGCGGTTGACGAAGAAGCGGCCCTTCGAGCCTTCGAAGAGGATACCGTTGTCCCCGCGACTGGTAATGTGCATCTCCATGCCGCCCGCAAATTTTGCGATGACGTTGAAGTCGTGGGCCGAGTTGAAGCGGTCGTCCTGTTCCGGGTATCCGTCTTTGAATGACACGGGATGTTTGGCATCGGTGCCATCCACTTCCACGGGGCCGGTACCTTCCTGATCGAGCCCGGCGGCCCACAGTGAAATGTCGACGTGGTGAGCACCCCAGTCGGTGAACTTGCCGCCCGAGTATTCGTACCACCAGCGGAACGTGTTATGGCAGCGTTCCTTGATGTAGTCGACTTTGGGAGCCTGACCGAGCCACATATCCCAGTTGAGTCCGGCGGGCGGATCGGATTTCTGGAACGGGCCACCGACATCGCCGCCATTGATGCCGACGGTAATTTTCTGCACGTCACCGATCAGTCCGCGGCGCACCATGTTGACAGCGCGGAGGAAGCGTTCCTGATCACTGCGCTGCTGAGTACCGATAAAGAAGACTCGGTCGCTGTATTTGCGGCAGGCGTTGCGGATCAGCTGATTTTCTTCCAGTGTCAGTGTGAGTGGTTTCTGGCAGAAGACGTGTTTGCCGGCGATGAGTGCTTCGATGGCAATTTTCACGTGCCAGTGGTCTGGAGTCACAATGCTGACGACATCGATATCGGGGCGTTCGAGGACTTTGCGGTAATCGGTACAGAGATCGGCTTTGCCGGCTCCGATATTGGGATCTTCATTGGCTTTGGCTGCCTGGCTTTCATCGACGTCACAGAGAGCGATGATATCACCGAAGCTGCGGTGTCCGTGAGCATCACCGCGTCCCATGCCCCCGAGTCCGATACAGCCGACTCGCGGCCGATCCACCGCCATGGAATTGGCGAAAGCTTTGGCGGACCATGGGAAAGCGGCCGAGGCAGTTGCAGCGGCAAGCAGAGCGGAGGAACCGGACAGGAAGCTGCGTCGGGAATGTTGCGGGCGAGTCATGTGGGTTAGCCTTTTGAGTGTGCTGGTGGCGTGGGGATTTTGGTGAGTAACGGCGGGATTGGCGGCAGCGAGCGGTCGCGTGCTGCGCGGGTTAAAGACGCAGTGTTGTAATTTATTGCTTTCCGTATCTCCTGTGTCTTCCGTAGCTCGGGCTTTCCAGCCCGAGATCTGTCTGTCAAACAGCGCTGCCCTGCGATTTCCGTAGCTCGGGCTTTCCAGCCCGAGCCCTGTCCATCAAACAGCACTGCCCTGTGTTTTCCGTAACCCGGGCTTTCCAGCCCGTGTGAATCGAGTCTACGAAACCGGGTATCAAAAATCAAAGGCGGCGGCGTGGAATGTGGCAGGAAGGTGGTGGAGCCACGGATGTTCTTTTTTCGCCACGGATGAACACGGATTGTCACGGATAAACGCAGCGGGGCGGAAGTTGGGGGGCTGAAGAAATGTTTTATCCGGTGGAATCCAGGGGTGCTCTGCAGGCTGGTGGTCTCACGCGAAGCCGCGAAGCCGCGAAGCCGCGAAGGGAACCGCCGGGGGCAGTGTTCGGTGTTCGGTGTTCGGTGTTCGGTGTTCGGTGAGGCGAGCCGCGGACGGGAGTCCGCGGGTGTGCGATTTATTGCACTGCGTTGGCCTCACGCGAAGCCGCGAAGCCGCGAAGGGAAACGCAGGGATCGGTATTCGGTGTTCGGTATTCGGTCAGGCGAGCCGCGGACGGGAGTCTGCGGGTGTGCGATTTATTGCGATGCGTTTGTCTCACGCGATGCCGCGAAGGGAAAGGGACGGAGCGGCGGAGTGGGCTGTGACTGGCGGCGTTCCTGCCGCACACCTGGGCTCTGACGTACCCGGCTCGCCCGGTGGCGACTTCTTGACAGCCGGGGCTTTTCAGTTGCCCAGTTACCTTTGGCTCTGTTGTTGGTTC
>JBJTPZ010000280.1:0-3090 GCA_046075365.1 Planctomycetaceae bacterium
GTGAAGAATTTCCGCAGGCTGCAGTTCACAGACGGCGAGGCGGGTTGTCAGGATGGAAATGGACCGCGACTCAGAAAAGCTGGTCTCCCTCTGTGCGATTTTCTGCTGAAATCTTCATGTTAAATGTTCCCTCACGTTCGAACCCGCCCGCAGCTTTCTATATCGCGTGTGCGATTGATCAAAACCCGCCAGACATCCTTCGAAACGTCTGCCCTCCAGCAGTTTTGGCAAAATTGAAATTCACTGACTGCCGGGTTTTGAGACTCCGCCAGAGCGGCAGCCAGCGCCCTCCCCGCAATACCACGGCAATACTGGTAACGACTTCCGCCGACACGCGAGATCTCAGACTCTCTGTCGCCCACCCCCTCATCCTCCGGTCCCTGCCTGAACCGCTGACCGTGGTACGCATTCGTTTGACCCCAGCGGAAGATGTACGATGGCTCAGCAAACTGGCACGGGTCGCCCGGTCGTTCGATAGCGTTGAGCCGTGCGATCAGCTGCTGGTCGAAGTCGCCGCGTCTGGTCAGAGGCCAGCCACCGATGCGGTCGAAGATCTCACGGCCAAAAGCCAGACGGGCGTGGAACCGACCGGTGGCGTCCTCCTGCTCCAGACGCCAATCGCAACGGCAGAGCCCCCCGCTTTCCTTCTTGACGTCGACTCATACTGCGGTTATACTAAAAGTATGAAGACTGCCATTTCCATTCCGGATCATTTGTTTAACGATGCTGAGCGACTCATTGCCCGCTTCAAGACGTCGCGCAGTGAACTTTATTCGCGTGCGATCGCAGAATTTGTCGCTCGACATGACGAAGATGCGGTCACTCAGGCACTTGATAAGGTTGTCTGCAACGTCAATGCAGATCCGCCCGACACTCAGACTTCCACAGCCTCTGCATTGGCCATCCTGCGACAGGTGGAATGGTGATCCAGCAGGGCGAAATCTGGTGGGCTGATCTTGATGCCCCTGCCGGCTCAACGGCAGGCTTCAGGCGACCGGTGTTGGTTGTGCAATGCAATTCCTTTAATCGCAGCCGAATTGCAACCACAGTCTGCGTTCCGCTGACCAGCAACCTGAAATGGGCCGACGCCCCGGGCAACGTCACGCTGTCGCCCCATCACACCGGTCTGGATCGCCAGTCCGTGGCAAATGTGTCACTGATTGTCGCGATCGACAAATCCGTGTTGACGGAACCAGTCGGAACACTGCCACTCAAACAACTGGCTGCTGTCCTCGCAGGTATCGACGTGGTTCTGGGACGCTAGCCTCAACTGCCCAGGCTGGCGAGCATGTTTTTTAAGACATCCTGACGCCTCCTGCGAACGCGACCACCCGATACTCCCACGACAACCAAAACCCGGCAGTCACCCTTCGAAACGTCTGCCCACCAGCAGTTTCGGCAAAAACGAAATGTGACTGTGGGGTGATAGTGGTGTGAGCGTGGTGGAGGGCGCCTGAACGCGGCATGGAATCGATGTGGTCCTCCGGACGATTCTGGAAAACTCGCTGATTGTATTGAAGGCGAATTTGATCCGGCATGAATGTCCGGAGTGTTGTATCCCTTATCAACACGACAAAGGAAGTCGGGATGCCGTATCTGGAAATCATCTGGGATGATGAGCCCTGGGGGAAACGTCGAGCACATTTCAGAACATGGCATCACAATTGACGATGTCGAGGAAGTTCTCTTCAACCCAACTGGCAGAGATCGCAGCCGGTCTTCAGGACTTCCAGTCGCATTCGGATTTACGCCTGATGGGCGATAATTCTGGTGGTGTACGAACAAGTTGATGATTGCGCGATTTTTCCAGTGACAGCTTGTGAAGTCGAGGTGTGAAATGACCGGAAATCAGGCTGCGTGCCAAACGTCAGCTTGCACTTGTGTCTCATGAGGGCACTCCGATACGGAAAGTTCCTGGTGCACTTCGAGCTGAACGACAGAGGCTCGGTTTGAGTCTTGCTGATATCCATGAAAGAACAGGGATCGACCCTGCTGCCTGTCGAGGCTTGAGAACAATGAGGAATCCAACCCGACGTTGACAACACTGGAACACTGCGCGGCAGCACTGGGAAAACGAATGGTTGTGATTTTGTCCGACGCGACCGGTTGATTGCGTTTTCAGGATCACCCATTGCGATCCACGCGTCTGGCGATTACCCGACGGGCGAGAAAGCTGGGTTCTGACGTTAAAGAATCTATGGCTTGTGGGTGCAATGCACCGTCAACGATTAGACAGACCCCGGATCTTCTGGGGCGATCACTTCCAGTTCACCAGCACCTGACGCATGCGACGCGGCAACTGTACTGGTCAGACGGTTGGTTGTGGCGGTACTGTTGTGGCGCAGCAGGTTGAAACGCAGCGTGGTTCGCCCGCCACAGAACAGCCGCAGGCAGCGGCAACTGCTGGCCAGCCCAAAGAGGTGGTCAATACGATCGGGATGAAGCTGCTGCTGATCCCTGCCGGAACGTTCATGATGCGTGGGAACACCGGGTTTGTCACCCGCAGTTTCACTGGTTTTGAGGTCAGCACTCGGCGGGTCTTCAGATCGGCAAGTAAATACCCAGGCTCGGCACAGGTGTTTGACGCGTGCGGAGCTTGAGGTGCATTCACTTGTACCAGCGTTGGAGCTTCAGAGCGGGCAGAGGATGCACCGACGGCATTGCATGGCGCGTGGAGTGTGGCGGTGTCAGCTGAGCGAGCGACGTCCAGTGGGCGGTGCGCACATGTACCCAGGCCCTGCTGCATAGAACGGGCAGCTTATGGGACAATTCCGTGGGCCGGGTGGCCATTTCAATCGTAATCGTGCACCGAGCGATCCGTTTTGCGGGATCAGTCTGGGTACAGGTTTGTTGTGGAAGGCAGCCCTCACGGCAGTTCGGATGGAGTCGAAAAGTCGCCTCCCCAGTCGACGACAGGTTTCCGCGGTCTTCGGCTCGCTGCAAAGAGAACCGTCGTGAAGTGCGTCGACGATTTCACCCTGCAGTCTGCGAGAGTGCTTATCGAACGTCGCCCGCTGAATGGTTTTCGATCGGAGTCGATTCCAGTGGTGAATCAGTTCCTGTCCGGATTCCTTCAGTCGCGTGCCGATT
>JBJTPZ010000281.1:0-38928 GCA_046075365.1 Planctomycetaceae bacterium
CAGTCAGGAGCCTTCACTTTTCGGAAAAACACGAACCCTGCGGTTCGAAAAGCCACCCCAGCCTACCGGGCACCGTCCTTCCCCGCAACCCACAGACGCTGTTTTTGAACCGCCGAACAGCTTTTGCAGGACGAATGCCACGACTCGCAACACCGACTTCCCTGACACCACAGATAAAAATCCAGTCACCCCAGGCGCACCAGGCCAGCCGGGTACGGTTGTGCCCGGATGCCCGGCATCGACGCCCCCGGCTCACTTCCCACACCCCCGCGGTTCCCTTCCCGGCTTCGCAACCTCGCGTGAGACCAGCCGTCTGCAGATCACCAGCACGATCAGGCAGTCCACGCAAGCGAACAAGGGGGCAGACCAGACCCCGGGACGCCCAGGGTTCGCACCCGCGGACTCCCGTCCGCGGCTCGCCAAACCGAACACCGAACACCGAAAACCGAAAACCGAAACCAGACCACTCACACGCTATCCTCCCCTCGCCCCCGTGAAACGGGGGAGAGGGGTCGGGGGTGAGGGGGCCAAGCACCCTATAACAGACACCTGCAGCAACGGCACTTTGCTCGGGCTGGAACGACCAGACTGCAATGCTGTCCCCTCTGAGTCCGCCCAGCACCCATCGCGCCACAATCACTCACCAGTCAACGCCGCACTCGACCCTCCAGCAACAGATCCTCACCCAGCTGCCGCCACTCCACACGCTCCAAAATACCCGCCGCCGGAATTTCACCCAATCCCAGACCGCCCACCGGACCCATCGCCCCCACACCACCCACCAGCTTCGGTGCCACAAACACATGCAGCTCGTCCAGCAGCCCGCTCCCAAAAAAACTGCCCAGCAACCCCGGACCACTCTCTACAAGTACACGAGTCAGTCCGCGCCGCCCCAGCTCACTCAACACCGCCTGCACGTCCACTCCACCACCAGCAACACCGCCCGCCCGCAAAACCTCAACCCCCAAACCCAACAGCCGCTCACACTCCGCCTCAGTACACCCCGCACCCACACAAACCAGCACAGGAGCCTCCGGTAATGTCCTGATCAGCGCACTGCTCGCCTGCACCGCCGTGCCCCTGGAATCCAGCACCACACGCAACGGACGACGGACTCCACCAGTCACTCCACCAGTCACCGGCCGCACGGTCAGCCGCGGATCGTCAGCACGCACGGTCCCGGACCCCGTGATAATCGCCTCCATACAGCCCCGCAGCTGCTGCACATATGCCCGCGATTCCACCCCGGAAATCCACTGCGAATGCCCGGTCCGCGCCGCAATTCGACCGTCCAGCGTCATCGCCCACTTGGCATGCACCCACGGCCGACACTGCAGCTGCAGTCGCACAAACGGAGCAATCAGGGACGCCGCCTCAGCACCACACACGCCCACATCCACCTGCAGACCCGCTGCCCGCAGCCGCTCAAGACCACCACCAGCCACATGCGGCGCCGGATCCACACAGCCCACGACCACCCGCCGCACTCCCGCTGCCAGCACAGCCTCAGTACAGGGCGGAGTCCGACCATGATGACAACAGGGCTCCAGCGTTACATACAGCACCGCACCCGCTGCCCGCGAACCGGCCGCCCGCAACGCATGCACCTCCGCATGCGGACCACCACACTCCTGATGATACCCGTCCGCGATCAGCTCTCCATCCGTCGTCGTCAGTACCGCCCCGACCTGCGGATTCGGCTCCACTCGGCCAAATCCCCGCCGCGCCAGCCCTAAAGCATAACGCATCGCCTCGTCGTCAGTACCAAACCGCATCTCAGCCTCCGGCCAGCGAACTGTCATCGCCACCCAGCAGCTCTCGCAGCCTCCGAATCGCGCGCAAATATCGCATGCCGGCCGCCGGTGCACTCAGCCCCAAAGCCTCAGCAGCCTCACTGTTCCCCAGATGCTCAAAATGACGCATCACTATAATTTCCCGATCACCCTCGTCCATCTGCTGCAAAGCCGCCACAAACCGCGTCTGCAGCTCCTTCCGCAACGCCGCCGCCGCCGGTGTCAGCTCGGCGTCACGCAGCAGCGCCGCCAGATCAGCCGCCGACTGCTCGTCACTCCCCACACCCGAAAAATTCTGCTCCCGATCCACCGAACGCCGCTGCGCCCCCCGATGACGACGGTGCATGTCAATAATTCGATCCAAAGCCAGCTGCCGCAGCCACAAATGAAACGGCATCCCCGGATTTCGCAGATAATCCGTCAGCCGCTGAGATGCCTCAAGCATCACGTCCTGCACCACGTCGCTGGCATCCACCCGGCGAGCCACTGCGTGGTCCAGCCGCAGCTGCACCATCCGCCGCACCGCCTCACGATGACGATCCATCAAACGGTTCACCGCCTGCTGGTCACCACCCGCCACGTCGCGAAGAATGTCCTGAGTCCGGTCACTCTCTGGCCACATAAATCTCACCCGCCTAAATTTCAAAGCCACAGACCCGGAAGTGAACTTCCGGGTCTGCTGCTGTGCATCACTCACTTCTGCTTCACGGCACCAGCAGGCTGATCCGTGTCAAACGCATACGTCGTCGTCGACTTGTACTCCGCACCCGGCTTCAAAATCGTATTCGGAAACTCAGGGTGATTCACGGAATCGGGGTAATGCTGAGTCTCCAGGCAGAGCGCACTGCGATGAGCATACGTCTTGCCGCCCTTGCCAGCCTGACCCTTCAGGAAGTTGCCCGAATAAAACTGCACACCAGGCTCCGTCGTCGTCACACGCATCCGCCGCTTCGCCTGAGGATCCACCAGCACCGCCGCCAAACGCATCTCGCCGCCATTCTCAGCAGCGTTCAGCACGTAATTGTGGTCATAGCCAATCGCAGCCGTCTTGCCAATCGACTCAATCCGGTCGCCAATCCGAGTCCGCTTGCGGAAATCCAGCTCTGTACCGGCCACAGCAGCAATCTTGCCCGTGGGGATCAGAGTGTCATCGGTCGGAGTATAATTGTCGGCGCTGATCCGCAGCATGTGATCCAGCACCGTCGCACTGCCTTCACCCGCCAGATTGAAATAGGCGTGGTTCGTCAGGTTGACCGGAGTATTCTTGTCGGTTTTGGCCGAGTAAGTAATCGTGATCGCATTCTGATCGGCCGGTACGAAATACGTCACCGTCACGTCCAGCTTCCCCGGATAACCCTCGTCACCGTCCGCACTGGTCACCGTGAACTTCACGCCCTGACCCTTGTCGCTGGACATCGGAGCAGCCGTCCAGACCAGCTTGTCCAGCGCCTTCTCTACACCGCCATGCAGATGATTGGGCTCGTTGTTGATCGCCAAAGTATACTCTTTGCCGTCCAGAGAAAACTTGCCTTTGGCAATTCGGTTGCAGACACGACCCGTCGTGCAGCCGAAATACTGGTTGCCGTCACCCTCGTAACCCGACACGTCGTCAAAACCCAGCAGCACATCCGCCAGCTTGCCGGCCGCATCCGGCACGTGCAGACTGACCAGCGTGGCGCCGCGAGTCATCACGCGAGCCGCAAAGCCGGACTTGTTTCCAATTGTATAGATCTCAACCGGAACCCCGTCCTTCGTCTTACCGAAAGACTCCTTTTGGGGTTCAGCAGCAGATACCGCAGACGTCATCAGCACAGCTCCTGCAAACAACAGCGTCGAAATTCTCATGGCCCCCCCGACCTGGAACAAAATACACCGCAGGCTGCTGACCCGGCAGGATCACAATCCATCCTGCTCACAGGCCCGCAGGTGGAAATATCACGGCTGACTGCAGCCTCATGATCGCCCCGGTGCCGCAGCCATTATCAGGTTCCTGCCCCCGCTAAACAAGCGACAAACGCTCAGTCCCGCCGGAAGAGCCGGGATGGAGGAAAGTGGACAGTGGGCTGGGGGCCGGGGGCCGTCAGATAGTCGCGTTTCACTCCGCGAAACAAACACTCCCCACCCTCGCCACCGCCCGGCTCACACAAATTCCCGCCCGCCCCCCCGCAGCGGAAAACTTCTCTGAACCCCAGGAAACTCAATAAAAACAAACGCACCAGGCCTGTTCGCCAGCCCACAGGTCACACTGCCCCAGGCCAGCCGCCACCTGACGCCTACAACAGTCCTGCCCGCCTAACTTCAGGAAAACAGCTATGCCGGAAGGTCACACCATTCACCGTCTCGCAGCAGATCACAGCCGTGATTTCGCCGGCCAAAAGCTGGCCGTCAGCTCGCCCCAGGGACGATTTGCCGACGGCGCCCGACAACTCGACGGCCGACTGCTCACCAGCGTCCAGGCTCACGGCAAACACCTGCTGTATGACTGGGACGGTCGCACACTGCACATACACCTCGGCCTGTACGGCAAATTTCGACGACACAAGTCACCACCCCCGGAACCTCGCGGCGCCGTGCGGCTGCGAGTCATCGGAGCCCGTCTGGCATTTGACCTGAACGGCCCCACCGCCTGCGACATACTGACTGCCCCCGCCGTCCAAAGCCTGCTGGATCGGCTGGGAGTCGATCCGCTCAGAGCCGATGCTGATCCCGAAAAAGCCTGGGATCGCATCCGCAAATCCGCCACACCCATCGGCAGCATACTGATGAACCAGAACATCATCGCCGGCGTCGGGAACGTGTACCGCGCAGAAATTCTGCATCTGCTGCAGATCCACCCCGAACGCAAAGCCAGCTCACTGCAGCGACAGGAATTCGATGCCCTCTGGCAACTGACCGTCCGGCTGCTGCAGATCGGCAAACGCTACAACCGCATCATCATCGCCGACCCCGCAGATGTCGGCAAACCACGCGGCCGCATGACTCGCGACGAACGACTGCTGGTCTACAAAAAAGATTTCTGCTCACGCTGCGACGGACCCATCGAATCGTGGCTGCTGGCCGCACGCAAAGTGTTCGCCTGCCCCCGCTGTCAGCAAAAATAAACACTCGTGATCAGCCACTGTGCTGTCCGCCAGACGACTCAGCAGATACACCCGCCTCGACCCTGCCACCCAGCGCTCGCTGCAGCGTCAACTGGGCAATGTTGAAGTCCGCGATGGATCGCGCATATTCACGACGCGCTGCCGCCAGCGCCTGCAGCGACTGCAATGCCTCAAGCGGCAAACCCTGACCATTCTGTATCCGTTCCAGATTCCGCCGATAAGACTGCTCGGCCGATTCCACCGCCTGCAATGCCGTCTCCATCTGCCGGCGACCGCTGGAAATCCGCAGCTGCGACTCTGTCACCTCACGCGCCACCCGATCCAGCATCTGCAGCTGACGAGCACGCGCCTGACTGATGCGAGCCTTCGATTCCCGCTGCAATGCCTCCTCGCCAAACCCCAGCTGCCGCAGCTCCCAGTACGCCATCGCATCCGCATCCAGCCGATCCCCGGCACCTCGCAAATCACTGCCCAGTCCACCCGCCAGACCACCATAGCTGGCCGACAGCAGCACACTCGGAATCAGCGGACTGCGACGCTCCCTGTTCAATCGCTCCACCGCCTCACCCACCAGATAACGACACTCCGCCAGCTCCGGCCGCGACGAAAGTGCCGTCGACACCAGCTGCTGAACACTCTGGTCAGGCGACACCAGTTCAATCGGGATCATGCGAGTCTCAGCGGGCTTCAAAACCGTTGGCTGATCCCAACGCACCTGTTCGGCCAGTCGCGCGCTGGCCGCTGCCGCAGACTCCTCAGCTCGCAACTGCTCGCAACGACGCAACGCCAGCTCAGTCAGAGCCCGGTCATGGTCAGCTTCCGTCCCGGCACCGCTCTTCGCAAACTGTCCCGTTGTCTGCTCCAGCTGCTCCACCAAACCCACCACCTCGTCACTGATCGCCAGCTCCTGCTCCGCTCGCAACAGCTCCATATAACCGGTCCCGGCTGCCAGCAATGCATCATTCAATGCCGCTCGCGCACCCTCCCGCCGCGCCTGCACCGTCAGCTCAGCTATCCGCGGCTGAAAAATCGCATCCGCCACATGAAACTGCGCCACAACTCCTGGCACCGCCGGAGAACCAGCTCCCACAGCACCCGCACCCAGCCCCCCATACACACTGCCACGACTGGTCTCAATCACACTGCCTGCAACGTCCTGAATCCGACCCTCATGCTTGTTGTAGTTCAAACCCGCTCGCAGCGACGGCAGCTTCAGCGCCTTCGCCCGGTCCAGCTGACCATACGCTTCCTCAACTCGCGCTTTCGCAAAGGCCGCCTGAGCACTGCGGCCGGCCGCCAGCGACAACGCCGTCGACAAATCCAGACGACTGATCCCCGCAGCCGCAGCCGCAGCTGCAGCCGCTTCCGCTTCCACAGCGCCAGATTTCACTGCACCGATCTCCGCAGCACCGGATACCGCCGCAGACGGCAATGCAGAACCAGCCGAAACAACCGACCGCTCCGACAAATCATCCGCACGCTCAGACTCAGAATCCCCGTCGGCGACAACCAGCGCTGCTCCGCCGGCACGCATCGTCGGTACCACCAGCTGGCAGCCAGCCAGCCAGAAACTGCCCAGCGCCAGCATTACACTCGCTCGACTTGCCATAGCTCGACACCCACTCGACTAAAGTCCAGATCCCGCTGCAGGCGAGCCATGCCGGGAAATCAGGCCCCATTTGACGGCAGCCCGTAAACTCGGCACACCCCGATTCTGGATTCGACGTGCGAGCACATGCCGGGACAGAGTTTGCCGGCTGCAACGATTCTGCAGCCCCGCCCCGATCGCTACAGGCAGAAAAAACCTCCCCAATCACCCAAATTAAGGTGTTTTTTCCACCGATTCCACTTTTTGACCTTCCCGGAAAGCGGCAGTATTTGCCG
Organism: Planctomycetaceae bacterium; assembly: GCA_046075365.1. Classification (GTDB taxonomy): domain Bacteria; phylum Planctomycetota; class Planctomycetia; order Planctomycetales; family Planctomycetaceae; genus SXXK01. The sequence goes on from JBJTPZ010000281.1 coordinate 6,779, forward strand.
TAATAACCAGTTCGTCTTCGCCCAAACCCGCCACAATTTCCGTCTCAGTCGCGGTTTTCAGCCCGGTCTTGACCGGCTTCCGCTGCAACACTCCGTCCGCACCCACCACCAGACAGACGGGGGCCCCTTCGTGCTGCACTACAGCACCTTTGGGCACCACCAGCGCCTGCTCGTTCTGCCCCACAATCAGCTCCACACTGGCGTACATCCCCGGACGCAGCACTCCGTCTGTATTCTCCAGATCAATTTCCACCAGCAGCGTGCGAGTCTGTTCGTCCAGCGTCCAGCTGGTACGCGCCACGGCACCGCTGAACTGCTTCTGCTGCAGCGCCGGAATTCGCACCACCGCTGCACTGCCCGCACCAATCTGCACAGCATCTGCCTCCGGCACTCGCGTCGTCACTCGCACTCGCGACGTCTCTACAATCCGGAACATCGCGCGAGACCCGTTTCCTGCCTGAGCCAGATCTCCGGGATCCACCGTTCGAGCAGCCACGGTTCCGGAAAACGGAGCACGAATCTGCAGATAACCGCACAGCGTCTGCAGACGCTGCACATCCGCCTGCGCACTTTCCGCGCGAGCTTCCATGGCTTTCAGATCTGCCTCTGCACGTACCGATGCCGCCCGCGCTTCGCCCCGTCGAGCTGCTGCTGACTGCACCGCCGCCGCCAGCTCCTCCAGTGATGACTCTGCCGCTGCCAGCTTCTGCAAAGCCTCCTCAGCCAAACGCTGCGTCACCGCTCCCGACTCCGCCAGCCCCGCCAGTCGCTGCGATTCCGAAGTCAGTCGCGCGACCTCTGACTCAATCCGACGCCGCCCAGCTGCCGCTTCCGCTTCATCAGCCTCCGCTGAACGCTCAGACGCCAGTGCCAGCTGCACTGCCGCTGCCGCCTGACCAATTTCAGCCTCTGCCTGTCGCTGCAGAGCCTGCTTCTGCCGCAGCTCGTCCTCCAGCTCCGGCGCCGCCAGCACTGCCAGCAGCTGCCCCGGTTCAGCCACAGGACCCGGCTCAGCCACCGCCTGCCCCTCAGACGCCTCCGCTGGCGGCCCCTGAACTTTGTCACCAATATCGACCAGCACCCGCTGTACCACGCCGCCACTCCGCGGATGAATCTCTGCCTGCAGCCACGGCTGCAGTTCACCCGGCTGCTCAGTCTTCTGCACAATCGCCTTGCGCTGCGGCCGGCCCGTCTGCACTCGCGGCAGCTCCGCCGCACCCACCGCCGCTCCGGCATCCGCAGCAGCAGTGTCCGTAACCTGCGCCTGACAGCCCGACAACAGCAGCAAAAACAGCACCGCAGCCAGCTTCAACAGTTCCCGCCACATCTCAATGCTCCTCATCGCTTACTCCGCTTCCCGCATAATGTCGACTGCCCGGATCCAGCGGATGCAAAGATGCCGAAGCCGCTGCCGGACACAGACACGTGTAGGCAGCCGGCAACACCAGCAACGCCGACACCGTTGCTGCACTCAGACCACCCAGTACCGCCAGTCCCAGCGGGGCTGTCTGAGCACCTCCGCTGCCCCAGCCCAGCGCCAGCGGCAGCATACCCGCCAGCATCGCCGCACTGGTCATCAGAATCGCTCGCGAACGCTCAGTCACCGCATACTCAGCTGCCAACGCTGCAGACACTCCCGTACGCCGCTGCTGCTCAGCAAAACTGATCAGCAAAATCGCATTCGCCATCGACACGCCCAGACTCATGATCACTCCAATAAACGACTGAATGTTGACCGTGGTTCCCGTTGCCAGCAGCAGCAGTGCACTGCCGGCCAGTACCGCAGGCACCGTCGTCACCGCCGCCAGCGCCAGTCGAAACGACTGAAAACTGGCCGACAGCATCAGGAAAATTGCCACGACCGCCAGCACCAGACCCACACCCAGTCCGCTTGTCATCTGCCGCAGCGGCGGTATCTGACCACGCAGCTCGCTGGTGATCCGACCGGGCTTTGGCTGCACCCCCGCTCGCTCCTGCTCATCCTTCAGCTCATCATCCCGCTGCTTCACACGCCGCACCACCGCATCGACACGAGCCGCAGCAGCCCCCAGATCCGCACCCGCCACGCTGGCCGTCAAAGACAGCTCACGCTTCATGTTGTAACGATCAAATTCCCCAGGCATCTTCCCCGAACTCAAATCTGCCACATCACGCAGCAGCACCGCTCCGCCCTCCTTCTTCAGCACCGGTATCGCTCCCAGATCCGCCACCGACTTCAGCGCCGGCTGAGGAATCTCGATCTGCACCTGATAGCCAATCCCTGACTTAGGATCCGGCCAGTAACTGGGCACCACAAAACGACTGGATGACGTGGCTGCCAGAACCGAACGGCTGATCTGATCGGTCGTCGCACCCGCCAGCCCGGCTCGCTCACGATCAATCTTCACGTCCACCGTCGGATACTCCAGCGACTGCACAATCTGCACGTCTCGCAGCACACTCTCCCGCTGCAGCTCCGACTGCAGACGCTGCGCAAAATCCCGATTCTCCGCCAGAGAACCACCACGAACTGCCACTTCCACCGGAGCTGCCGCACCAAAACTCATCACCTCGCTGACAATGTCCGAAGGCTCAAACGAAAAACGCAGCGTCGGAAACTCCGCCGCAAATCGCTCCCGCAGCCTGCGCTGCAGCTCGTCCGTACGCACGCCCGACCCCTGACGAAACGCAACCCGCAAAATCGCCTCCTCAGGACCACGCGAAAACTGATACACCGAATTGATCGGAAAAGACGCCGGCACCGTTCCCGCATAGCCCAGCGACAATGACACTTTCCCCGCACCAGCCTCCTGCTCTATCGCCTGCAGCACACCCACCGCAAATCGCTCCGTGGCTTCCACATGAGTTCCGTCGGGAGCCCGCAGGCGAAGCCGAAACTCACCCGTCTCAGCACTCGGAAAAATCTCCAGACCAGCCCGCTGCACCGAACGCCATGACACCACCAGACACAACACCACATAGACCGGTACCAGCAGCCAGCGCAGCCGAATCAGACGACCAGCCACCGCCCGCAGCACACCCGCCAGCACGCCACCACGCTCACCTGCAGCACCACCCTCGGCAACATGCCCGGAACGCAGCAGCCACACACACAACACCGGCACCAAAGTACTGGACAGCAGATAAGAACCAGCCATCGCGAAAATCACAGCCAGCGCCAGCGGCGCAAACAGCTCACGCGGAGCCCCCTGCATGAAAAATGTCGGCAGAAATACCGCCAGCATGCACAGCAGAGCCAGCAGACGAGGCACCGCGGTCTGCTGGTTGCCACGCCAGACCGCCAGCGCCACAGAACCCGTACGACGCAGCTGAGTATGAATGTTCTCAATCTCCACCGTCGCCTCGTCCACCAAAATCCCCACCGCCAGTGCCAGCCCCCCCAAAGTCATCAGATTGATCGTCTGACCAGTCAGCCATAAACCCGTCACCGCAAACAACAGCGCCAGCGGGATATTCAAAACCACCACCAAAGCACTGCGCCAGTCACGCAGAAACACCAAAACCATCAGACCCGTCAACGCCGCACCCAGCAGACCTTCCGTCGACAAACTGGAAATGGCACCAGTCACATAGGGGGACTGATCAAACTCAAAGGACACACGAATGTCGTCCGGCAGCTCCTTTTGCATCGCCGGCAATGAACGACGGATCTGCCCGATCACGTCCATCGTTGACGCATCCGCCCGCTTCGTCGCCAGGATATAAACCGCACGACGACCATTCACCAGCGCATAGCCGGTCGTCAGATCCGCCGAATCCTCAATCGTACCAATGTCACGCAGATACACCGTACGCTCACCCGTACGCACAGGAATCCGACCCAGATCCGAAAGTTCACGCGCCAGGGCATTGGTCGGCACTGCCGGATACATATCACCCACTCGCACGTTGCCCGAAGGAGCAATGGTGTTGCCGCGAGTCAGTGCCGTGATGATCTCGTCCGGAGACAATCCGTACGCACGCAATCGCTCAGGATTCGCGCGAATCACAACACTGCGAGCCGAACCGCCGAAAGGCGGCGGAGCAGATACGCCAGGCAGCGATGAAAACATCGGCCGCACGCGAAACAACGCCTGATCCTGAATCTCGGCGATCGTGCGAGTCCCGCTGGAAAGAACCAGATAACCCACCGGCACACTGCCAGTATCAAAACGCATCACAAACGGCGGCACTGTACCCGGTGGCATCATCGCCCGCGAACGGTTCACATAGTTGATGGTCTCGGCCATCGCCTGAGCCATATTCGTGCCCGGATGAAACACCAGCTTCATCAAAGCCGTACCCTGCACATTCCGGCTTTCCACGTGGCGAATACCATTGATATACAGAAAATGATACTCGTAGTAGTTCGTCAGCAGGCCTTCCATCTGCGCCGGGTCCATCCCGCCATACGGCTGACAGACGTAAATCACCGGCAGATTCAGCGCCGGAAAAATGTCGACCGACATGCGACGGATCGGCAGCTCCAACCCCCGCTCCCGCAGCCAGTCATCAACCGCCACAGGACGGATAACAGCTGACCCAACCAGCACCAGCGCCAGCAACAGCACAACCACCGTCTTCGGGCGGCGCAGGGCAAAACCTATCGGATTCATTCACAGCTCCCACGTTGCGACCACAGGCAGCGCATCGTCACACCCCAGTCTAGCTCGAATTCCCGGCAGATACCGCTCAACAACGCACCAGAACACAAATTCCGCAGGCTTTTTCTCTGCCGGACTTGCCGAATTGTTGCCAAAAAGCCACGTCCACGGCTCCACACTGCTGCCCGCCAGCCACATCGTCCAGACCCCATTCCCGGAATCACCTTTCAACGACTCACACAGGTTTCATCATCCGGCGCTTGCATCTGCACGCTCCGCACGACATAACATGCACAGGACGTGCGTGTGCCGTCTGCAGTCCGGCATATTCACCGGACAGCAGCAGACGGCCTCCGATCTCAGGGGCTGCTTCAGTGCAATGTCCGTTCTGTAAACACGATGAAACCAAAGTCATCGATTCACGTACCAGCCAGGATTTTTCCATCCGCCGGCGCCGTGAATGTCTCAATTGTGAACGCCGGTTCACAACCTACGAACGGATCGAAGAATCGCCCATCCGCGTGATCAAAAAAGATGGTACTCGCGTACCCTTCGACCGCGACAAAATCCGCTCGGGCATTGAAAAGGCCTGCTACAAACGGCCCGTCAGCCCCGAACAGATCGACCGCCTCGTCGGTGCCGTCGAAGCCTCCATCTACGAAGATGGCGAACGCGAAGTTCCCACACGGCGGATCGGCGAACTGGTCTTCAATGCCCTCCGCGATCTCGACAAAGTCGCCTTCGTACGCTTTGCCTCGGTCTATCGCGAATTTCAGGACGTGCACGATTTTGTGGAGGAATTGCAGCCGATTCTGGACGGTCGCAGACGGGATCCAAGGCCCTGATGTCTTCACAGCCTGTTAACTCAATCACCGCCTGGCTGCACACCAGGCTGGCACTGGTCCCTGCGCCACTGCGAGCCGCAATCGCGCTGATTGCCGGGATCCACGCCGCAGACGAATGGCGCTGGCACACCGCAATCCCGGCCTGCATTGCAGTCACCTCGCTGCTTCTGTCAGTCCTCTGCCGCCGCAAGGCACCTGTCACCGAACAGCTGCTGCAGCTCACGTCACTCCTGATGCTCGGCGGCATGCTCTGGTCCCTGCACAATTTCGGCAATGATGGCCGCAAACCCTCAGCCATGCTCGAACGCTGCCCGCAGCTGCAGCAGTCCGCCCTGCGACTGACCGGGACAGTCGCCGGAATTCCCTCCACTGCCGTCGCCGACGCCGCTCCCGTCACCGCCGCTCCGGCCTCCGCTGTGGCCACCCCGCAGCTCACCGTACGTACCCATTTCCTGCTGCAGGCGGACGCTGCCCGGCTGACCGATCACACCGAACCACTCCACGGACTGTGCCGCATCACCGTCGACGGCGATGTCTCACACCTGCTCGGCTGGGGCGATCATGTCGAACTGACAGGCAGACTCGAACTGCCTCCGGAACCCCTGAACCCCGGCGAATTCAACTACGCTCGCTATCTTCGCCGCAGCGGAGTCTCTGCCGTTATGTTCCTCAGACACCCGGCCGCCATTCGCCTGCTGCAACCCGCCAGCCCGTGGTCTGCCCGCTCACTGCTGAATCAGTTCCGCTGCAATGTCGTGCTGCTGCTGCAACAGCACCTCTCTACACCCGGCCGCGCCGCCGCTGAAGCACTCCTGCTGGGCAATCGGGGCTGGATGAGCAGTGAGGTGGAACGACAGTACACAGTCAGCGGCACCATGCACCTGCTGGCCATCTCGGGACTGCACGTCGGGATTCTGTACGTATTTATCGTGCGAGTCTTCCACCTGCTCCTCGTGCCGCGATCCCGCGGACTGGTACTGGCAGCCACTGTCTGCCTGCTGTATGCGTTCCTGACAGACCTGCGTCCCTCAGTGCTGCGATCTTCCCTGTTCATCCTGCTGTCTGTCATCGGTCAGCTGCTGTGTCGGGAAATGCGGCTCAGTACCCTGATCGGTCTCACCGTACTGATTCTTGCCATTGTTGATCCGGCAGTGGCGTTCGATGTGGGTGCGTGGCTCTCATTCCTCGCCGTAGCAGCACTCGGCTGGGTTTCTGCCGGTTCCAGCCACGACCAGAATCGCACCGCACCGCCTGACGTCATCTCGTGGCCTCAGCGCCTGCTGATGACAGCTACGGCAGCAGCCCAGTGGACACTCCGCTGCAGTCGCCAGATGCTGGCGGTCACCCTGCTGTCCGCACCCCTCGTCGCTTCGCAGTTTCACCTGGTCACACTGACCGGCATGGTGGTAAATCTGGTACTGATTCCACTGACCACAGCCGTGCTGATCGCCGGTTACATCTTCGTGGCTGTGGGCAGCCTGATTCCACCGCTGGCCGCCGTCTTCGCATGGCCCTTCAGCGGACTGCTGGAACTGCTGAATCTGGGTGTCGCCGCAAGTGCCTCAGTACGTTCCGGATACCTGCTGATTCCCGATCTGCCCGCCTGGTTCCTGCCCGCCTGGTACACTCTGCTGCTGGCCGCCGCCGCTTCCCGACCGCCGCTGCGACGCGGCCTGCAGCTGGCGATGGTCGGCCTGCTGCTGGTCCTGTTTCCCTCGGTCTGCAGCCGACCAGTCACCAGCGGTCTGGTCTGCACTGTTCTCAGCGTAGGACACGGTAACGCCGTGGTCGTTGAAGCCGATGACCGCGTACTGCTGTTCGATGCCGGCGCCATGCATCGAGGCCGCCGCACTGCTGATCTGATCGCCGGCTTTCTGTGGCACCGCGGACATCGCATGATCGATGCCATCGTGCTCTCGCACCCGGATGCCGACCACTACAACGCTGTCCCTGATCTGCTCCAAAAAATGCCCGTCGGACAGGTCCTCGCCAGCCGCCAGTTCTTCGCTTCCGCAAGCCCCGAAATTCAGCGACTGCTGGCCATGCTGCAACAGCAGCAAATCCCCGCCGCCATCCTGCAGCACGGTGACTCACTGCAGCTGGCCGAACTGCAGGTGGACTTTCTGCAAAGTCAGCAGACGGCAGAACTGGCTGACAACGAATCCAGCCTCGCCGCCGTACTGCACTGCCGCGGCCGCTCCATCCTCCTGCCCGGTGACCTCGAAGGTGACGGACTCCACGAACTGCTCGAACAGCTGCCCGCCTGCAGCCTGCTGGTCAGTCCCCATCATGGCAGCCCCGCTGCCAACCCACCCGCGCTGGCACAGCAGGTCCGACCGGATCATGTGATCATCAGCGAACGCGACGCTCGACATCAAAAACGACTGCAGCAGGCCTACCCGGAATCACAGCTGCTGTTCACGGGACTGGCCGGAGCTGTCGAATCCCGCATCGACTCGCGAGGCCGCCTCGCCGTTCGCAGTTTCCGCTGACACACCACTCCTGCCACACTCACTCCCAGACACCGCCTTTCGGCAGTTTCTGCCGCTGCTCCGGTGGGCCCGAGGAAAAAACTGTTCAGGTGTTTGTCGCGAACAGCACATTCCTCAGCCCCGCTCTTTGCCCCGACTCAAACTCCGCAGATACTCCCGCACTCCCCCCTTCACCGCTCCTTACAGGCTGCCGACCTGATCCGGCTCAGGGCCTCGATCGCAATGCACAGAGTCGTTGTGGATGAACCGTATAAGTTCGTCCCGCCCTACCGCCCCCGCTGGTTCTCCAAACTGTTCCGCCTCTGGCTGAAACCGTTTCTCCGCCGCAAATACGGTCTGGTTGACTACACATTCACCGGCCTCGAACACCTCCGCAACAGCCTCGCTGCCGGGGAAGGCATTCTGCTCTGCCCAAATCACAGCCGCGATGCTGACCCGCTGCTGATCGGAATGATCTGCAAAACGACCCCCTGCCACGTGTACAGCATGGCCAGCTGGCACATTTTCAATCAGTCACCGCTGGAAGCCACTGTCGTTCGCCTGCTGGGCGGGTTCAGCGTGTTCCGCGAAGGCATCGATCGCGAAGCTCTGGATACCGCCGTGCAGGTTGTCGCCCGCGCGGAACGGCCCCTCGTGATTTTCCCCGAAGGTGTCATCTCCCGCTCCAACGATCGCCTGTTGCCTCTGATGGATGGCGTCTCGTTCATCGCACGCATGGCCGCTCGCAAACGAGCAGAACTGGCACCGTCCTCACGAGTTGTCGTGATTCCGGTCGGTATTCGTTACGAACTGCTCGGCGATCCCGAAACTTCCGCCGGACCCTCGCTCACTCGCATCGAACAACAAACCTTCTGGAATACCCATGAAGATCAGCCGCTGCTGGAACGCATCCGCCGACTTGGCTCCGCACTGCTGGCCGCCCGCGAAGTCGAAATCCTCGGCGAAGCCCGCGTCGGAACCATCCGCAGCCGAATTCGCAGCCTGATCGACAATGTCCTGCAGCCCTATGAAAAACGCTGGTTCGGCAAACGACGCAGCGGAGATGTCGTGATCCGCGTGAAGGATCTGCGAGTCGCCATTCTGCCGGAGCTGCTCCGCGGAAACCTGACGCCCCAGGAAACTCGCGAACGCTGGAAAGTTCTCACCAACTGCTACTACTGCCAGACACTGTCACTGTACCCCGAAGGCTACCTCGACCCCGACGAACGCGGCCAGGTCACCCCGGAACGCATCGTGGAAACCGTCCATCGACTGGAAGAAGATCTCACAGATCGAGTCACCCTGAGACCGGAATGGCGCGTCCACTTCAACATCGGCGAACCAATCCCGGCCGAAGCCGGAAAGAAAGCCCGCGGTGAAGATCCGCTGCTGAAAGAACTGCGTCTGAAAATGCTGCAGCTGCTGGGAATTCAGGACTGGTGGCCAATGGATCCCATGACCATACTGGAAGATTGATTCACCAGGCCCCAAAATCGCCCCTCAGCAAAATGCACCACTCACCCCTTCAGCCTCAACCCCATGACAGGTCTGCTGCCGGAAGTTGAATTCCTCGTCGAACCGTACCTGTCCGGCTCGCGAATTGACTCGTTCCTCGCAAAACACCTCCGCAATTACACCCCGTGGCGACTGCATCGAATGGTCGCCGCCGAACTCGCATGGATCGATGATCAGCCTGCCGAACCGCCCGATCGCGTGTTCACCGGCCAGCGAGTTCGCATTCGACTGGTCGAACCGCCCGACAAACTGCTGGATCCCTGCGATGCCCCGGTGCGGATCGTCTACGAGGATCCCTGGCTGATCGTGGTCGACAAACCCGCCGGACTGGTGGCACACCCCGTCGGTGACTTCCAGGATGGAACACTCTCAAACGTCCTGCAAAAACACCTCGATCAGCAGACCGCATTCCGCGGCATGCTGCGGCCCGGCGTCGTTCATCGGCTCGATCGCATGACCAGCGGACTGCTGGTCACCGCCAAGGAACACCTGTCACATCGCCTGCTGTCCATCGATTTTCAGCAGGGAAAACTGTCGAAATCCTACGTCGCTCTGGTCGCAGGTACACCGGACTTCGAATCGCGCATGATCGAGCTGCCAATCGGACAGCGACCCGGTGGCAACAGCGTGCTGATGTCAGCACAGGCCGACGCCCGCAACCGACGCCCCGCAAAGACTCGAGTCACCGTGCTGCAGCGACACCCGGGATACTCGCTGGTCGAATGCGTCCTCTTCACTGGTCGCAATCACCAGATTCGAGTCCACCTGGCACAGCTGGGACACCCGGTGTTGGGAGACGAATACTACGGGCCCTTCGGCTCGATTCGCAAAGCCCCGCGTTTCGATGGCGATGACCCCACCGAACAGCGACACGCCCTGCACGCCGCTTCACTCGGATTCCTGCACCCCATCCTCCGGGAATGGCTGACTTTCAACGCTCCGCCACCAGCTGATTTCCACGCTCTGGCTGCTGCCGCGATAAACAAAGATTAACCCGAACGCTGCCGACACAGCACAGCGGCAGCTTCTGCCGCTGCCTCCCAGGCCGACTACCGGCACCGTCGCTGTCGCTCTTGAGATCCGACCAGCAACAGCAGTATTCTGCTCACCGCTGCACCGCGGCAATGTATGCTGCAGCCGTGCCTTTGATACCCGTTCCCTGATGTCGCCTGACATGACAGCACAATCCCTCAAATGCCCGGCTCTCCCGCTGCTGCTGCTCTGCTCGCTGCTGCTCAGTGGCTGTGCAGCCCAGACCTATTCCTGCGGTTCCGCCGCAGCCTGGAAAACTGCTCCCGAACTTGCTGCCATCACCCATCCGCAAATCGAACGCGGCGACCGCCGACCAGTCATCGACGGCTTCGGCTGGGTCTGGGGTATTCCGGCAAAGCTGATCCTGTTCGATCGGCGAGTCGAAAATCACAGAGTGAGCGAGGAAACCGAGGCAGCCATCGCTGCGTACCTGCAAAGCAACGAACTCGACTCGGTCAAAGTCCGTCTCAATCAGTACCGCCCCAGCGCTGACTGGAAACGACTGGTCGCCAACAAATCAGTCGGGGCCGGCTGGCGCTACACGCTCGGAGTGCTCAGCGTCGCTGGTGAAACGCTGCTTCCCGGACGGTTGTTCGGCGGTGATCACTACAATCCGTTCACCAACACCATCCATATCTATTCGGATGTGCCCGCCATTGCCATTCATGAAGGTGGTCACTCCAAAGACTTCGCCGGCCGCACATGGAAGGGCACCTACGCTGCCGCTTACCTGATCCCCGGCGTCTCGCTCTATCACGAATCCATTGCCACCGGTGATGCCATCGGCTGGCTGCGAGACTACGGCGATGCAGAATCACAGCGGGAAGGCTATAATATTCTGTACCCGGCCTACGGCACCTATGTCGGAAATGCAATCGGTGATCCCTGGGGCATCGGCTACATCGGCGGAGTACTTGTCGGACATGCGGCCGGTCGCTGGAAATCTTCCCAGGTTCCCGATGATCCGCCGCACGATCAGCTGACAGAAAGCGACCAGCCGTAGCTCGGGCTTTCCAGCCCGAGCACACCCCCTCAAAACACGACGTTTCTGCACCACAATTGACCCGTCTCACGGCACAATCGAACTTTGATCCCCGATGGCTTTCCAGCCCGAACTCCATTCAAACCCGCTGCACCACTTTTCCCACAAAGGTTGCCCGTGACGACTGCTCCCGATTCTCTCCGCGTTATTCACGCTCTGCAGCAGTGTCTTCCGCCAGTCATGCGCTGGGGCGGAGCAATCGCGCGGCGGATGCGTCAGTACAATATCGCTGTGGACGGCAAGGCATCGGGCAATGCCAATACCGATGCACTGACGCTCGCCGATCTCACAGTTCAGGAGCTGCTGATTGCCGCTCTGCGGGATGCCGATCCTGTTTTGCGTCAGGTCCGAGTACAGGGTGAAGAAACAACCGGCGACATGGCCCGGTTCGCCACTGACAGTGCACTGGCAATTGCCATTGATCCCATCGATGGCACAAAGCAGTATCGTGACAGAACCGGTAATGGCTATTCACTGATCTGCCATCTGCACGATGACTTCAACCCGCTGTATTCTCTCGTCTTCGCACCCGATATGGGACCGCAGGGCACATGGGTGGAAGTAACTCCGCAAAAAATCGTCTGCGGTCCGGATGACCCGGATCGTACAGCCCGCAGCGTCCTCGATTCGCTGCCCGATCTGACTGCACCTCGCACCAGCCCCGGGCCCGGTGTCTATCTGATCGGTTTTCAGCACCGGGATACTCAGCGCGCCCGCGAAGTCGATGCACTGCCGTGGAAAAATGGGACACTGGCAGGACGCACCTCCGACGAAATGCAGGGCAGTATCTATCCGCTGATGTCCACCGGTGAATACATTGGCTCTCTGATTCACTCCCCCAACATCTACGATTTCCCGGTCTCGATGCATATCGCCCGCGTTCGTGGCGGAGACGCCGTCTGGGTGCACAACGGACAGCCGGTAGACTATCGTTCCCTCTGGCTGGACGAACGAGCCGGTATGCTGCGGTATCCGGGTATCGTCGCCTGCAGCGAAGATCGCGATGTGCTGCAGACCCTTTGTCAGCTTTCAGCCGACTGGAATCCAATTCGCTACGCTGACTGATTTTTGGACTTCTGCGAAAGCAGTGACTCTTATGCCCCAGGTACTGACCTCTGCTGACGGCGTCAGTCTGCGACTTTCCGAGCTGCGTTCCGGCGGCAGTGACACACTGCTGATGCTGCACGGAGTGGGTCGAGCCGGCCGCACATTCTCGTCGCTGGCCACCATGCTGCCCGCACGATTCCGCATCGTGGCACTCGATTTTCGCGGACACGGCGAATCCGGACGAGCCGGCAACGCCTATCGCGTCGTCGACTACATCCACGATGCCCTCGCCGCTATTGATGCCCTGCCAGGACAGCTGGCCGTCTACGGTCACTCCCTCGGATCACTGGTGGCCGCCGCCGCTGCCTCCGCTCGACCAGGTCGCATCAGCGCCGTCATGCTCGAAGATCCCCCGTCCGCAGCCTTCTGGGCCGGACTTGCCGAGACTCAGTACCACCCCACATTCCAGGCCATGCAGAAATGGGCCGGGCGAGTCGACCTGTCGGTGTCTGAACTGGCCGCACAGCTGGGAAATGAACCCGTGAAAAGCTGGCCAGACGGTCGTGTGATGCGAATCCGTGATGTGCGCGATGCCGTCTCACTGCGTTTCTCAGCAGCCTGCTGCCGGCAGCTGGACCCGGCCGTCATGGCTGTGATCCTCGCTGGCCACTGGATGCAGGATTTCCATTACGAACAGGCCTTCGGCGGAGTCCGCTGTCCGGCACTGCTGATGCGCGGTGATGTCTCACGCGGCGGCATGCTGACAGACGACGATGCCGCTGCCCTGACTGCCCTGCTGCACGATCCCGTAAAACTCGACTTCCCCGGCGCCGGTCATCTGCTGCACTGGCAGGTGCGGTCAGAGCTGGCCGGACTCGCCAGTGCATTCCTCGAAAGTCTCTGACAGTAAAGTCCCCCCGGATCATGACCGCCGCACATCCACTGGCCTGCGAATGGGAACTGGATCCCGCAGGCGTCTACCTGAATCACGGCTCATTCGGACCTTCACCACGAGCTGTGCGGAGCGCTCGGGAAGCCTGGAGTCGTCGACTTGAGCAGCAGCCAATGCGGCACTTCTGCCGTGAAATGGAAGTCGAACTGGACCGCGCCGGCGCAGTGCTGGCAGGCCTGCTGCACACACAGCTCGATCGGCTTGTATTGCTCGATAACGCCACCTTTGCCATGAATGCTGTCGCCGCCAGCACTCCGCTTAAACCCGGCGACGAAGTCCTGCTGACAGATCATGAATACGGGGCAGTCCGCAATATCTGGCAGGCCCGCTGCCGAGCCGCCGGCGCACGCACTGCCTCCGTCACACTGCCGTTCCCGCCTGATCCGGACGCCACTGTGGCGGCTATCGCCGCAGCCCTGAAACCCGAAACAAAACTGCTGATCGTCAGTCACGTAACTTCCGCTACCGCCTGTATCCTGCCAGTTCGTGAAATCTGCCAGTTGGCCAGACAGCACAAAATCCCGGTTTGTGTCGACGGTCCGCACGCTCCAGCTATGCTCGATCTGCACCTCGACAGCCTCGGCTGCGACTACTACTGCGGCAGCGGTCACAAATGGCTGTGCGGACCATTCGGCAGCGGATTTCTGTGGGTTCACCCGCGTCGCCGCGACAGCATTCAGACCCCGGTCGTCAGCTGGGGCGGCAGCATTGCCGGAAGACCGGCGTCATGGAAAGACAGCCTGCAGTGGCTGGGAACTCGCGACCCTGCACCACTGCTGGCACTGGCCGACGCCGTCCGCTTCTTCACTGCAGATGTCCTCGCAGAATATCGCAGCTGGTCACACCGACTGATCACCACGGCTCGCCAGCATCTGCTGCAGATTCCTGACGTGACTCCTTTCTGCACGCCGGCAGAAAACGACTTCGTCAGCATGGCAGCCGTCGAACTGCCGCAAACTGCCGGCTGGAAACCCGGCTATCACGGACATCCGGACTCGCTGCAGGTTCAGCTGCGCGATCAGTATGGCATCGAAGTCCTGACGGGGTCATGGAGCGGTCGCAGATTCCTGAGACTGTCTGCACATCTCTATAACACACCACAGCAACTGGAACTGTGCACCACCGCAGTGGCGAAAATTCTGCAGCAGGAACGCAGCAGTACGTGAATTCACCGCCGCCACCGTCAGATACCAAAACTCTCACGCAGCAGCTGCGGCAAGTGCTGGCCAAACTGAAACGAACGACCGGTCCGCACATTGTGAAACACCACCACAGCCGGACTGAACAGTGCCGCATCCATCGCATAAAAGTCGTGATTGGCCGCCTTGAACAGCGACAGAAAAGTCTGTCCGTGTGCCGCCGATGAACCGGACGGAACACGCGGACCAATCGCTGTAATCAAGTCGTCCTCGCAGCGCACCCACAAATTGACTGTCGCTCCGTAAAGAATGGCATCATTGGTGCGACCAATACCCTGCAGGTCATGCTTCGCCACCGGTGGCAGCGGTGCTGTCC
Source organism: Planctomycetaceae bacterium (assembly GCA_046075365.1). Lineage (GTDB taxonomy): Bacteria > Planctomycetota > Planctomycetia > Planctomycetales > Planctomycetaceae > SXXK01. Next base: position 21,781 of record JBJTPZ010000281.1, read on the forward strand.
CCGTCCCGCTGATCAGCACATCCAGCGGAAAATGCAGCGAGTGCAGCTTGTGCAAAGCCGTCTCAACCGAGCGAGCCACCACCTGAATGTTGCCGGCCTGCGACGCAGTGCGAGCCACCGCCAGATGCAGCCGGCTGTCTTCAGGCAACTGACTGCGAATGCTGTCAATCGCCGCTGCATTCGGCAGCTGCCCCGCTTCCAGAACACCCACAGCGGCAGCAAAACCCGCTGCACCCCCTTCCGTTTCCGGCAGCTCGGCAAACAGCTCTTCAGTGCGAGCCAAAGCACGCATCGGCCCGGAACCCATCGCGAAATAATCGTCCGCCTGAATCTTCCAGCCCGCATACTGACTGCACAGACAAGCCGCCACAGGATGATCCGTCTGAACCCACACCTGCGGCAACGGCAGTGCTCCCGCAGCTGGAATCAGTCGCACATCAGCAAGATCAGCAAGACAGATCCGCGCCAACAGCAAACCTGCTTCCAGACCACCCTCCGCAGACACCCCAAAATCCAGCACCTCGGCACCAGCCGTCTCTGCAGTGCTGATTCGCAGCACGGCAGCTCTGGAACGGGCAGTCTGCAGCAATCCGGCTGCTCGAGAATTCAGCAGCAGTTGAGAAGCATTCATCTGAATCCACCGAATCCTGTTTCAGGACGATTTCAAAAACAGCAACTTGCAGGAAAATCAACACAGCCTGTACAGTCTAATCACACTGCCCCTGCGACTGAATCAGCCAGTCCCCGCTGCCGGCAGACTTCCCGCAGCCCGGATTTCACAACGACCGCCAGTTTCTGTGCGGCATCAGTCAGAATCAGCACAGCTTTACACTAGTATCACGGACCCATGAACTCCCCGCTGCCCATACCACACCAACATCCGGCCTGTCTGCCGCCTGAACAGCTGCTGGCAGATTGTGTGCTGCGCACCAGCCGCCACAGCGGCCCGGGCGGCCAGCATCGCAATAAGGTGGAAACTGCCGTTGAGCTGATTCATCAGCCTACGGGTATCACCGGATTCGCCGCCGAAACCCGCAGCCAGGATACCAACCGCCAGATGGCCCTGTTTCGCCTGCGTCTCTTGCTGGCCGTTCAGCTTAGAACCACCGCTGCCGCTGAAGTTCAGCCGTCCAGCCTGTGGCTCCGCCGCTGCCAAAAACAACGCATCGTCTGCAACGAACGACACAACGATTTTCCGGCACTGCTGGCAGAAGCCCTGAACGCAATTGATGCCAAAGACTATGACGTGCGACGAGCCGCAGCCGCACTGGGCTGCTCCACGTCACAGCTGGTGCGATTCGTTGCCCACGTCCCGGATGCACTGACAATGGTTAATGCCGCCCGACAACAACAGGGACTGAGACGGCTTTTGCCCTGACCCGGTCCCTGCAGTCAGCCGCCGTCAGACACCCCAGTTGCCACTGCCGTCCCAGCCTGCAACCTGCTCCAGGAACTCGGTCGCCCCGCGCGAAAACTCGGCAAACAAATGCTCGCCCTTCTCCGCATTCGCATGCTGCGGCGAACCCATGTGACCCGGCACGGTTCGATCCTTCGTCGTCCAGCCTCGATACGCCGGCTCAAAACCAAACTCCACAGGCACCGTCTGCAATCCAGAGATATCTTTGACCAGCTGCGGCGCAATTCGCAGAATCATGGATGTCTCCCATTCACACGCATGACCCATGGAACGCTGCACCAGATCCGCTCGAGTCTCCCACGGACGAGCAAAGTCCCAGTATGTCGCAAACAGCAGCAGCAGGTCATTGCGGTCCCGATAACGCTGCCGGGCTTCAAACACTGCCTGCTTCCCCGGCACAATGTTGCCACCATGACCGTTCAAAAACAGAATCCGACGAAAACCATGCGCCAGTGCCGTGTCGATCGATTCGTTGATCAGCTCCAGATACGTCCGCGGTCTCGCCGAAAGTGTACCCGCAAAATCCATGTGATGATCGGAATTCCCCAGCCACTGCAGCGGCGCAAACAGCACCTTCGAACCCGCTGATAACGTCAGCCGGCGAACTACCTCACCCAGCAGCATGCTGTCAGTCGCCACCGGCAGATGATGCCCGTGCTGTTCAATCGCTGCGACCGGGAATACCACAGGAGTATCCGGGGCCAGCTTCTGGATCTCCGGCCATGTCAGATCTGCCCAGTTCATTGCTGCTGCCTTTCAAACGGCAGACTCCGACAGCACCTCGCTGCACCCGATCCGCCATGAACCGTATCCTGGCAGGTTCCAGCAGCATCGCAAATCTGCAGCTGCACTCAGCCGGAACCAGGGACCTCATCCCGGGGCGGAATTCGCCGCACCATTCTGCGGACCAGCGCCGGCAATGACGCACAAAAATCCTGCAGCGTCGAATCCGGACGCTGCCGCGGCACCAGCACCAGATCCAGACCCATTGGCAGACGTCCGCGACACGCACGCAACGCCTCACGAAGCAGTCGTTTTTTTCGATTCCGCTGCACCGCACCACCATGCTTCCGCGAAACACTCAGACCAAATCGCGTCTGCTGCAGACCATTGGGACGAGCAAAAATCAGCAGATGTGCGTCGCCCGCACGCAGCCCGCTGCCGTAGGCACGCTCAAAATCACGCGAATCGCGGAGACGACAGCCGGAAGGAAAACCCTGACGAAAACTCTGATCCATAAGCATTCCGCAATGATTCCACAGAATTTCCCGCCAAAACACCGCCGCAGTCGACTTTTTCAGCCCGCCACTTATTCTAAGCAGTTCAGGCAGACCTGAAAACTGCCGCTTCGCAACGCAGGACCGACTGTATGAAGATTGACTACGTATCTGCTGCAGTCGGTCTGTCAGCCTTCGCCGGTGGCACCGCCATCGCCGTCTGGCATCACAAAAAACGCCGACAGACCCCGCCACCCGAATGCTCCCAGGAAGATCGGCTGTTCCTCCAGCAGCAATACCTCAGACGCACCCAGTCCGGTACCCTCATGGCACTGCTGGGAATGCTGATCTTTCTCAGTGACTTCCTGCCACTCGTTACCCGCTCCGCCAAAGTCGCCACAATTTATGTGATCTTCATACTGTTCCTCGGACTGTGGCTCGTACTGATGGGAATGGCCGACGCCATCGCCTCCCGAGCTGCCCTCAGACGCTCCCTCAGACAACAGCGGATGACGCGGAAAGCCAGTAGTCCGCCAGCTGCCGACTCAAGTCCACAGCCACGTGTCCCCGCAGAACACACATAAAAAAAACGACTGCCGTTTGCACAGCAGCCGTCAACTGTTTCAAAGTTCCTGCCAGGCTCACATCACTTGATCGGCGGAAAGGCTGGCACTTCCCAGCTGACCGGATCAACCGGAGTACCGGCCGGTGGCAGATCATTGACAGGCATCGGAACCGCATCACCCGCCGGAACTGGTGTCGGAGCCGGCACCGGAACCGCAGACGGGGCAGGGGCAGGCGTCAGCTCAGTGCTCGGTGGAACCGGAGCCGGCGGAGGTGCATATTCAGGAGGTACCGGAGCCGCATGATTGTGTGGCTGCGGCACTGGCATCGGTGCAGGCATCGCACAGCCCGGCATCGGCGGAGCAACACAGCTGGGAACAGCCAGCGGACCACTGCAGTCAGGTCCCGGACCAATCATCACGTGCGGAGCATGACAGTCTGGCCCGGTCATCGGCTGAGCACACGTCGGAGCATGGCAGTCTGGCTGAACAAATGGCTGAGCACAGGTCGGAGCATGACAGTCTGGCTGCATCACCGGCTGAGCACAGCTGGGAGCATGACAGCCGGTCACCATCGGAGATGAACAGTCGGGCATCGGAGCACAGCTGGAACATTCACCGCAGCCAGTCATTATCGGCATCGCAGGCTCACCACAGCCTCCGCATTCCACACAGCTGTTCATCCCGGAAAACGGGTGTGTCCCCCACGAGTCACCCGCAAAAAGCGGACCCGGACGACTCGGCAGACTGGCCTGCTTGCTGCGACCAAAGCCGCTGAACAGGGACGTCTTTCCGTTTTTCCTGGCTCCACAATGGCAGGTTTCGGAATGAGACTTCGAGGACCAGGAAGAGGAGGAGGAGAGGCAGGAGCTGCGACCACCGGAAACGTTGAGACAGCAACCGGTAGCAGCAAAGGCCAGGAGGCCGAGGAGCAGCAGAGAGGGGCGACGCATGGCTTCTTTCCAGACAGGCACTTTTCCACCGAAAACCAGGCGTTTTCAGAGCGCGAAAAAGTTCGTATCCAGTCCATCGGGCCAACCCGCTGTTAAACTTTAACGGTTACGCAGACTTTTTTGTTTTTTCTGATTTTGCAGCCCCCAAACGGCCGATACGCGCGGTGTCCGATTCGTCGGAACGGTGTGAACCGCAGAATCTGCCGGTTTTCCCCCTCGGACTGACGCGATATACTATCGCTGCAGGTGGCTTTTCCGGACCGGCCAGTATCCCGCATTCACGGAGGACGCGGTGATGAAAACCGCTGCATTGTGTGGACTTTCCGCTGTACTTGCTGCCGGCACTGTCATGCTGTTCCAGCAGCTGCCCGGACTATCCGACACAGCCCAGGCTCAGCAGTTTCGCCGGCGATCAACTCCTGCTCAGACCGTCGCCGCGGCAGACGATGCCCCCGCCGATCAGGTTCTGCAGGATGCCCTCAGTGACATGACGCCACCACGCGTCTACAACGCCGCCGGACTCGCCCCCGATGAAGCCGTCGCCGCATTCGTCTACGAAGCCAACGACCGCAGCGTCGTCAATATCGCTACACGCATCGGTGCAGCTCGCGGACTGCTGGGAGAAAACCCTACCGCCGACTCCGGCTCCGGTTTCGTTCTCGATCACCGCGGACACATTCTGACCAATAACCACGTCATCGAAAGTGCCCAAAGAATACTCGTCACCATGCATACCGGCGAAGAATTCGAAGCGGAACTCGTCGGACGTGAACCCATCAATGACCTCGCCGTCGTCAAAATCTCAGCTCCCCCTGAAAAACTGGTCCCCGTACGTTTTGCCGACTCGTCAGCACTGAAAGTGGGCATGCGAGTCTTTGCGATCGGTAACCCGTTCGGACTCGAACGCAGCATGACCACCGGCATCATCTCCAGCCTTGACCGCACTCTGCCGGTCACTCGCGCCCGCTCAATCAAATCCGTCATTCAGATCGATGCCGCCATCAACCCAGGCAACTCCGGCGGTCCGCTGATGAACTCACACGGGGAAGTCATCGGCATCAATACCGCCATCGCCAGTCGTACCGGACAGAATTCGGGAATCGGCTTTGCCATTCCCTCCAATCTCGTGGCTCGCATCGTCCCCGAACTGATCGAGCATGGACGCTTCATCAGACCGGAATTCGGCATCGACGAAGTCGCCAAAACAGATGAGGGTCTGCGCATCATCACCATGAACCCCGCAGGGCCCGCAGCCAAAGCCGGACTCCGCGGACCCGAAATTCGCCGCTCCCGCCGCGGTATCTTCACCTTCGAATCCCGCGATATCGGTACGGCTGACATCATCGTGGGAGTCAATGGCAGGAAAACCATTAAACCGGACGAGTTCCTTTCGGAAGTCGAAAGCCACAGACCCGGTGATCGCATCACCATCGAAGTACTTCGCGGTGGTGAACTGGTGTCAGTGCCCGTGCTGCTGGAATGATCCGCTCGGACGCAGCCTCACATCCACACAGGCCGCTACCACCAGATCACCCACAACATTCACCAGCGTGCGCGACATATCCAGAATCCGATCCACCCCCAGCACTATCGCAATACCGTCCGCCGGCACTCCAACGGTCTTCAGCACCACGATGATCAAAGGGATCGAACCGCCAGGGACACCCGCCGTCCCCACACCCGCCAGCACCGACATCAGCACCACAGTGATCTGCTGACTCAGAGACAGCTCCACGCCAAACACCTGAGCCAGAAACAGCACCACCACTCCCTCAAAAAGTGCTGTCCCGTTCTGATTGCCGGTGGCACCCACCGTCAGCACAAAATTGGCTGTCTCGGGAGTCAGTTTCAATTCGTCGTGAGCCACCTTCAGGGATGTCGACAGCGTGGCACTTGAAGACGATGTGCTGAAAGCCACAAACATCGCACTGCTGACCCGACGAAAAAAGTCCACCGGCGACCACTTCGCAAACAGCACAAGCACCACGGAATACACGCCCAGCAGGTGCAGCAGCAGACCCCCAATCACCACTCCCACAAAGGCAGCCAGTGCCCGTAAAATATCCGTGCCCATCTGAGCAGTCACCGAAAACACCAGACAACCGGCACCCAGCGGAGCCAGCTGCAATGCCCAGCCAATCACCGTCATCGAAATCTCATACATCCCTCGCAAAGTGCCGGTCAGCACCTGAGTCTCTGCAGGACGCATCGTGGCAGCAATACCCGCCAGCAATGCAAAAAACATCACCGCCAGCATCCCGTTGCCCTTCGACGAACCATCCACCGCCCCGACCATCTCCTGCACCGGATTCTCTGGCAGCAAATCCACCAGCGTCTGACCCAGCGACTTCGCCGCATTCGCACGACTGACGTTCTCACCCGCCTTGTCGCGATAGCGACTGGTTAATGCCTCCTGAGTCTCCACGGAAATTGCTCGACCGGGTTTGACCAGATTAACCATCCCCACCCCGATCAGCACCGCAGACAGTGACAGCAGACCGGTGAAAAACAATGTCGTCAGGCCAATCCGACCCAGCCGTCGCAGATCACCCACGTCCACCACCGCCAGAAACAGCGCCGAAACCACCAGCGGCAACACCACCATCTGCATCAGACGCAGAAAGATCCGCCCCACAGGTTCCGCAACTGACACCGCTGTCGATACCAGCTCTGCCGGCTTGCCATCCGGCCCCTGCAAACTGTGAGCCGCCAGGCCCAGCAGAATTCCCGCCGCCAGACCCACCAGAATTCGCACATGACCGCCACCCGAACGCTCTGCTGATTCCGCTGCACTCATCGCTTTCGGTCCCGTAAACAGTCTTTTACCGCTTCCCCGTCGGCACAATGCCACCAGTCTACTGCCGCTTTCGCCTCGCTCCAATTGCGCTCACTTGCCGTTCAACACCCTTTTCGTAAAAAATCCGATATACAGCGGGCACACCAGCACAAACCCTGATCCGGAACAACAACATGCCACCCTTCCACATCAGCCGACGCGGTTCCCTGCAAATCACCGTCGCCACACTGCTTAACTCTGCAGTCCCAGGCAGCACCGCCAAACAGCCGGTACCAGCCACCTGCAGCGATGACACACCCGATCAGCAGCTCGTACCCGCCGTCCGGACAGCCCTGCAAAAAGCCGTCCACTTCATGTCAGACACCGTCGCTGTCCGGGGCGGCTACGTTTATGAGGTTTCCCTGGATCTGAAAAAACGCCGCGGCGAAGGAGAAGCCTCGCCCACCGAAATCTGGGTCCAGCCACCCGGTACACCAGCCGTCGGTGAAGCCCTTCTCGACGCCTTCAAAGCCACCAGCGACCCGCAACATCTGCAGGCCGCCCTGAACGCCGCTGACGCACTGCTGTTCGGGCAGCTCGAATCAGGCTGCTGGGCCGATCGCGTCGATTTCGATCCAAACGGCAAAAACACCGGCCGCTACCGCAACGGTCGCGGCAAAGCCAAAGGCCGTAACTACTCAACGCTCGACGATGACAAATCCCAGTCCGCTATCCGCTTTCTCATTCGACTCGATCAGCTGCTCAAATTCGAAAACCCCCGCATTCATGAAGCCGTCAGCTTCGCCCTCGAATCACTTCTGAAAGCTCAATTCGCCAACGGCGGATTCCCGCAGGGCTGGCAGCAGCCCGTGGAACCCGGCACCGTCGTGAATGCCTCCTTCCCGGACTACGACTGGAAAACCACCGGCCGCTTCAAAAACTACTGGGACTTCGAAACCCTTAATGACGGACTGACCGGTACCGTCGCACGCACTCTGCAGCTGGCCCACACAACTTATCAGGACGACAGATATCGACAGGCCCTGGAACAGCTGGGAGCATTCCTGATTCGCGCACAGCTGCCAGAACCTCAGCCCGCATGGGCTCAGCAGTACAATCACCAGCTGCAGCCCATCTGGGCCCGCCGCTTTGAACCACCCGCAGTCGCCGGCTTCGAATCCGAAGACGCCATCCAAACCCTGTTGTTCATCGCCGAAAATACCGGAGACGCCAAATTCCTCGCTCCCATTCCCCCGGCACTCGCATGGATCCGCCGCTCGCTGCTGCCCGACGGTCGACTGGCTCGCTTTTACGAATTACAGACGAACCGCCCACTGTACTTCATTCGCGACTCATACGAACTCACATACGATGATACACAGCTGCCAACACACTATTCCTTCCAGGCAAACAGCCGCAGTGAACAACTGCAGAAACGCCTGGAACAGCTGCAGGCCGGACCGCTGCTGCCCGCTGCACCCCGCTCAGCCAGCCTCAAATCACTCCGTCGCGATGCCAGCAAAATCCTGCAGGAACTGGATTCCCAGGGACGCTGGGTCAGCGATGGAAAAGGTCGCATCGTGCTGGATGCCAGCGAAAGAAATCCCGCTGAACTCTGGATCGAAAGCGAAGTGTTCAGCAAACGAGTCAGCCGGCTGGCCAGCTACCTGCTGGCCGCCCAAAACTCGCCCTGAACCCAGCCCAAAACAGCACCACACTGATCACTGAACACCGGAAACCGGCTTCGGAGTCAGCAGTGATACCACCACCAGTGTCAGAAAACCCAGCGGTATCGTCAGAATCCCCGGCTGACTAAACGGCACAATCGCCGCCGCTGCATCCAGCCCGTAAACCTTCGAATACGCCTCACCACTCAGCAGAATCCACGTCAGCGACGACACCATCCCCACCAGAATCGCTGCCACAATTCCCTGCTTCGTCACCCGCGGCCAAAACAGAATCATGACCAGTGACGGAAGATTGGCCGAAGCCGCCACACTGAATGCCCAGCCCACCAAAAACGTCGGATTCATCTTCTGAAACAAAATCCCCAGCACAATCGCCACTGCCCCAATCAGCACTGACGACATCTTCGCCACCCGCACCTTCTCAGTATCCGACATCTGCAGCTTCAGCACACTGCCCAGCAGGTCATGAGCCACCGCGCCGGCCGCAGCCAGTATCAGCCCGCTCACCGTACCCAGCACCGTCGTAAAAGCAATCGCCGAAATCGCCGCAAACAGCCACGTGTTCATACCCCTCGCCAGCAACGGCGCCGACATGTTCTCATCACTCACGTCCAGCTGGCCGCTGGTCATCGCACCCAGACCCAGATAAAAAGTCAGCACATAAAAGAAACCAATGCTCGCGATTCCAACAATCGTGCTCTTCCTTGCACTGCCGGCGTCCTTCACCGTGTAATAGCGGATCAAAATATGAGGCAGAGATGCTGTACCGCAAAACAGCGCCAGCATCAGCGAAACAAAATTGATCCGATCCGCCGGCTTCGAACTGCGAATCCCCCGAAATGTCGGATGCTCACCAGGTCGCAACACCTGACTGCCAGATGTCACCTGCTGGTAATACACCGTCGTCTGACTGCCGTCCCCGTGCACCAGTTTCTCATTTCGCCACAGCACCACCCGACTGTCCTGCAATGTCCTGAAGAAGCCCAGAAATGACAGCGGACCCGTTTCCTGCACACCGCCCGGAAGCTCCGTTAAATAGCCCACAGGATGCAGCTCAGGCTCGCCCTTCTTCTTGCCCTTCGGCTTGCCGTTGACCAAAGTCTTCCCATCAGCCGTCTTCGTCAGCGTCTGAGCCTCAGACAGCAGCCAGTCCGCCTGCTCAGAATCACCGTCCCGTCGAGCCAGCCAGATGCTGACTTCACCCGTCACTCGGTTACGCAGCCTGACAAATTTCTCCTTCGACTTCTCCCAGCCATCTTCAGCGGTCAGCTGCTCCACATCCGGCACACCACCCAGCACCGAATCACCGTCCGTGAAATCGGCATGAGTCGCACGCAGAGATGCAAAGCGATGGCCGTCCGCACCACCGTCCGAAACTCGCAGCCCCCGCTGCAAAATCATCCACGTCAGCACCGCACTAAACACGACCAGCATCGCACCCTTCAGAAACTGCACCCACGTCGTAGAGACCATCCCCGCAGTCACCACGATCAGAATCACTACCGCACCCACCATCACCACTCCCTGCCAGTGATCAAACCCCAGCAGCGGAGTCACCAGAGCACCAGCACCCACCATCTGCGGAATCAGATAGAACACACTGACCACCAATGTACTGATGCCCGCCGCCAGCTTGATGCCGCTGGAATTAAATCGCGAATCCAGCGCGTCCGCAAAGGTGAAACGACCCAGCTTCTTCATGGGCTCGGCCACCACAAACAACGCCACAATCCAGCCCGCCAGATAACCAATCGAATACAAAAAACCGTCGTAGCCGTAAAAGGCAATCATCCCGCAAATGCCCAAAAATGACGCCGCCGACAGATAGTCACCCGCAAACGCTACGCCATTCACAAACCACGGAATCTGCCCGTGAGCCGCAAAGTAGCCCTCAGACGATTTCGCTTTGCGGCCCAGCCAGAAACTCAGACCCAGCGTGAAACCCACAAACAGACAAAAAATCAGAACCGCCAGCGGAGATGACTCGTAAATCACTGCTGCACCCCTTCCACATCGCGGCTGCGACTGGCATCACCACACAAAAAGCCATACACCGCAGACAACAGCACGGCCCCGAAAATCAAGGCAAAGCCATAAACCACCGCAACGTTCAGACCAAACAGAATCGTCGCCTCCATGCTTTCAGGAGCAATCGCGTTCACCGCCACAAAGCCGCCGTAAAACAACAGATACACGGCAAACAGCACCAGACCGTAACGCGAACTGCCGGACTTCATCGCTCACACTCCCAATCACCAGTCGTAGACCCACCCAAACCCCCAGCGATCTGCTCACAACTCACACATACTGCTTCTGCAGTCGGAAGTGCGGTCGCTCCTCCAGCCAGCTCGCTATTCGGTCCAGCCGGCCCAATGCCGTCGGAATGAAGTCCAGCGCCGCCTGCAGACGGTCGTTCGGCTCGGCACAGCTGAATCGCAAAAATCCGCCACCAGCCTCACCAAAACACTCGCCACCCAGACACGCCACACCAAAGTTGTCATCCGCTGCCTCCAGCAGATACAAAGCCAGACCATGGCTGGTGATCCCCAGACGATTACAGACCGGTCGCACTGAAGGAAATACATAGAACGTAGCCGTAGGGTCCAGCGCACTGAAACCGTCTATCCGATTCAGACCCTCCGTCAGCAATACCACCTTCTCACGGAACTTCAGCATCGTCTCGTCACGCTCACGCGAATCCTGATCCAGTGCTGCACGACCTGCCAGCTGCACGATCGGCGGAGTACATGACAGGGTCGTGTTGATCATCTTGCTGATCGCATCCGTAATCTCACGCGAACTGGCACAGAAACCCAGACGCCAGCCACTCATCGAATACGACTTGCTGAAGGTGTAGGCCGCCACACACTGATCCAGCATGCCAGGCTGAGCCAGCAGAGAATGATGTCGCCCCTTCCAAACCATGTGGCAGTAAGGTTCGTCACTGAATACCGCCACGTTCCTGCCACGCACCAGATCGGCAATATCCCGCAGATCCTGCTCCGTCGTAATGCCCCCGGTAGGATTGTGCGGCGAATTCAGGAAGATACCGCGAGGAGCCGGATCGGTGTTCAGAAAGTCCTCAATGTCCGCCGCCTGCGGACGAAACTCCGTTTCCTGCCGCAGCGGCTTCAGCACCACTCGCGCTCCACGACGCTGAATGTTCGGTATATAAGTCGGAAAATGCGGACTGAAAACCAGACAGCCGTCCCCCGGGTTCAGAAAAGCCTCGCAGAAAAACTGCTCAAAAACCTTCGCCCCCGGACCCACAGCAATATTCTCTGCAGCCGCCGGAATCGCAAATTCACGCTGCAGAAAACGCGCTGCAGAATCGCGAAACTCAGGCAAACCCGGAGACGGACAGTAATGCGACTGATTGTCACGAATCGCCTGTAAACCCGACTGAATCGCTGATGCTGTACTGTTAAACGGACTGTCGCCAATCTCCAGCTCCACCACATCCTTGCCCACTGCCTTCAGCTTTTTCGCCGCCGCCAGCACCGTAAACGCTGTCTCAACATTCAAAGACTTCGCAAATTCACTCAGTTGCACCGACATGACCCTGACCCCTGACACTTCCCGGAAATGAACGTTTGGAAAAGCCGAAATATGGCGGAGACCCGGGAAAAAAGAAATGAACCAGCCCCAAAACCTCGGCTTAACCAAACCGACGCTGGTGATAAACGCTGGTTTTTCCGAAAATACCTGTCAGGGAAGGGCAGGGCCAGCCGCCACGGCAACATTCCCCCAATTCCGCCAACCAACCCCGATTTCACCCAACAAACAGCCGATTTTTACGTAGTTTTACGTATCTCTACTCCTCGATCCACCGCAGACACTCGCCGTCGGGATCCCCAAACCCGAACACTCCCATGATCGAAACACGAAATCTCACCAAACGCTACGGCAGCCTTATCGCCGCCAATGACATCACACTCCGGCTCCAGGAAGGTGATGTGTTCGGCTTCATCGGCCCAAACGGCTCAGGCAAAACCACCACCATGCGGATGATCGCCACTCTGCTGGCACCCGATCACGGTGAAGCCTACGTCTGCGGAAAATCCATCTACACAGACCAGGAAGAAATCCGCCGGCTCGTAGGCTTCATGCCCGACTTCTTCGGCGTGTACGACGATATGACCGTCGTCGAATACCTCGAATTCTTCGCCGCCGCCTACCGCATCGTCCCCGAGCGACGACGAAAAGTCGTCGAAGAAAAACTCGAACTTGTCGACATGGCCTTCAAACGCGATGCCATGGTCAACGAATTGTCACGCGGACAGACACAACGCATCGGACTGGCACGCACACTGCTCCACGACCCACAGGTGCTGCTGCTGGATGAACCCGCCAGCGGACTGGACCCGCGAGCCCGCATTGAAATCCGAAATCTCCTCAGAAGACTCGGACAAATGCGAAAAACCGTCATCGTCAGCAGCCACATCCTGCCAGAACTGGCCGACGTGTGTACTCGAGTCGGCATGATTGAAAAAGGCCACATGATCGTCGATGGAAACGTCGCCGAAGTCATGCGCAAAGCAAGGCAAAGAATCCTGCTGCACATTCGAGTCAAAGAGCGGACCGATGACGCCGCCCGACTGCTGGAACAGCTGGACTGCGTCGAAAAAGTCTCGGTCACAAAAGATCAGCTCATCGAAGCCACCCTGAAGCCTGACGTCGAAGACTACAGCAGCCTGCCCACCGAACTTGTCGCCGCACGCTTCGCTCTCACCCTGTTCCGCGAAGAAGAAGTCAACCTCGAAACCGCCTTCCTGCAACTCACACAGGGACTGGTGCAGTAGCCCCACCCAGCGTCTGGCTTTACTGACCCGGATCACAGCGGCAAACTGTTCGCCCAGCTCAAGCCCCTGCTGACGGGCACAGATGATCCCGGCCTCCTCGTCACGCCGGATTTTAAGGCCAGCATTCTATTCCTGCACATCGCAGAGAAACCAGCACCAGCGCTCACCCGGAAATCCAGATGAACCTGCGCCTGGTCTTTGCTCAAAAGCAGGCACGTGTGACGGTCAGCAACAGGCCGTGAATTTTCTGATCGCCAGCGAACGCCACTGCCGCAGCAGAACAAACTCACGGTCTGACGGGAATGATGCGAGTGGTACCGTTGGGGACCGCCTCGCCGGAAGTAAATACCCGCCGACTGAGATTTACTTCCAGCTCCTCAATCCACCGCCGCAGCTCCATCCCGTATTCGTTACCCAGATCACTCTTCACCAGCTCACGCAGGAATCCCGCAGCGCCGTCCTCAGACAACTCCGCCTGCTCAGCTGTACTGAATCGCTGCGCCGGATCCGGATGCAACAGACCGCGCAACAGCCTTATCAATGCCTCGCTGTACTGAAACTCCTCCAGCGGCAGAAATGCCGGCAGACGATCCAGGATGTTCAGCTTCGCCTGCAACAACTGATCCAGTGATAAACCAGAAAACGGTCGCGAACCCGACAGCATTTCAATCAGCATGTAACCCAGACTGGCGAGGTCTGACTGCGGAGTCCCCCGCTGCCCGGACAGCACCTCCGGAGCAGCATACTCCAAAGTACACGGCTGGCCATCAGGAGGACGCCCGATCCAGAACGCCGAACCAATATCAATGATCTTTACCTGACCCGTCCGCTTCACCATGATATTCGATGGCTTCAGATCACAATGGATCACCCCGCCACGATGCAGCGCCGCTATCCCCTCCAGACACTCCCGCAGAATTGCCACAGCCATTCCCGGCTTCAGCCGACAGTCTACCTCGCCCGTCGTGATCACCCGCTCGTTAATGCTGGCCCAGCGACGCTCAGTGACCGCATCCTGAACAATCTCCAGACTGTCCCGACGCAAAATGTGCAACAAATCAAAGCCGTCAATCCACTCCATCTCCAGTACATAAATGCCATCGTCCAGCTGAAACGAATGCACCGTCACCAGGTGGTCCATCTGAATTCGAGCAACAATCGAGGCCACCTCGGCCATCCGCCGCATCTCAGCCTCATAATGCTGACGCGAATCAAATGCCACAGGCGAAAAGAACTTGAGCGCCACCGGAATCCGAAAAGATGCCGCACCCAGACGCTCCGCCAGCATCACCGAACCCTGGCCGCCAGTACCCAGCTGCTTCAGAAAACTGCGTTCAGACGTCCAGCGAATACCAGCTCGACTCAGCAAGTCAAGATATCGCTGCTGCAACTGCTGTATGACTGGATCCGGCTGCGACGCTGCAGCCCCGGCTTCACTCACAGTCCACTCCCCCAAGGGTCAGTGCTCGACACGCCCAACAAAACCACCACTATACGCTGTCCTGCCGCAAAAGTCTGTTTCCCTTACCCCTAAATTCACACGCGCTGGCTGAACAAACGCTTCGTTGAAAAAAGCCGGGCCTGGCCGTTTTCCTCGAATTCTCCCGCCCCGGCACCCTCACAGCCGCCCTCCCCGCCATCGCTCCCCACATACCCACTTTCCCACACTTCGCTTTTTTCGTATTTTCTTCATCACCCGCGATTCCACGTAGCCCTCCCCCAAAAACTCGCCCTATATTGACCATCATCCGGCCCGCCAACAGGGCCCAACTCGGTTAAACCCCGACCACAGTGAGTCCTCAAATGAAGAAAATCCTGCTCTCCGCTGTCCTCCTCGCCTCTGCCTGCTCCGCTGCAGATGCCGGCGATTCCAAAGGTTGCTTCCTCTTCGGTCGCCGCACTAAAACTACCACCACCCAGTGGTACCGCGCAAAAGATGGCACCGTACGCAAAATGCTGCCGTACTGGGATGCCATGCACCGCGCCGAAGATGCTGACAAACTGGAAACCGAACTCCAGAAATCCCAGACCGAACTCGCTGCAGCCCAGGCCGCCAACGCACAAACCACCGCTGAACTCGCCGCCGCCAAAACTCAGGCCGCCACCCTGCAACAGGAACTGGAAGCGGCCCGTGCTCAGCTCGCACAGCTGAAAACCGCCTCCGAAACTCAGTCCGCAGAACTCAAAAAACAAATCGACTCCGAAAAAACTGCCGTCGTGGCTCAGAAAGAACGAGCAGACAAGGCTGAGAACGCTCATAAAACCGCCGTCGGTCAGGTCGCCTCACTCCGCGAAGAAGCACTCCGCCAGACAGAAACCCTCACCGGCGTCCGCACGGAACTGAAAACTACCGCAGAAGAACGCGATGCCCTGAAAGTGCGAAACGAAGAACTGCAAAAAGCTGTCACTGCCGCCGAAACAGCCACCAAACAGGCCCGCGAAGAACTCGAAGCACTCAAGAAAACAGTGGCTGAAAACAAACAGGCCTCAGAAACCAGTCCTGCTGACCCGCCAAAAGAAGGCACCAACGAAGAACAGCCGAAAGTCGAAGGCGAAAAACCACCAGAACCAGCCACCGGCAACTGACACACACCAACACCCAAAACAAAAACCGCCCGACGTCAGCCGGGCGGTTTTTTCGTTTTTAACACTGAGGAAAACACCGGAACAGAGTCGCCTCAGGGAGTCAGTGCGGGCAGACGGTCATCCCACTTCAGATCGGCAGGCTTATTCGCATTCAGCCATTCCGCCAGCGGCAGGACTTCTTCGCGAGTCAATGCGTCAGTGTTCTTCACCAAACCTAAACCCACCACCATCACCAGGCCGGCAGATTCGGTGATGATCTTCGAAGGAGTCGTTCCGGTGGAACGATTCAGCAGCCCCTTCCTGTCAGCCGGAGCCGCCACGGCCTCTTCTGCTGCTGCATGACGGAAGGCAAACACCAGAGATGCCCCGCAGGCAGGCCAGCGAGCATCACCGGGACTGCGATTGAATTCCACAGCCGCGTCTCCCGCCAGCTGTGCAATCTTCCACGCCAGCGGGTCCAGACGCATCTGACCGTCGTAAGCCCCATGCCCAATACCGTACGCCGCCAGACAGCGTACCTCAACCGGACGCTGCCTGTCGTCAAGCACTGACGCAAAAATCTTCATCACCGTCGGCTCGTTCGCACCCACAGTTCGACGCGGTCGACGAATACCAAACAGCACGTCCAGCAATGTCTGCTGATAGGCACTCTCCGAACACCGCTCAGACAACTGCCCCGCAATACTGTCACAAATCCGAAACTGGTCGGTCTCCAGCACGTCACAGTTACGCAGCACATTCCTGACGGCATCCGCCGCAAACACCTTCACAGCATCCGGCTGCTCTTTGGAATCCAGTACAGATAACAGCGTCGTCAAAGCATCGCCGTGAATTCTGGCCGCTGCGCCGCCCGGAACCGCTTTCGTTTCATGCAGATGCTTCAGCACCGAAATGGCCGTCACGCGAGCATCAAAACTGTTGGTCAGCAACGTTTTTGTGACTTCCAGCACGTCGCTGCAGTACTTGCGGCGAGCATTCTGCTGGGCTGCTGGGTTGCCAACGTTGCCGCCAGCACGCTGCATGTCAGATTCCACATCCTTCAGCAGGTTCTGCGTATTCGAGGGTACCCCGGAAAATTCAGGGTCCGTCACACGCATCAGCATGAACTGCAGATAATCCTTCACCTTTTTCGTGTCAGCTTCATTC
>JBJTPZ010000282.1:0-16109 GCA_046075365.1 Planctomycetaceae bacterium
TATTTGACCCCTCACCCCCTGCCCCTCTCCCCTTCCAGGGGCGAGGGGTGCCAGGTGCTTAAAGGACAGTGCTCGGGCTGGAAAGCCCGAGCTACGGGAGGGTGCCTTTGGGCGAGCGTTCAGGCGAGCCGGGCACGGAAGTGCCCGGGTGTGCGGCATGGATGCCGCCAGGTCACGCACAGGCCTTTGCGTTTCGCTTCGCGGCTTCGCGTGGGATGAACCGCCTGTCAGGGGGGTGGCTGTGGAAACTTGGGAGGGGTATTTGACCCCTCACCCCCTGCCCCTCTCCCCTTCCAGGGGCGAGGGGTGCCGGTGCAGGTGCAGGGCACAAGCTGCCCCGGCGCAGGGCTTAACCGCTTCCTCACGGTCGCGGCTCCTGATTGTCTGCCGGGCGTGGCTGAAGCGTGCGTAAGGACAGTGCTCGGGCTGGAAAGCCCGAGCTACGGGAGGGGGCCCTTTGGGCGAGCGTTCAGGCGAGCCGGGCACGGAAGTGCCCGGGTGTGCGGCATGGATGCCGCCAGGTCACGCACAGCCCTTTGCGTTTCGCTTCGCGGCTTCGCGTGGGATGAACCGCCTGTCAGGGGGTGGCTGTGGAAAATTGGGCGGGGTGTTTGACCCCTCACCCCCGACCCCTCTCCCCTTCCAGGGGCGAGGGGTGCCAGGTGCTTAAAGGACAGTGCTCGGGCTGGAAAGCCCGAGCTACGGGAGTCGCAGCAGCGGGGGGGGCTCGGGCTGGAAAGCCCGAGCTACGGAAACGCAGCAGCAGGAGCGGGGGGCGGCGCGGGGCTGGTGGTGTGCAGAGAGGACACGGCGTTTTGCCTCGTGTATAATCACAGCGGCGGCCCGGGGGGCTGGGATGGGGTTGAGCGAAATTTGAAGGGGACTTTGCGATGCGTGTGATTCTGTTGTCGCTGTTGTGTCTTGTCGGTCTGGCGATTCCGGCAGCAGCTCAGCAAACCTGGCCGCCGCAGATTGAAGGTGAGCGGCATGTTTACAAGCAGGTCGGTGACACGCAGCTGAATCTTTGGGTGCTGCGCAGCGGCGCGGCGAATTCGCCGGCGATTGTGTTTTTTTTCGGCGGCGGCTGGTCTTCTGGAAGTCCCGAGCAGTTCCTCCCGCAGGCTCGCTATCTGGCTTCCCGGGGGCTGACGGCTGTCGTGGCCGACTATCGCGTGGCCAGTCGGCAGAAGGTGCAGGCTGTGTCGTGTGTGGAGGACGCGAAGTCTGCGGTGCGCTGGCTGCGCGGGCATGCTGCCGAGCTGGGGATTGATCCACAGAGGATTTGTGCTGCGGGCGGATCTGCCGGCGGGCATATTGCCTGCTGTACGGCGCTGATTGAGGGGCTGGAAGCGACGGGTGAAGATGTGTCGGTCAGTGCAGTGCCGAACGCTCTGGCTTTGTTCAATCCGGCTGTGATGCTGGCGCCGCTGGAAGGATCTCAGCTGACTGAGCCGGAGGCAGCGAAGATGAAGTCTTTGGCTGCGAGGACCGGTGTGGATCCGCTGGTCATTTCTCCGGTTCATCATGTTCGCCCCGGGATGCCGCCGACGATCATTTTCCATGGTGCAGCGGACACAACGGTACCGATTGCGACGGTCGCGGAATTTGAGAAACGCATGGTCAGTGCCGGGAATCGGTGCGAGCTGAAGTCATTCGCGGGGGCTCCGCACGGCTTTTTCAATCTGCGTGAGGGGCGGGGGCGGAATGGTGAGCGACAGCGGGAGTGGCACTTGCGGACTTTGCTGCAACTGGATGTGTTTTTGACATCTTTGGGCTGGCTGCAGGGTGAACCTGCGCTGCCGGTGGTGGATAACGACAATGTGCATGTGCGCGGTCATCTGCAGCGTGCGCTGGTGAAGATTGCCGGCCAGTCAGAGGCTCGTGTGGCCTTTCTGGGTGGTTCCATCACCGAGATGGAAGGTTATCGGCCGCTGGTGGAGAAGTGGCTGACCGAGCGATTTCCGCAGACGAAGTTTTCCTTTATTCGGGCGGGGATTTCTTCGACCTGTTCGAACACTGGTGCATTTCGATTTCAGCGGGACGTTGCGGCTCAGGGGCCGGTCGATCTGCTGCTGGTGGAATTTGCGGTGAACGACGACCAGGATGCTCATCACGACGCTGACGGCTGTGTTCGGGGTATGGAGGGAATTCTGCGACAGCTGTGGCAGCATAACCCGGATGCCGGGGCTGTGATGCTGCATTTCGTGAATCCGGAAATGCTCGCGACTGCTCAGGCGGGAGGCATGCAGCTGAGTGCGAAGCAGCACGAATCTGTTGCGCGGCACTATGGTGTCAGTTCGATCGACCTGCCGGCCGAGCTGGCTGACCGCATCAAGGACGGCACGATGTCGTGGGAAACATGGGGCGGGACTCATCCGGGCCCTGCCGGCAACCGGCATACGGCTGATCTGGTGATTCAGGTGCTGCAGGCAGTGCAGGCCAGTGCCGGCAGTGTGGCAGTGGAAACGGACGCTGAGTCGTTGCCGGAACCGCTGCTGGCATCCAGTTTCGCAGCTGGCAGTTTTCTGCCGTCGGAAGCGATCCGTCCGGGGGCCGGGTGGCAAATGGGTATTCCGGACTGGAATGCTTTGTCGGGCAGCAAGCGAGATCGATTTGTGCGTGAGTCGCTGTATTACAGTGAGCAGCCTGGTTCGCAGCTGACGCTGGAGTTTTCGGGAACGGCGGTGGGAGCGTATTTGCTGGCCGGTCCGGATGCCGGGCGACTGGAGGTGCGTGTGGATGGCGGCGAGTGGCGTACGGTTGAGTTGTATCATAATTACAGTGCGGGTCTGCATTATCCGCGGACAGTGATGTTTGAAAGTGACCTGCCGGCTGGTAGGCATGTGGTGGAGGTCCGGGTGTCTGGTGAGAAGCATGAAAACAGTCGTGGTCATGCGGCTCGTGTACTGCAGTTTGTGGTGAACGGCACAGCGGTCTCGGTGGCGCCGTAGCGGCATTCCGGGGGATGATGGCATGGCTGTGAAACGTGAAGAAGCTGGCCAGCGGACGGTGCTTTCGGGGGCGTTGCGTGGGGAGCTTGCGGCGTTGCAGAAGTCGCGTGATCCGCAGCAGCTGGCAGCGATTGCTCGACTTTTGGACGGCAGTGTGCGGCGTGAGCTGCGGCCGGCAGCGGCTGCTGCTGCCGAATGTGCGGTGGGGCCGGCTGGTGAGGTTGGTGGCCGGGGCGGTGGCAAGGCGGAATTCGTCCGCCTGGTGACTCGGCCCGCGGCCTCGGTTGCTGGCGACAGTGTGCGTTCGCGGCGCTATCTGCAGCGCAAGTTATGGCGGCTGCTGCGGCAGATTCGGCAGCAGGATGGTGGGCAGTATCTTGCGGTGTGTGAGGTGCTGCTGTCGGGGTATGAGGATGCGGCGTTGTCTGACGGTGTGGCGCTGCTGGACAGTTATGTGCTGATGCATGTGCTGTTTCATGACAGTCCGGTGGTGTGTTGCAGCAGCAGCGGCTGGGGGCTGGCTCCCGGCCGGACGCTGAGTGAGCTGCAGTGGTCTCCGGCATATCGTGATGTGTGGGCTGGCAGTGCAGAGATGTTGTGGCGGCTGGTGACGGGAGCGGGCAGTCGCGTTGTGCGGCGGTGGGCTGCGCTTGGGCTGGGGGTTGTGGGTATCAGTCAGCTGCGGGTGGAGCAGTCGGCGCTGGCAGTGCTGTTTGGTCGATCTGATCCGGCGGATGTGGAGCTGTGTTGGGGGTTGTTGCTGAATACCGGGTTTGTTGGAAGTCTGACGCTGTCTGAGGCACTGCATGTGCTGGCAGGTCTGCCGCAGTCAATGCGGGCGGCTGCTGATGTCGGTGAGTTGCTGTTGCGGCGTCTGGGGGAGCCAGGGGTTGGAGATTTGCTGTCGGAGGGTGTGTTGCAGGCGATGGTGCTGCTGTTGCCGTATTCGGGACCGGGGTTGTGGGCGTGGGAGCAATTGCAGGGGCGTGGTCTGAGCGGTCTGGACTGGCTGCTGCCGCTGCTGGATTGTGGCGACGAGCGGATTGGCCGGGAGGTTCAGGAGCGGGTGAATGAGCGGCTGGAGTTGTGTGCAGAGGGCGGAGTGTGGCTGCGTCTTTTGCAGGCGCGGTCTGGTGTGGCAGCAGCGTGGCAGTTGCGGCGGATTTCAGACGCGGGACGTGTGCTGGCGGGTCTGCTGTCTGCATCGGACGGTGCAGAACTGATCAGTGCGATGTGGGGGTTTTGGCAGCGTGCGGTGGAGCAGCGGTGTCTGCCGCTGGGTTTTCGCCGGCTGGCGCTGCAGCAGGCTGCGGCCAGGGTGCGGGTGGCGTCGGGTGAGCAGCGATATTTTGAGGCTTTGCTGGGGTCGGCGCTGGGCAGTGGTTTGCAGGGCCTGCGGAATTCTGCGCTGCAGTGGCAGGCGGTGGGAGTAGTGGAAGGCTGGCTGGCGGAGCGCTGATCGCTTGTCAGTGACGTCTGAACTGGTTGAAATACCGTTTGAACGGTGGCGGGCGAGCGTGGAGTGAACACGAGACTGTCATGCTGCGGTGTTCCGCCGCGGTTGAAAATGCTCCTGCATTGCTTCACCGCGGACCTGTCGGACTGGCCCGCTCAGGTGATCCGGCTGCGACCATTTCGACGTGGTCTCGCTGCCGGATCACAGACCGGGCCGCTCGCCAGTGTCCTCGGTCGACACTTCGAAGTCGCGAACATCCACTCGCCCTGCCCCGTTCTGTTTTTTGCCACAGAAAAAAATCGGAACGGATTTTTCTTGATTTGTGTGGTGCGGCTGATCTTAGGGGAGGTGAGAGGTGGGTTTCTGGGGCCGCCTGCTGCGGGCGATACTGGGGCAGCAAGTCGGGCAGCCGGCAGCCGGTGAATCCAGCCGTGCTGGTGCGGCGCAGCGTCGGCCGAGCGTTGCGGCAGTGCTGACTGCGCAGTCCCTGCAGGCTGCTCACTTGCTGCCGGTGGCGACTGTCCCGGTGAGCGGTACTGTTGTGGGGGCAGTGGCGGCTGCGGGTGGCCGACCGCGGGGTTCTCTGGCACTGGCGGCGCGGCGGGATGCTCAGCAGCGGGCTCGTCAGAACGAACGCCACCGTCTGCGTGAGATTCGCCGGGCCGACCGTTTGTCGCGTGACATTACGTATCTGGGGCGAGGTGTTTCCGGCTGGCTGAACGAGCGGGTCAGTGATGTGGTGAAGCTGCAGTCGGCCGGTTTGCCGGTGATGTCAGTTCCGGCCGATGTTGCGCGGGCACTGGGGATCAGTTTGCAGTCTTTGCGTGGTCTGGCATTTCATGCTGAGGTGGCGGGGCTGACGAATTATCTGCGTTTTACGGTACCGAAGCGGGGCGGTGGCGAGCGTGAGCTGAGTGTGCCGCATCGTCGTCTGGCCGCTGCGCAGCGCTGGATACTGCGGACGATTTTGGATCGTTTGAGTGTTTCCGAGGAGGCTCATGGATTTGTGTGCGGGCGGAGTGTGCTGACGAATGCGCAGCAGCATTGTGGTCAGGCGGTGGTGTTGAATCTGGACGTGCAGAATTTTTTTCCTTCGATTCCGTTTGCGCGTGTGCGGCGAGTGTTTATGGGGGCCGGTTATTCGAAGTGTGTGGCGACAATTTTGGCGCTGGTGTGTACTGAGTGTCCGCGGCGTGAGGTGGTATTTAAGGGACGGCGTTTGTGGGTGGCTACGGGAATTCGTGGTTTGCCGCAGGGTGCCTGTACCAGCCCTGCTCTGTCGAATCTTGTCTGTTTGCGTCTGGATCGCAGATTGCGGGGTTTGGCGGGCAAGCTGGGATTTGTGTATTCGCGATATGCGGACGATCTGACGTTTTCCGGGGGGGCCGATTTACGGCAGCGGGCGGGTGCAGTGCTGAAGTCGGTGGGTGCGATTCTGGGGTCTGAGGGATTGCAGGTGCACCCCGACAAGACTCGCGTGCAGCCTCGCAGTACAGCGCAGGTGGTGACAGGTCTGGTGGTGAATGACCGGCCTGGGGTTTGTCGTCGGGAGGTGCGTCGTGTGCGTGCGATTTTGCATCGAGCGGCGACGGAGGGACTGGAGCGTCAGAATCGGGACGGTCATCCGAATTTTGTGGCGTGGCTGACCGGGCGAATCGGCTGGATTGGTCAGAGTCGTCCGGAGCTGGGTCGGAAGCTGCTGGAGGAACTGAGGGGATTGAGGTGAAGTGAATCAGGCGAGGTAAGCGCTGCCGAAGCTCATGTGGCTGTGCATCTGTGGCATGCAGATGCCTGAGGCGGCGAGGATCAGGGGGTGTGGGTTTGGCTGGTGGAGTGTGGGGTGGCTGGCCAGCAGCTCGGGGATGGTAGCAGAGATGGTGTTGCCGGAGTGCTGCAGGTTGGAGAGGACGCTGATGTGCGGCAGTTCTGCGTGCAGTGCGGCGGTGAAGGCGCGCAGCAGTTTGCCGCTGGGCTGATGGGGGATGAGGGTGACGGGGGTGTTGGCTGTGTTGTGCTGGTGAGCCAGTCGGACGGCCTGCAGCATGAGTTCGATGCCGTGGACGAAGACTGCTTCGCCGTGCATGCGCATGACGCAGCGGTGTTGTGTCTGGCCGCGGAATGAGATGGTGCGGGTGAATTCAGTGTGAAAGAGCGGTCCGGGTTGCAGGTGGTGTGAGTGCGGGACCTGGGTGTGTGAGGTTTGCAGCCATGTGATGGGTCGACCGCCCTGTTTTTTGATGATGGTTGCGGTTGCGGTTGCTCCGACGATGCCGCAGAAGGCGCGATCGGCTGCACAGTGCCAGGATTCAGGGGTTTCGATGTTCAGCAGGAGGATGCGGCTGTCTGCGGCGGAGTGCTGCAGCAGCTGGCGGGCCTGCTGCAGTTGCTGCAGGAAGCCGGTGCAGCCGGCGTTGAACGTGTGGATCTCGGGCAGCTGGCAGTGGTGTGTTGTGCGGTGTTTCAGGCTGTTTGCGAGGTGCAGGACGGCGGCGGGGTCAGTGTGTGAGTGGCACAGCAGGACTGCGTGGAAGTCGGTGAAGCGTCCGAGATTTTGTGAGTCGAGAGTGTTTTCGAGTGCGGCGGCGAGGTCGAGTGGCTGGATGCCGGTCTGGAGTATTCTGCGCGAGGAGACTCCTGTGGACCGCAGTACAGCGGCGGCGTCGGGAAAGCCGGAGTTTTTTTGTGAGTCGGCGGTGTTTAGTGCGGACAATTCGCAGATGCGCTGGTTATCGAGGATTTCGAACAGATCGGTGCGGCTGCTGAGGCTGATGGATTCAGCGAGGCAGGTGTTTTGATCTGTGGCGTGGTGTTTCACGTTCAGCTTTCAGGGGCAGGATGCGGGCCGGGCTGGCGGGCGTGAAGGCGTTTGGGCTGAAAATGCGGGTGGTGCAAACGGAGCGGGCCGTCGCCAGCGGGTGCTGTGACGGCCCGGGTATGGCTGGCGGCGGGGGTTTTCAGACCTGAATTTCGTAACCTTTGCGTTGTTCGCGGGCCTGCCATGTTGCGGCCTGGGCATCGCCGACGATCTGTTCGGTGTCGGGGTCCCACTGGATAGTGCGATCGAGTCGGATTGCGATATTGGCGAGGTGGCAGACGGTCATGGCGCGGTGGTGACTGTGGACATCGCTGATGGGCTGAGTTCTGTCGGCGATGCATTCGAAGAAGTTTTGCATGTGGTTGCCGGGAGTTTTGCCTTTGTAGAGGGTTTTCAGTGTTTCTTCTTTGAGGGGGTTCGTTTTGAGAGCATCGACGGCATCGCCGGTCAGTTTTCCGCGGTTGACGAAGATGCGGCCGGTGGAGCCTTCCAGCAGCAGTCCGTTATCGAAGCCGAGGTCATTGGCTGAGTCGCGGATGTGCAGGACGGCGCCATTTTTGAAGGTAGCGGTGACATGGAACTGTGTGGCGGTGTTGTACTGTGACGGGTCGGTGGGCAGACCGTCTTTGAAGGCGACGGGGTGTACTGCGGAGACGGGTTCAACTTTGACTGGGCCGGTATTTTCGAGATTGAATGCCCAGGCAGCGATATCGACGTGGTGTGCGCCCCAGTCGGTCATTTTTCCGCCTGAGTATTCGTACCACCAGCGGAATTCGTAGTGGCAGCGTGAGTTTCCGTAGCGGCCACTGGTGGCTTTGAAGCGGTAGTCGGTGAGTGGAGCCTGTCCGAGCCACATATCCCAGTTGAGTTCTTTGGGAATTTCGGCGACGGGAATTTCGCCGCTGGAGGGTGCACCTCCGATGGCGCAGGTGACGGTTTTCAGTTCTCCGATGCGTCCTTCGCGGACCATGGCGACGGCGTGGAGGAAGCGGAGAGCCATTTCTGAGCGCTGCTGAGTGCCGACCTGGAAGACTCGTTTAGTTTCTTCGAGTACTTTGCGGATTTGTTTGCCTTCGTCGATGGTGAGAGTGAGTGGTTTTTCGCAGTAGACATCTTTTCCGGCGCGGAGTGCTTCGATGGCGATTTTGGAGTGCCAGTGATCGGGAGTGACGATGGTGACGACATCGATATCTTTGCGATCGAGCAGTTTGCGGTAATCTTCGAACATTTCGACGTTGCGTTCGGTGCCTGGTCTGGACTGTTTTTTGAGTGCGGTTTCGCGTCCTTTTTCGACGTGGTTTCGATCGACGTCGCAGACGGCGGCGCAGTCGCTGAAGTTCATGGCCTGGGGTCCGACGGCATTCCAGCGATCGCCGGTACCGATGCAGCCGAGCACTGGGCGGTCATTTGGGCTGCGGAACGGTGCGGCCATAGAGGAGGGGGCGAACCAGTACGGCGCGGCTGCGGTGGCGAGCGACGCGATGCTGGCGGACTGAAGAAAACTGCGACGGGTGGGGGTGGGCATTGGTGAATGGTGCCTTTGTGGTGAGATGGGTTCTCGAGGAATAATTTTAGAAGCGCGGAGTCTACACGTGGCGGAGTTTCCACTGCAACCTAAAGGGGCGTAATTGCGATCATCCAATCTGGTGTAGCGGCAGAATTACTGAGAGATTTGCCGAATGCCGTCGTGGACCCCGGGCGCAGATCTGAATACCGAGGACAGAAAACGTTATTGCCACTGGTCGCAAATTTGCCGTGCAAAAACGCGGAGTTCTCAGTAAGGGGGCTCAAGTTGGCAAGCCCGAACCGGGGTTTTGCGCCGGGCGTCAGACTTGATCTGGAAACTGAGCGAAACCAGCGGATCCGGTGGAATACCTCTGCTGAGCGTTGGGCGAATGTTTGCCCGTCGAGGGTCGCAGTGTTTCTCTGCTGATCCGGCAGGATGGGGAGGATTGCAGCTACGGTGCAAAACGGAATAACGCCATGTAATTCAGATCGTTGTGCGTTTCCAGGGGACACTTGCTGTTCTGGGTGGTAACTTAATTTAGCGACAAATTTGGAGGCTGTTTTTGGGCGTGTCGGGGCTGGACGCAAGATTTTTGGTTGACTGGGCGGTGTGGTTTGTTTAGTTTGATTGCGAGGCTTGCGTAGTTTTGTGTGGTCATTCCGTGGCCTGTGTCCAATTTGATTTCCGTTGAAAGGTGTCCCTCATGAATCTGTTGCGTCAGTTCGTACCGCGTGCGTTGCTGTTTCTCACAGTGTTTGCCGTTGTCGCTCAAAGTGGCGAAGCGCGTGAAGTGTGCAGAGGGGGAGCACCAGGCCCTTGGTGGTCGTATATTAAGTGTAACGGTCAACAAATAGAAGAACTTGGACCTTTTAAAAATCAAAATCAAGCTTATGACGCGGGTAAAAAATACTGTGACGACCATGGCGAATGCGACCCTTGTACTCACACTGAAAAGCAGGTGCCTGTTCCGCTTAGACAAATGCGTCGTCGGTTCACAGTGACGGCGACTTGTGGAGCGTTCCGGGAAAGTGCAAGTGCAGCCACAATGTCTGCGGCGAAGCGACAGGCGGTCCGAAAACTGAACAGGACTCTGAAAAAGTGCGGAGTAGATGCAGTCTGTGCTTGTGGCTGTGTAACTCTGTCAGCATCACAGAATTGTCAGTAACTCTGGAAATACATCCTAAAAAAATTGATATATAGTGCTGACGCGATGCGTGGTGTTCTCGACTGAAATGTCGGGGACGAGCCGTCGCGTTTTTTGTTTATTCCAGCACGCGGACGCCATATTCAAGAATTGAATATGGTTGCTGCTACTTGACATGATATAAAGCTTTTTCTTCCGTTGTCAGACTTCTGGGAAGCTCGAGTTTTAAAGTGCCGACAGGCCAGTGTTCGAGTGTTTTTTCTGAATGTATGATTGCAGTTGCGTCTGTTGCAAGCATGCGGCTCATTAAATCAGGATGCTCGCCATACCAGTATGTAAAAAAGGGGACGGAGTTGGTTGTTGGTATCGAAATGTCGAAAGTTTTTTGCTGTGAATTAAAGATTCTAGTGCGATCACGTTCGAGGCTGGCGATGTGAGGTGAGTCGTCACGCAGGTCAATACGATAGCTGGTGTTGAAAATACTGCCAAAATTCAACTCGCATTTCAACGCGTCAGCTTGCATGGAAAGCAACTGGCTGGTGCCGTCCTGAAAACGGACGATGTGTTTTTTTGCTTGTGGGCTGGACCAGACTGACGCAATTTTTTGAGCAAAGGTCATTTTGAACGGCAGTCTGACCCCACTGTCAGGTCGCAGGAAACACGCTGTGGTGGTATTGTCTGCGTTATGGGCGAAGGCCAGTAATTTGTTTGAACCGACCCAAATGGCTTTTTGCACGCTGAGGTTGGTATCGACTGTCAGAAACGCGGAATCCTGAAGGTGCCAGAACTGGAGTTTGCCGTCTTCGGAGTGTCTGCTGATCGTGTTGCCGTCGGGCGACAGCGCATAGAGATGCGCTGGGCTGAATGGCTGCGGCATTTTGACGGTACGGGTTTTGTGAGGAGGTGAAACACCGCAGATGATAATGTCATTAGTGAAAGAAAAAGCGACAATGGTGCTGCCGGTGGAAGACAGCATCACCCACTGTAAAGGTTCAGTTGACAGTTCAAAAGGTTCTTCTGTTTTTGTGTCGTAATTGAACAGATGTCCTGTTCCGGACGACGTGACGGTCAGCAGGGTATGCGTGTTGGGCAGAAACTGCTGCAGGCAGACGCCTCCGGATCCTGGATTGCCTATTGGGACTGAGCGGCGCTGTTGAAGCTCTGAGATCCGCGACTCAGATATAAACGAGTTTATGGCTACAAAGGACTTGTCGGCGGACAGCGTTGCATCGCTGAAATAGCCAGGCAGTGTATGTTGCGTCAGTACTTGCAGCGTGTCTGGAGATCGCAGCACAAGTTTGTGTGTTGCCTGACTGTAGGGTGAGCCTGAGCCTATGACGTCGGTTGCTGGCGGCGGTGTGGCTCGAGCGGTCTCCACAGCAACGACACCATTTGGGGTGCTGAAGAGCGATCGGACAGGGCTGTCAACTGCGGTTGGCTGGGGCGGCTTGTCCGGTGGCCATTTATAAAGCCCGCGTGTTGTGCCCAGTAACAGCTCGCCGTTGTCCAGCCACGCTGCGGCCGTGATTGTTTCCGGTATGATGGATTCGCGGGGCAAGTCGTTGAGCGTCCCGCGAGCGATCAAGGTGCCTTCGGGCTGGTTGTTCCATACAACAAACTGCTGTCCGTCCGGGCTGAGGGACAGTGCGTTGCAGGAATTTGGAGGCAGTTCAGTGGTTTCGGGAGGACCTGTAGTTCCGGCTGTGTCGATTTTCCACGTCAGGAGTGAGTTTGCGTTTGTGAGCGTTACCAGCCGATCTCCGTCAGCGTTGAATGCCATGCATCTGACGGTAATTCCGGGGGGCAATTCAATGCTGTGCTGTACCTGCTGTATGAGCAAAAGGATCTCAGAGCTTTTATCCCTGGAAATCGCGCAAAGGTGTTGAGTCGAATTCACGGCTGTTGCGGGGGCCTGCGGGGATGCTGGGGTGATGGTAATCGCTGCTCCGGACGCAGGGTTAAACGAGATAATTTCATGTTGTTCCGAGCGGCAAAGCAAATTGCCATTCGTTTGCTTCAGGAGAATTTCGGCGGGGGTGAATGGCAGCGGCAGATCTGGTGTGGTCGTCGCAGTGTGGGAAAGGGTGGTTAGCTGCACGTGGCGGTCGTCAGTCGATAACGGGAGGAAGTCAGAGAGGGGATGCTGGCTCAGCATATATCCGCTAAGTGATCTGCTGATACTGAGATCGCGGGAAGTGAAGATGAAAGCCCGTGGACGGTGACTGTTTTGAAATGCCACGAGCTTCGAATCGGTGGACACAGTATACTTATGTGGTGAAGTCGAAATATGCTCCAGGTCGTGAGTCAGCGTGTGCTGGTTACTCAGAGGCTCCGCGGAGGTAAGGGATAATGTTCCGTCTTCCTGCAGGATGAGCAGTGTCGAGGAGGTGACATAAGTTGCGTGAACTGTCGGAGCTGTTTGGGAGCTAGGCTTTATGGAGCGGATCTTAAAGTCTGGTTCTGAGTCAGATAAGCTATATAGAATGTGGTCGGACCCTGTCACTGCGGTAAAGATTTGTGTGCCGCTTCCTGCCGCTGTCGCGTAGTGGGTTCGCGGTCTGGTATGTGACGTGCGTGCTGTGTGTCCATTTGAGTACAAAATCTGATAAGGCACATCCGCGAACGCGAACAGGGCAGCGTTGCCATCCTGCGTAAGCCAGTATTGATCACAGGGGTACGTGGCTTCGGGTATGGGAACGCCACGGTCGTTTGTAAGGCAGAGCGTGTTTGCAGTGGCGAACAGAAGTGAGCCATTGCGCAGCAGTGCGACAGGAGGGCAACGGAATGTGGGTTGTGGCGGACCGAAGGTTTGGGTCCAGCGCAGGTTGCCGCTGCCGGCGTCGAAAGTTTTGACCATTCCGGTGTCAAACAGTACCGCCAGTCCGGCTTCAGCCGGATCAGTGTCAGCAAACGCAGCAGAGGCGGTGGCTATGATGGCAGATTCCGGGAGCGGCTCCGAGGAAAACGGCGACGCCTCGCCATTGGGAATTGCCCAGCGGCACAGCTGACTGCCATTTCGGGTAATGAGTGACCTTGTCTTTGATGCGTTTGCAGTGAACAGCAAAGGCCAGGCGGATTGGTGTTTGAGCAAGTCGTCACAGGAGACGGCCGTGCCGACGGAGCGGCGAAACAGGAGGTCGCCGGAGTTACCATCCCAGACACTGGCAAAGAGATTACAGAGTTCAATACGAGTTCGTTCTTTGGGCTGTATTGCGATGGCATCCATGGTAGCCAAAAATTCGCCGGAGTGATCCCAGAGGGCAGCGATGATAGTTCCCTCGGCCTTGTAGGTGCGGAGCAGTTTCCCGGTTGTGATGGAGGATTCCACAGCTTCGTAAACCTTGCCTGCTCTGATGGCTCTTGGGGATGCAGTCGTAACCACACGAGTGCCGGACGGGTGTACTGTCATGCCTGCCTCGAGTGTGTTGGCGTCTCTGGGTTTCCATGACCGAATTTCGTGGTTGCGTCTGAGCGCAATGATTGATGCTTCCGATGCCTCTGGCAGGGGCGCATATTTGGTTGCTGCATCAGCGAGCAGCAGAGCGAGGGCGGGATCCTGGTTGCGACTGGAGAGCAGCAGTGATGCTGTGACAAGGCGAGAGGCTTCGGACTTGTTGAGCTGGGCCTGAATCTGAGCTTTTTCTTTTGATTCCCGCTCAGCGGCTCTTTCACTGTCTCGGCGCCCTTTGTTTTCGCGGGCCAGCAGCAGTGCGAGGATGATGAGCAGCAAGCAGAACGAAGACGCGAGGGCCACGGCAAGTTTCTGCTCGCGTTCCACCCACAGTGCAAAGCGTTTCAGGGGTCCCGTCGGTTTGGCAAGGACAGGCTGCAGGCTGTGATACCGCTGCAGATCCTCAGCAAACGCCTGCATGGTCTGATAGCGGTCTTCCGGCCTGTACGAGATTGCATGGTGGATGATGTTTTCCAGATCCCGGGGGACGGCAGGGTTGCGACGCCTGAGCGGAACGGCGGTTTCAAACAGGGCCTGCCGGCGGACCACGTCGTTCGAAGCGCCGTCGCGAACGCGGGTCAGCGCCAGCAGTTCATACAGCGTGGCCCCCAATGAAAAGACGTCGGACCTGCTGTCAATCAGCAGTCTGCTGCCCTGCATCTGTTCGGGAGCCATATATGCCAGTGTTCCGATCTCTTCACCTGGCAAAGTCTGGTGCGGAGTGTCGTTTACCTGCGCCATGCCAAAGTCTGCGACATAGACGCGCCCACGATCGTCCATCAAAAGATTATTGGGCTTCAGGTCCCGATGAACAATGTCGTGATCGTGCACATACTGCATTGCTTCGGCTACCTGAATGCCGATCTGCACAATAGCCGCCGTTGCCTGACGTGCCGCTGCGGGCGATGGTCTTTGCCCGAAAGCGGCGAGAAATGCATCGTCCGGGTAGGTGATGGCTGTCGATCGAACGGGAGTCGCCACCGGCGACCGAGAGGGGGCGGGATCCGTGGCAGGAGGGGTATTGTCAGTTGTGTCATCTGCTGCGATCGGGCGAGTTGTCTCGGGTCTGCTGCGTTTTCCCGACAGTGTGTTTTTAGCCCTGGAAATCAGGTCTCCGAGGCTGCCGGATTCAATGTAATCCATCACGTAATAGTGCTGCTCGCCAGAGACACCGCTGTCGTGAATCTGCACGATACCTGGGTGTCGGAGCTGGCTCAGTGCTTCTATTTCTGACTTGAATCGCTGCAACTCGCGAGTGTTTGCGGTGGAACGCTGTTTTGTGATTTTGATCGCAACGAATCGACGACGCGCGACATCGAATGCGTGGTAGACTTTGCCGTAGGTGCCCTCAGCAACAGGGTTATAGATTTCATAACCCGGGATATTGAAGGACAGAAAATCCGGCTGAGGCTGTGGTGCGTGTGTCTGAGCGGAAAATACCCGTTCGATAAGATCTGCATCGTGTGGAAAGCGGACTTTCAATTCGGTCAACAGGCTGGGGGCTCCGATCCGAGTTCGATAGTCGCGATCATCGATCAATAGCTGCTGCAGCAGTTCACGACGAGGAATATCGGGATGCTGAACCAGCAACTGTTCGATGCTGTCGGCTGCGGAACCTGAGGTGCCCGCCTTCAGGGACTGGACGTAGGTACTGCAAATGGAGTCAATTTGCAGAAGGATCCGAATTTCGTCGTCTGGTCTGCTCATTTGCAGGCTTCCGATCCGAATTTCCTGAGAGATTCCCGCACAATACGCAGTTTGCGTTCTACGGAGCCAACACCAATGGAATGACGGTGGGCGATTTCCTGCTGAGTGAATCCTGTGAGCCAGTCGATCGCGATGCGACGATACGAATCACCTGGAAGCGTGTGCAAAAAGTTGTTAAGTTCATCCGAAAGATATGCCGCGTCCTGTGGGGTCGGACCTTTGTCGGCAATTTGACTGAATGGCAGGTCGTCATTGCTGCCGGCAGGCTGGTCGATTGGGAATTCTGGTTTTCCGCCACCCCGCTTTTCCGTCTGACTGCGGCGATACCAGTGCCTTGCCCGACGTTCCGTCAGTACGACCAGTATCTGCCAAAGGTCGTCTCGATCATCCAGATGGTGAAACCGCCCGTCTTCAAAACCAGAGCTAAGTTCAGAAAAAACTTCGCTGGCAATGTCCTCGCCGTCCACAAATCGCCTGAGGGAGAGGCTAAGGTGACTGGTGGCAATTCGAGCCACCATCTTCATGTAACGATGCCACAGCCTTACGAACGAGTCACCCGACGGATTGGATTTTGCATCACAGATCCACTGCGTGACAGAATCGCAGGAATGTCCACAGGCTTCAGAGCTGTTTTGTTCATTTCGGGTGCTGTTCATAAACCTTCCATGCAGGGCCGCTGCCTGACGGGCCGAGGAAACTGATCCTGCAACATGTGCTGAACAACCAAGCATTAGCAGGGCCGAGTCGTCGGTGTGTTGCAGGGATCAGTTATACTACGGCGCGTCGCTGTTTTTTTCCAGACCCTGGTCAGGTGTGCCTCGAAAGAACGTGGCGCAGCGACATCAATTCCCAGCGGGCGGCGCCGTGTTCGCCACGTGCCAGGTACTGATCTGCGTTCTGCAGGTGGTGCACTGCTCGCCCCTTAACCTCCAGCGATACGTCAACCGAGTGCAGGAGGGTGCGAGCGTGTTCGATGGATCGGCGGGACCGGTCCGGGCAGTGAATCTGTCGCAGAATTCCGCTTACACACAGGGTCAGTTCCTGCAGCTGGGCCAGCGGGCGATGACTGGTTTCGACG
>JBJTPZ010000283.1:0-12470 GCA_046075365.1 Planctomycetaceae bacterium
ACTTCCGACTCTTTGCGTTTCCCTTTGCGTTTTCGTGTGAGACTAACCGCGTGGACGGTCATGCTGTGGCAATGGGGCGGGCGTGTTTGACCCCTCCCCCCCAGCCCCCCTCCCCTGCCAGGGGCGAGGGGTGCTATGACACTTTCACGGCACAGGGAACAGATAATTCTCGTGGTCTTCCGGTGACACGGGGAGGAGGAGTCCCGGGGGGGGGGCTCGGGCTGGAAAGCCCGAGCTACGGAATCGCAGCGGGGTGGGTGCTTGGGCGAGAAAGCCCTTGCTACGGAATCGCAGCAGGGGGGGCTCGGGCTGGAAAGCCGGAGGTACGGAAACGCAGCAGGGGCGGGGCGCGGGCTGGGAAGCCCGAGGGGCGGTGGTGTGCCTTGAATGCGGGCGTCAGTGGCTGACGGTTGTGCCGAGGCAGTGGCGGCAGGCGTTTGTGAGGAGCAGCTGCAGCTGGCGGAGTGGTGTGGTGACTGCGGATTGTGGCGGCAGGGTGGCCAGTAAACGGGTGACCGTGTCGGAGCAGGCTTGCCAGCAGGCTGCACTGCCCTGTTGTCCGGTCACGATGGTATTGCGGGTGTGCTGCAGGAGAGCGATGGTTTCGGTGCAGGTGGCGGTATGGCGGAGCGCTGCGGGCTGTTGCTGCAGGAGCTGCAGGCAGTGATCGAGCTGTTGCAGCAGGTCTGGCTGCGGGGTGTGGTCTGAGTGATTTGCCGAGCCGCCGGGGCTGGCGAGGAGTGGGCTGGCCACGAGGGCCGTGGCGAGTGTGCAGAGTGCGTGACGTCGCAGCATGGGGTTGCTCCTGCCCGCATTCGGGCTGTCCTGGACCGCTGTTGAGTACCTCAGCGGTATTCTGTGATTGTTGTTTGGAATGTTCAACAGGATTCGGGGGGAATTTGGCGGGGATTTTGTCAGGGCTGTTGTCCGCCGCAGTGTCCTTCCAGTTCGCAGTTCAGCAGATCGATCATTTGTCTGAGTCTTCCGACAGCGCGGCGATCCGGATAGAGTGCCAGTCGGGGCAGCAGTGCCAGGTGTTCATCATCCGCTTCGACTTTGTGAGTTTCTGCGCGTTCGATGCGTCCTTTGAGGCAGATATCTGAGAACTGATCGTTGAGTCGCTGCAGCATTTGGTCATCGGGTGCGACATGCAGTCTGAGGATCAGGCGATCACCGATGAATCGCATGCTGTTGTAAACGCTGTAAAAGCCCAGCACTTCTTCAACGGCCTGTTCGACGCTGTCAGTGACTTTGAACAGAGACATATCGGCGGGCGAGATCAGTCCGTTTGAGAGCAGGTGGTTGCGGATATAGCTGACAAAATCCTTCCAGAAGGTGCCTCCGGGCTGATCCAGCAGTACCAGCGGCATGAGGTCGCGTTTGCCGGTTTGTACGAGTGTCAGTGTTTCGAAGGCTTCGTCGAGAGTGCCGAAGCCACCGGGGCATGTGACGATGGCGTGGACTTCCTTGACAAACATGAGTTTGCGTGTGAAGAAGTATTTCAGGCTGACGAGTTTGGGGTCACCGGCGATAACGGGGTTGGCCTGCTGTTCGAAGGGCAGCAGGATATTGAGTCCCATGGCCATATCGCGTCCGGAACCCTGATGGGCAGCTTCCATGATTCCGCCACCGGCACCGGTGACGACCATCCAGCCTTCTTCGGCCATGCGTTTGCCGAACTGTTCAGCGGTATGCCATGCGGGGTGTGTGGGCGGAGTGCGAGCAGATCCGAAGACGCTGACTTTGCGGTTGCGTCGCCAGGGGGCGAAGACTTTGAAGGCGTAGCGCAGTTCCCGAAGTGCTCGACTGAGGATCTTCAGGTCACCGCGGGACGCGTTATCGCCAGAGAGTTTATCAGCGGTGGCTTTGATTTCAGCGATGAGTTCGTCGTGAGTGCGGAGCACAGGCACGTGTTCGATGACATCACTTTCGGATTCATGCGGGTGCCGCAGTGGCTGGCGTCCATTCACAGCAGATTCCTTGAGGGTTTTAGCTCAGCAGTGCATCCATGGCTTCGCGTCGGTTGTCGTAGATGGCCCAGATGGTGTCGAGTGCGGTGATGCGGAGCAGTTCGAGTGAGGGTGCGTTGGCGCCGCACAGCACGAGTTCGCCATTTTTGCGTTTGACGAATTTGTGGCAGCGGAGGAGCATGGCGAGGAAGACGGAGCCGAAGTGTCGCACGTTGCTGAGGTCGACGATGACCATGGGGGCCTGCTGCGAGTTGAGCGGTTCCATGATGGTGTCTGCGGCGCGTTCGACCAGGTCCCATGTCAGGGATTCGATACTGGACGAGGGGGTCACGAGGACTGTGTTGTCGTGCCATTCAATTTCGAAGTAATCTGGGACGTCGGACACGCTGCACCTCGGAGGTCGTTGAGACTGGCATGTGAAACAGGAGATTTGTGTACAGAAGATGCGTGCAGGATATCTGAGTTGTCGCGTTTGGCAAATGCCGGCAGGTGGCGGCGGCTGCCGATCGGCCTGTTTCGGCGGATTGGGGAGGTTTCGGATTGTCAGTTACTGTGGCAGGAGCGAGAATCCGGGTGGACGGCTTTTTGTCGGTCGGGAACGGGATTGCGTGTATGAGCTTCGCAGGTGCAGTGGTGATTTCCAGGACGGGCCGGGCAGGCGGTCTGCTGCGGCACCGGTTAGCTGTGGTTCTGGCAGTGTTTCTGTTGGTGGGGGTGCGGGTCTCGGGGGACGAGGTGCAGCTGACGGAGGTGCGAATTCAGGGGACTGGCGGTGAGCAGCGTCTGGCTGGGCGGGTGGTGGCTGAGGGAGAGGGTGGTGAGCTGCTGCTGGAGGATGTCGCGGGTCGGATGCGTCAGCTGAGCAAGGGGGAGGTGCTGGTGCGTGAAGATCGGCGGGGCAGCTGGCAGCCGGCGGACGCTGAAGCGCTGGGGCAGCTGATGAAGGTTGAGACGGGATCGGGATTTGAGGTGCATCAGACCGAGCATTATCTGCTGTGTTCCAACTGCAGCGAGGGTTATAACGAGTTCATGGGGCGGCTGCTGGAAACTGTTTATGACCAGTATTTTCTGTTCTGGCAGAAACTGAAGGTGCCTTTGCAGCCGCCTGATCGTCCATTGCCGGTGGTGTTGTTTCAGGCTGAGTCTGAGTTTCTGGCGTATGCCGGCAGGATTCATCCGGAAACTGATTTTGCAGGTGTCCCCGGTTTTTACTCGGTGCGGGACAATCTTGTGCTGGTGGTGGATTTGACTCGGGATCGCGCTCTGCGGGATTTGTCGGCGGTGCGGAAGGCTCTTTCCGATCGGCCCCTGCAGGTTGCGACTGTGGTGCATGAGGCGGTGCATCAGCTGTCTTTTAATTCGGGTCTGCAGCAGCGATTTGCGGACTTTCCGGTGTGGTATTCTGAAGGTTTATCGTTGTATTTTGAGCCTCCGACGGAGCGATCGGCTGTTTTGTGGAGTCGGCCTGGTCAGGTGAGTGGTCGGCATCACCCTGAGTTTCTGCGTCTGGTGCAGGATGACGAACTGTCATTGCCGCTGGCGGATTTGCTGGTGAATGACGGTTTGTTTCAGTCGGGCGACACAGCGGCAGCGGCGTATGCGGAAAGCTGGGGTCTGGTCAGTTATCTGGTGAAGAAGAAGCCGGCTGAGTTTGCGTTGTATGCTCAGCGTCTGCAGGGATTGCGTCCGCTGCGATCGGTGACGGCGGCGGAGCGACGGCAGATGTTTATGGAGTGTACGGGCGAGGATCCGTCGGAGCTGGCGGGGCGGCTGATACCGTGGGTGCGTCGTCTGAGGGTTGCGCGTTAGGGGCTGGCAAGTCTGAGCAGAGTTCGAGTGTAGGGTCTGAACCGGTCAGCTGCTGGCTCCTCGGTAGTGGCTGAGGGACCAGTTGAAGACCATGCGTGAGAGGGCGAAGCAGGCTGCGGTGGAGGCCAGCATGGCAACGGCGAAGGCCGGATGTGTGGCGGTGTTGAGGATGGTCTGGGCTGGAATTGTCACGACGAGCAGGACTGGCAGGACCCAGGAGAAGGCGAACTGCAGGGCTTCTCCGGATTCGAACCGGCTGGCGTCTGAGCCGTCATAGATGCTGCGGGGGTATTGTGCGAAGATGGTGATATAGAACCAGAAGTCATACAGGCCCTGATTGCGGCCGAACCAGATACTGGTGCAGGCGGTGGCGATCATCAGCGAGTAGAAGAAGGTGACGGCGACACCGATGTAGAACAGGTAGAGGGCGATGGCGGACAGCGAGACGGGCCGATTGAGTTCAGCGAGCGACATGAAGAGCAGTGCTGCGGCGAGGAGGACCTGTGTGAACATGGCGGGGTTGAGTCGCTGCAGTGAGACGAGGAATTGTGCATCGACGGGTCGGGTGAGTGCAAAGTCGAGTCGTCCGGTGCGGATGTGTTCACAGAAGGCGGCACAATTTGGCATGAAGAAGGCTTCAACGATGGAGTTGATGAGCATGCCGGTGGCCATGAAGGTGAAGTATTCTTCGCGGGACCATTCGCGGATCTGCTGAACTTCGCTGTAGATCAGTCGAAACAGGGCGACTCGAGCGGCGAACCAGAACAGCCGTGTCACGACCTGGATGAGAAAATTGGCGGGAAACATCATTTCCCGGATCAGTGCGTTGCGGATGAACTGGCTGAAGAGGCGCAGGTGGAACATGCTGTGGTTTGCAGTTTGTCAGACAAAATTGTGTTTTGCGGCGGTCCTTGTTTTGGCGGGAGTCTGGCGGATATCGGGGTCTGTTGGCAAGGGGCTGGCGGGGATTGCCGAGCTGAATCGCCAAAACGGTGTGTTTCGCGGGTGCGAAAATATCGACTGGCTGGCGGGTTGATGGTAGGATTTGGTGACGTGGACGGTTGTTGGCGGTCAGGGAAATGGTTGGTATGGTGTGACAGGCGGAGGGGGGCTGCGGCATGGGCAGAAGGGGGATGGGGCAGCGCAACGATTCGGGCAGTCTGCTGGCATCATCGCTGATTCTGGGGCTGGGTGGCGGAGCGTGTTTGTTCATGGTGGGGGCGATGTCGCCCAATTCGCTGCCTCTGGCTGCGGGGATACTGGGCAGTGTATTTGGTGGTCTGCTGTTGCTGGTTGTGCTGCAGCGATTTGGCCGCGGGTTGTCGCTGGATCTGGGATTTCTGGGGCGTTTTGGGCGAAGTCGTCGGGATGACGGCGTTCGTGACTACGAGCCGCGCAGGGCGGGCAGCAGTCGTTCAGACCGGTCCGCGGGCACCAATCAGCCGATCACGGCCGGTGAGGCTCGTGAATTGCGACTGACAAGTTCCAGCACCTGGGTACCGGCTCGCGGACGTCGCGTCTCGGATGACTGAGATTGATTAAAAATCTGTGTAGTGTCAGTGGCGGGGGAGCGAGTGATGTCGAAATCTGCGGATCTGTGTGTGGTGCTGGTTTTGCTGTTGCTGGCAGGTTGCGTTGAGAATCAGGCGCCGGTGTCTGGCAGCGGTCCACCGCAAGAGCTGTCGCCGCTGACGATTACGTCCGGGGATGGCAGTGGCGGACGTGAGAATGCGGTGCAGTTTAACATCCGGCCTCCGGAACAGCGACGACAGGCTTTGGAACCGGGAGATGCATCCCCTGCTCTGTCGGTCAGTCGCTGGATGAAGGGTGAGCCGACCGAACTGGCGCCCGGAGACACTGTGTATGTGGTCGAGTTCTGGGCCACGTGGTGTGGTCCGTGTCTGATGAGTATGCCGCATATTGCTGAGCTGCAGACGAAGTATGGTGACAAGGTGCGGTTTATCGGTGTGACGGATGAAGAGCCGGAACTGGTCGCTGAGTTTTTGAAGAAGCCGGCACAGGGTGGGCAGCAGACCTGGGAGCAGCTGCTGACCTATCGGATCGCCGTGGATGACGGTGGCCGGATGAATTCGGAGTGGATGCAGGCAGCCGGGCGGGAGGGTATTCCGTGTGCTTTTATTGTAGGTCGTAAGGGGCAGGTGGAGTGGGTTGGTCATCCGCTGACGATTGACAAGCCGCTGCAGCAGGTGGTTGAGGGGACGTGGGATATTCAGAAGGGCAAGCTTGAGGCGGAGCAGCGGCAGGCTGCCAGTGAGGCTCTTGCCAGCGGCAACTTCAGTCGACTGTTGTCGATCGCCGAGCAGATGGATCAGGGTGATGCTGAGGCTGCATCACTGCGGATCCTGGCTTTGTTTCAGCTGAAGCGTCCGGAGGAGGGCAATGCGGCAGCAGCGGCATTGCTGGCGCAGCTGCAGGATAATTCTCAGGCTTTGAATGCACTGGCGTGGATGCTGGCTGTCGAGGTGACTCGGGGGGACGTCGATCTGCAGCTGGCCCTGCGTGCGGCGGAGCGTGCAGTGGAGCTGGATGGCGGGACGAACGCCAACAGTCTGGACACATTGGCCCGCGTGCATTTTTGTCTGGGAAATGCGGCGAAAGCGGCGGAGGTGCAGCGGCGGGCGATATCGCAGGCGGATGCGTCTCAGAAGTCCGGATTCGAGGATGTTCTGCGTGAGTATGAGTCAGCCGGATCGGCGGGGCAGCGGTCCGGGGAGTAGATTTTTTGTGCGAGGACTGAAAATTCCGCAGTGAAATGGTCTGCTTCGCTTGTACTCGCGTCTGCAGGTTACTGAAATCTGCGGGACCTGTATTTGCAGAAATTCTCAGCCTGTGCTGACGGCAGTGGAGACTTGTGTTCATGGCTTCGGCCCCGCTTTGTGATCTGTCGGTTTTTCAGTCGACGACCCCTCTGTTCACGCTGGATGACATTCGCGGCGTGAATCCGCAGCGTTTCGAAATGGAACAACTGACGGCGATCGTGCATGTCGACCAGTCGCAGCATTTGCTGGCGGGTTACAAGCAGCTGACGGATCAGGAATTCTGGATTCGGGGCCACATGCCGGGCTTCGCGCTGATGCCGGGCGTTGTGCAGTGTGAAGCGGCTGCCCAGCTGGGCGGCTTTTACGCTCGGAAGTACAATCTCATCGGCGGCGATTATCTGGGTTTTGGCGGCATGAACGAGGTGCGGTTCCGCAAGCCTGTTTTTCCGGGAATGCGACTGGATCTGATCGCGAAGGTGACTCGCGTCATGGCTCGCAAGCTGGCTCAGTTTGATTTCCAGGGCTGGGTGGGTGGTGAGCTGATGTTTGAAGGCCAGATGCTGGGTGTGTCGGTGAATCGGGAAGGCTGAGCAGCGGGGTTGTCAGCAGTCCTGCCACGGTCTGGAATTTCTCAGCGTCCAGTTCCTGCAGTCCGGGAGGCATACCGGGGCTGGCAGACTGTGGGCAGTGTGTTTTGAACAGCCGGTCCCAGCCGGAAATTATGGCTGCATAGTTGGAGTTGGTTTCACGGCGGTTGCGGGAATGGTGCACGCGGTGGATGCCGGGGGTGACGAGGAGCCACCCGAGCCAGCGGTCGAGGTAC
Organism: Planctomycetaceae bacterium; assembly: GCA_046075365.1. Classification (GTDB taxonomy): domain Bacteria; phylum Planctomycetota; class Planctomycetia; order Planctomycetales; family Planctomycetaceae; genus SXXK01. The sequence continues at coordinate 7,383 of JBJTPZ010000283.1, forward strand.
GAAGCATTCACGGCTGAGTGATGCATCTGCGAGACAGCCAGCAGCAGTGTTTCAAAGATCAGCAGCTGTTGAGTGTTCAGTCCCAGCAGCAGAATGACGGGGATTCGAGCGATGGTGGAACAGGCCAGTTCTCCGGGGTGGAAGCGGGCCGAGCTGCTGACATCCATGGCATGGTCACTGTGATGCACTCGGTGGAATCTCCAGAGTGCGGGAATGTGGTGGCAGGTGAGGTGCCAGCCCCAGGTCCACAGATCGAGCAGTATGACAGCAGCGAGGGTCTGTGTGAAATCGGAAACTGGCAGTGCGGGCAGCAGGCCGATGTTTCGGCTGGCGGCGAATTCGGTGGTGGCTACCACCACGCTGCCGGCCAGTGTCAGTATGGTGAGGCCATTGACGGCGGCGAGTGTGTAATTGCGGGCGGCATGTCTGAATTTTGAGGAGTGGTGCAGCGCGGGTGGTCTGGCGACCGCAGGTGTGCGGGACTCAAGCAGCCAGAGGAAGGCGAGTCCTGCGACTGCAGCCGCCGGTCGAAGGAATGCGGACCAATCTGCCGGGGGGTAGACGGGCATGCTGGTATCAGGAGCTGAGGGCTTCGGCAACGTCGGTGCGATAGGCGGTCAGCGCGGGCAGAAATCCCACGAGAACTCCTAGAAGGCCGAGTGCGGGAAACAGAATTGCTTCTGTGGCGCTGACGGCCCAGGGATCAATCAGCAGTCCGGTTTGCTGGATCACCCACGGACTGGCGATGATGGCCAGAGCGTGGCCGGTCAGCCAGCCTCCTGCGGCACCTCCAAGGCACAGCAGTGCTGCTTCGGCGAGGATAATGCCGAAGACGTGGTGCCGGGCTGCTCCGAGGGCCCGCATGACGCCGATTTCTCTGCGTCGATCGACCATTGAGTTGTAGATGCTGACAAAGATGCCGACACCGGACACGAGAATGATGATGGCAGTGAGAACGACGAGGGCTTTTTGAATATTGCCCACGACGCTGGACATGAATCGCTGGATTGGGCGAATCGGGTTGACGGCCATGGCCTGAAATCCCTTTTGCAGTTCAGAGGACAGGCTGATGGCGTCGAAGGGAGTGGCCGGGCGGGTTTTGACGAGTATGGCTGTGACTTCCTGCATGGCTGGCGGGCTGTCCATAGCCTGACCTTCCGGGACATCTGGTCTGGCGGTTCGGCGAGCTCGATATTCCTGGAGCTGCTGCATGGCTGACTCAAGTCGCTGCGGGTCTGCGGCGTAGAAGTCACGCAGTCTTTTTTCGACTTCGTCGATTGGTTTTTCGTGTCCTTCGATCGCGTAGAAGCCCTGCAGATTCAGGAACACGGTGCGATCATTGGCAGTGCCGGTGGGAGCCAGTACAGCGACGACCGTGAATAATTCATCGTGCAGGCTGCCCTGAGCACCGCCGTGCAGGATGGAGAATTTGGTGCCGACATCCCAGCCATTGGTGCGAGCAACCTCGGCGCCGATGATGGCATCGAAGAGTGATTCGATGCCGGCACCGCGAAAGCGGAATTTGCGACCGGGCATGTAGTCATTTTCGAAGAACTCGGCCGTTGTCCCGACGATCGGGAAGGAGCCTTGCTGGGTGACATCCCCGAAGGCCAGCGGCACCGCCGAGATGACTCGGCGGTCGGCGCGGATCTGTTCGAGGTACATGTACGGCAGATTTTCGATTGGCGGCTGAACGCGGTAGACGGCGCTGAGTACAAGCTGGAGGTCGCTGCCCTTGGGGCCGACGATCAGGTCATAGCCGATACTGCGCTGAGTAAATGCTGTTTCCACTGCTCCGGCGATGACCAGCACGAGCACCATCAGCATGACACCGAGTCCGATGCTGAGGCTGGTCAGCAGCGAGGCTACTCGTCGCTGCAGAATGTTTTTCCAGGCAATTTTGAGCAGACTCATGCGGATCGCTCCGGCGCACAGAGTTCGGGGCGGTTGAAGTCCTGCAGTCGTTCGATTCGCTGAAAGGAGGCTGCCGCTTCCATGGAATGAGTAACCAGCAGCAATGAGACGTTGTGATCGCGGCAGGAGTCGCGGATGAGGTCGAGAATCAGCTGCTGATTGGCGGGGTCAACGTTTGCAGTCGGCTCGTCGGCCAGCAGCAGCACGGGTTTGTTGGCGAGCGAGCGTGCCACGGCCACCCGCTGTTGTTCACCGACCGACAGGCGTTTGGGGGAGTGATGCAGGCGGTGCCCCAGCCCGACTCGCTGCAGCAGTTCGCGGGCAAAATTCTGGTCGACGCCGCGACCTGAAAAGGTCATGCCCAGCATGACGTTTTCGAGAGCCGTGAAGGCGGGCAGAAGATTGAAGGTCTGAAACACGATACCGATGCGGGAGGCGCGGTAGCGGTCCCGGACGACTTCTGGCATGGCGACCAGATCACGGCCATCGATGATGACTTTTCCGGAGTCGGGTGTGAGTATTCCGGCGATGATATTGAGCAGAGTGGTTTTGCCGCCACCGCTGGAACCGATCAGTGCAGCCTGTTCGCCGCGCTGCAGTTGAAACTGTTCGATACCCAGTACCGGCAGTCTGCCACCTTCCGGCTGACGGTATGTCTTGCGGATGTTTTCAAGCAGCAGCGACATGCAGTGACTCGGTTGGAGGAAATTTCCGTAAGGCGGGCGACGGTCTGGCGGAATGTAGCAGAAGTACACCAGGAATTCGAGACGCTGTGCAGATGATTCCTCAGGGGATCGAGACTCCCAGTTCCCTGAGAATCCTTGAGAGTCGCAGCAGGGGCAATCCGATGATGGCCGTGGAGTCTGTGGTGCGAATGGAGCGGAACAGCGCGATGCCTGCGGCTTCGATGCGATAGCTGCCGGCACAGTCCATGGGCGCATCCCGCTCGACATAACGCTGAATCTCGGCGGGACTAAGCGATCGCATCTGCAGTTCGGTCAGCTCTGTGAATTCGAAGCTGTGCGTATCGGTGCGGACGCAGACTGCCGTGATCAGGCGATGTGTGCGGCCGGACATCGCTGTGAGTTGCCGGCAGCACTGTTCGGGTGTTCCGGGTTTGCCGAGGATGACACCGTTCAGATCGACGAGCTGGTCGGATCCGATGACGATGGCGGAGGGGTTGAGTGCGGCAACGGCGTCGGCTTTCATGGAAGCAAGTGTACAGGCTGTTTGCAGGGGGGAGCGTCCGGAGTTCTTAATCGCATCTTCGTCAACCCCTGGGATCTGGATATCAAAGCTGGAGACGATGCGGGACAGCAGTTCGCGTCGATAGGTTGAGCCACTTGCCAGGATCAGTTTTTTCACGGAGTTTCACCTTCGTTTGGCAAAAAACAGATAACTGCTCTGTTAAAAAAGGTGCAATTCTGTCAGAGAGGGGCTGTTTGATCCAGGGAGCAGAAGGAATTCCGCGGGGCAACTGCCGGGACTTTGTGAAGCAGTATCCTCGGAAGTCCGAAAACAGAACAGAGAACGTACGGGCGTGCTGCAGTACTCAGGCTGCAGGCTGTCAGGGAAGACAGGGGGCGTTGAGGATGGACCGGGTGGCTTTGCGGGCAGGGATTCGGCAGTTTCTGCCGGTGCTAACGCTGTTTCTGGCGGCCGGTTTTGCGCCAGCGGCGATGCTGGCCGATGAGCCGATTGGCGAGGGTGGCTCGAAGGAACCTGAGCCGGGTGCGAAACTTTCGGAATCCGGTGCCAGGAATCTGACGCTGCCGGTCAGTCGTTCCCGACCTGATTCGAAGGACCCGCTGGTGAAGCTGGTCTGGGAGACTCGTGAAGTGCAGCGGAAACGCATGCTTTCCACGAAGGATCATACGCCGTGGCAGATTATGCACGGTGTGCTGGGGCTGCGTCAGGATCTGCAGATATTGCACAACGGTGAGCCGGTGAGTGGTTTGGACTGGGTGCGGAGTGGTCCGCAGTATCAGAACGAGCACTGGTTTGAGAAGACAGTCCACGGCGGGCGTGCACATCCTTACATTAAGCCTTACTGGTTTGAGGGGCATGTGAACCAGTTTTTGGCAGTATTGTCGATGTGCAATCTGCCTTTGGACACGAAGTTTGGGACGGCATCGGGTGTGATCAGCATGCGTGACATGCTGAAGAACGCTCAGATGACCGTGAATGCTCGCGAGGAAGTGACGTGGACATTGTGGGCGCTGGCGACGTATTTGCCGTCTGACGCGTCGTGGGTGAATGCGGAAGGTGAGCAGTGGAGCATCGAGAAGCTGGTGCAGCTGGAGACGGGCAAGCCGGTGGGCGGGGCTACATCGCCCTGCGGCGGCACGCATGGTTTGTTTGCTTTGGCACGGGCGCGGAACGTTTATCTGCGAACGGGGCAGGAACTGAAGGGTGTTTGGTTTGAGGCGGATCGCAAGGTGAAGCGTTACATTGAGGTCGCACGAGTTCTGCGGAACAGTGACGGTTCATTGTCTTCGGGCTTCTTCAAGACTCGCGAGTACAAGCAGGACTATGACAAGCGGATGGCCAGTCAGGGGCATCTGCTGGAATTCCTGATGATGTCCGTATCGCAGGAGGAGTTGAAGCAGCAGTGGGTGCGGCGGGCGATTGAGTGTGTTGCGAACGATCTGATGGCGAATCGGCGTGAGAATGTGAGTTGTTCGCCGCTGTATCATTCGCTGAATGCGCTTTCGATCTATCTGGATCGGGTGGCGCTGGAGGAGGCGGAGGCGAAGAAGGCAACGGAGCAGGAAGTACCGACGAAATCCATTTCGCAGACTCGTGAGCTGCCTGCTGCTGTGTCTGGCAGTGTGGGGAATTCGAATCCAGCGGCTGCGGCTGTGCCTGCAGTGCCGGTTCCTGGTGGAGGCACTGTCCCGTCCCCGGCTGGTGTGTCCCCGGTTCCGACTGGTGTGTCTCCGGCTGCGGGTGGTGTGTCCCCGTCTCCGACTGGTGTGTCCCCGGCCCGGACTGGTGTGTCCCCGGCCCGGACTGGTGTGTCCCCGGCTCCGGCTGGTGTGTCCCCGGCTCCGGCTGGTGTGTCCCCGGCTCCGGCTGGTGTGTCCCCGGCTCCGGCTGGTGTGTCCCCGGTTCCGACTGGTGTGTCTCCGGCTGCGGGTGGTGTGTCCCCGTCTCCGACTGGTGTGTCCCCGG
>JBJTPZ010000284.1:0-4173 GCA_046075365.1 Planctomycetaceae bacterium
ACATTGAGCTGTGACAAAAATTGTTGTGCGAGTCTTTCAGACAGCGTTTCCACGTGGAAAAAGACTGTAAATCTGAGCCATGGAGCTGTGACATCGAGCTGTGACATTCAGCTGTGACAAAGGCTGTGACAGAAGCTGGAAAGCCCGAGCTGCGAAGGTGCCGCCGACAGGCTAGCCGGGCACGGCAGTGCCCGGGTGTGCAACACGGATGCCGCCTGTAGCCTTCCGTCCCGTGCGTTTCCCTTCGCGTCTTCGCGTCTTCGCGTGAGATAGCCCTCGTGCAATATCCCGCTCACTTCAGTCCCGTCGCCTTCAGGTGGCCGAATCGCACAGCACTGTGCTCGGGCTGGACAGCTCGAGCTGCGAAGGTGCCACCGGCGGGCGAGCCGGGTACGGCAGTGCCCGGGTGTGCGACACGGATGCCGCGGCTGGAAAGCCCGAGCTGCACTGGGGTGATGACTTGCGACTCACAGTGCACGCTGCAGCCTTTCACAGAACTGCTGCAGGAACAGCTCCGAGTCCTGGCGGGACAGCTGCAGGCCATCCGTGCGCAGGCTGATAGTCATGCGACCGCCATATTCAGCCACACCGATGGCAGCCACGGTGTTGGGGCGAACGGGAGACACGCCGCAAATGCGTTCCACAGTGACCGACCCGGTCTGCCAGCAGCCGTCGTGCTGCGGAAAGCGAGCCCTGGTGCGGCGGCGTATGTCGCCCACATTGGCCAGTACCAGCGTGCCCGCACACGACCACCACGACAGCATGCAGCGCAGGCCACCAGGAATACGTCGCAGTACACGGAACAGTTTCCAGGCAATCACGCCTTCACGCCCGGTCATCAGGCCGGCCGTCTTTTCATGAATCCGCTGCAGCAGTGATTGCGGGTCATCGCATTCACCCATGCGATGGGTGACCAGGGCATAGCTGACTCGATTGCAGGCCGGCAGGCCCGCATGACGGCCGCTGCGCATGCTGATGGGCACCGCTATACGGATCCACTGCCGCGAATGTGCCGTGCCGGCTGCCGTATTCCATTCGCGCACCTGCTGCAGACATGTCAGCAGCAGCAAGTCATTCACTGTGACTCCGGCTGCCGTGGCCTGTGCTCGCAGCTGCGCTGTGCCTTCTGTGCTTAGCGTCTGCAGCAGGATAGCCGGGTGACGGTGCGGTTCCGGCTGGCTGCTGCCCGCCAGTCGCACCGGTCGACGCAGAAACAGGCGGCACAGTTTGGCGATGATGGTGCGGGCTGAGCGGCGAGGAATGGTGGTTGTGTTGGCCGGGGCTGTGGAATCCAGCGCGGCGAGATTGCTGCGGTCCGGCAGCAGCTCGGCGCGAGGCGGTTCGAATGTCGGCCGCGAACGATCGTTCGCTCCGTCGGGAATGGTTGTCAGTCCCAGGCTCAACCGACCATAACGCGCCAACAGCTCGGCAATCAGCTGTACGGCAGCAATGCCGTCAGCACACGCATGATGCACCTCCAGTGCTATTCGCCAGCGATCAGCACCACCTGACAGCCCTGTCCAGACCTGCAGCCGCAGACATTCGCCGGCCAGGATGTTCAGCGGTCGAGCGATCGGGAGCTGAGTTTGCGGGTCGCAGCCATCGGCCGCATGCCACTCGATCGTCGCAGTGGATGGTGAACCGTCAGGCAGGGGCTCCGCGGCAATCCACTGCTGCTGACCATCGCGGTTTTCAATGCGAGCATTCAGCAGGGGGTGAGCCAGCACCAGTTGCCGGACAGCGAGACGCAACACGGATTCGTGCAGTCGCCCCTGACCGTCCACCAGCATCACGATCACCATCGGATGTGATGGCCGATCGTCTGTCAGCATGTAGTGTTCGAATTCAGAAAGCGGCAACGGAAATACACAGGCCGGGCCGGCAGAGGCTGCGCAGCAGTCGGTCCGAGCAGCGGTGTCAGACGCAGGCTTGGCAGCAGAAGGCACTGAAATATCGGCAATACTGACGTTCATGATCCGAATCCGTTCGGCGACAGCAACGCCGCCCGCTGGCGGGAAAGTCTATCGGGAAACATGAGTCAGCCCCACCGCCAGCCCGGCAGATTTTTTGCGCTTCCAAAGATTTTGCTCGTCGACCAGCGGTGCGCCGCCACGAGGCGAACCGGGCACAGCAGTACCGAGTGTGCGAGATGGATGCCGTCCGCAGTCTTCCGCACCGTGCGAATTCCCGTGCGTCTGCGCGTGAGACCGCCCGCCCGCAATGTCTCGCTCAGTTCATTGCCGCGGCCGTCCGGCGTGCGAATCGCACAGTGGTGTGCTCGGGCTGGAAAGCCCGAGCTACAAAATCGCCAACAGCCAACAGGCGAGCCGGGCACGGCATTGCCGCAGCTCTTCGCCGAAAACCGAAAACCGAAAACCGAAAACCGAAAACCAGTTCCCGTCCCCCGGTTTCCTCTCGTCCACCTGATCGCGTAGTCTGTGGAGCTGCCGCACCAATACGGTTCATGTGCCTTGCTCACCGCCTACGGATTATTGATCACGCGATATGTTCGATCTGACGGACTCAGAGAAGCCGATTCTGCAGCCGGAGCTGTCGCAGTGGGGCTGCGTACCGTGGCGACCTGCGGCTGCCGGACTGCAGCTGCTGCGCCAGTCTGCTCGCCGGTCACTGGTGCAGGCGGCGCGGCAGTTTACGGCCACGTTGCCGGGGCACAGCGAGACTTCGGCGGACTGGCTGAGCGGGGACCCCGATACTCAGCCGCTGGTGCTGACCGGCCATCAGCCGGTGGTGTTTCATTCCGGGCTGGCGTTTAAGTATCAGGTGACCGAGCAGTTTGTGCGGGGGTCCGGGGCGATTGGTGTGGCCGTGCAGATTGACACGGACGAGGGTGATGCGGGGCAGTTTGCGGTGCCGGCGGGCGTGGCTGAGCCGGCGGGTGCGGCTGGGGGGTTGTGGCAGGTGCTGACGCAGCGGCGGACCACCTGGACGGCACAGACTGACGGCGGTGCTGCGGCGAGTTTGCTGGGATCGGGTCAGTTGTGTTCGGTGTCAGAGCGTCAGCGGTTATCGCAGCAGGTGCGGCAGTGGCTGAGCAGTGCGGGCTGCGCGGGTGCGGCGGAAAGTTTCGGGCGGGCAGCCGGCTGGTACGAGGAGTTACCGGAGTCTGGAGTCTCGGTGTCGCAGGCGAACACGGTGGTGCGTCGTCGTGGCGGCATTGGTGCTCATCTGCTTGAGCTGCCGTTATCGTGGATTTGCGGGTTGCCGGAGGTGTTGCGGTTTTTGTGCGGCGTGCTGCAGCGGGCGGAAGATTTTTTTGGTGCATACAACGGGGCTTTGCAGCGATTTCGGCAGCAGCAGGGAATTCGGAATGCGGCGAATCCGTTTCCGGATCTGCGTTTTGTGGCGGGTGCGGATGGGGAGCGTTGGGAGCTGCCGTTGTGGCTGGTGGATTTGCCGCGGGGTGAGCGGCGAGTGGTATGGTTGTGGCGCCGTGCTGGTCAGCGTTGGCTGGGGACGGAATCGGGGGGGGAATTGCGGGGGGAATCTGAGCTGTGGCCGGGTCTGGAGGGTGAGGCGGTGTTATCGCTGCGGTTGCGGGGGCTGCAGCTGGTGCCTCGGGGCGGACTGATTTCTGCGTTGCTGCGGCTGTTGTTTGCGGATTTCTTTGTGCATGGGCTGGGAGGCGGGAAGTATGATCCGGCGGTGGACGAACTGATTCGGAGCTGGTGGGGTGAGGATCCGCCGGGATTTGCGGTAGCCAGTGCATCGCGTTATTTATTTGCCGAGCAGCGTGCTGAGCTGTTTCGATTGCGTGAGTTTGCGGATCGTCAGCGTGAGCTGCAGTACAATCCCGATCGATTTCTGGGTCAGGCGATATTTTCTGAGCAGGCGGAGCAGCGACTGCGGGTACTGTTGGGTGAGCGTGAGTTTTTGGTGTCTGAGCTGCAGCGGCGGCGTGCAGCGGGCGAGGGTGCTCAGGAGATCGGCACTCGGCTGCAGCGTCTGACTGAGCAGTTGCGGGCGACGGCTGGTGCTGATCTTGCACCGCGTGTGCAGGTATTGCAGCAGTTATCTGACGAAACGTGTCAGCAGCTGGAGAACCGTCAGTGGCCCTGGTACTGTTTTCTGCCAGCGGTCGAGTCCCCTGTAACTCGACCGACCACAGACCGCTGATCACTGGTCACTAATCCTCCCCTCGCCCCCGTGAAACGG
>JBJTPZ010000285.1:0-20307 GCA_046075365.1 Planctomycetaceae bacterium
AACGAAGAGCCAGTCAGTCGGCTCGGAGGCTTCTCGGCACTCGATTACTCCCCCCAAACTCAACTGCTCGCCGCACTTTCCGACCGAGGCCCCGATGACGGGGCCGTCAGCTACCCCTGCCGCTTCCAGGTATTTGCCCTCAATGTCAGTCCGGATCAGAAACCCGTTGTCTCGCTCGTTCTCCGTCAAACAACACTGCTGACCGATTCCACCGGTAAACCACTCACCGGACGATCCACAATCCTCGCCGCTGACTCGCAACAGGGACGACGGTTCGATCCGGAAGGCTTCCGCTTCGGACCCGACAGCCGCTGCTTTATCTCCGACGAATACGGACCGGAAATCGTGGAATTCAATTCCGCAGGCCGCGAAATCCGATCACTTCCGCTGCCCCCGTACCTGAAAGTGACCAGACCGGACGGTGACAAAAAGGTGGAAACCGAAAGCAACAGCAGTGGTCGAGCCTCAAATCGAGGCATGGAATGCCTCGCCATTGCCCCCGACGGAAAACACCTGTATGGACTCATGCAGGGACCGCTGATCCAGGACGGCCAGCGCCAGGATGGAAAAATCACTGGCACCCACTGTCGACTCCTCAAACTCACTCTGCAAGGCGAACTTGAAGCCGAATACCTCTACGTGATGGACAGTCCGGACAATGGCAACAGCGAAATCCTCGCACTGCCGAATGGAAAACTGCTCGTCCTCGAACGTGACGGCAATCCGGGCGAAAAGGCCGCCCACCGCAAACTAATCACCGTCGACGTTTCTGCCGCGACAAATATTGCCGGTATGGCCACGCTGCCCGCAAACCCCGCACAGCACAACATTCAGCCGGCAACACGCACCGTGCTCCTCGATCTGCTGGATCCCCGCTGGAAACTTGCCGGCAAAAATATGCCCGAGAAAATTGAAGGGCTGTGCCTCGGTCCCGTCCTCCCCGACGGACGGCAGACTCTGATTCTCAGCAGCGACAACGACTTCGAATCAGAACAGAAATCGCTGTTCTGGGTCTTCGCACTGCCCGCCACCGCAATCGCCCGGTAAATCCGCGCTCTGCCGCAAACAGCAGCAGCCGGAGTCCTGCAACTCCGGCTGCCACAATAGCAATGTCAAACAGATGACTGGCTCAAAATCGACGCCCAGGCACTGCCCAGCCCACCCCCAAAAAAACGACAGATCTGCCGCCTAAGCTGCGACGGCCCGGCCGCCCCGCCCAACAGCACAACTGCACTTTCGAACGCTACACCCAGAGACCGCCGAATTCGGGAATCCGCTCGTCAGTGCCCGGCAGCAACCGCTGCTATGCCCTCCAGAAAACCTTGCAGCTGTCGACTGCGGACCGGGTGCTGCAGTTTGCGCACAGCCTTCGCTTCAATCTGCCGCACACGTTCTCGAGTCACCTTGAAGATCCGACCCACCTCTTCCAGCGTGTATGTATAGCCGTCGCCCAGACCATAACGCAGCTTGATGATTTCTCGCTCACGATACGTCAAAGTCTTCAGGACCAGATCGATCTTGTCCTTGAGCATTTCGGAAGCCGCGTTGCTCACAGGACTGTCGTTCCCGCGGTCCTCGATGAAGTCCCCAAATGCACTGTCATCACCTTCCCCAATCGGCTTGTCCAGACTGACAGGCTGACGGGATATCCGCAGTACACGACGAGCTTCCTCGACCGGCACGCCCGCTTCTTCCGCTGTCTCTTCAACGGTTGGCTCACGCCCAATCTTCTGCAGCAACACCCGCTGAGCCGCTCGCAGTTTCGTCATCGCCTCTATCATGTGAACGGGAACGCGGATCGTTCGAGCCTGATCGGCGATGGCTCGAGTGATCGCCTGGCGAATCCACCACGTAGCATACGTAGAAAACTTGTAGCCCCGACGATATTCGTACTTGTCAACGGCTCGCATCAGCCCCGTATTGCCCTCCTGAATCAGGTCCAGGAACGTCAGGCCTCGATTCCGATACTTCTTCGCAATCGATACCACCAGCCGCAGGTTGCCACCCGAAAGATCTCGCATCGCCTTGTCGTACTCGTTGTGCCGCTGATTGATCGCTCGCACACGATCCGCCAGGGACGCCGGTGTCTCCTGAGTCAGCGACTGCAACTCGTCCAGCTCACGCTGCAAATGCCGACTTTCGTCAGCTGCCGACTGCAGATTCTGAAGACTCTCAATCTGCTCGTGCAGCTCTGACATGCGAGCCGAAATCTGCTCCAGCCGCTTCATGCAGGGCTGCAGCCTCTGAGTCCGCAGGCTGAGTTCTTCCAAAAGAGTCACACACCGCCGACGACGCTCCTGCAGGCTCTGCTGGATCCCCGACCGCTCCGCCACCGACAATCCGCTCGACTTCAATCGCTCATAGTCCTCGCGATCCCGACGTCGCATGTCAGCTATCGTTGCCAGATTGATCGGCATACGGCCCAGAATCTGCTCCTTTTCAAGACTTTCCGTCATCGAAACCTTGATCGTTCGATCAAACGGCAGCTCGCCGCGATGCACGCGCTGCAGAGTTTCATGACAGTAGTTCAAAGCATACTCGGTCGACAGCAGCGTGCGACGAAAACGCCGTCGAGTCACCTCAATCTGCTTCGCCAGGAAAATCTCTTCTTCGCGAGTCAGCAGAGGTATCTCGCCCATCTGGCTCAGATAGACCCGAATCGGATCCTCCGAACCACGACCTTCGTCGTCGATGCGGATCTCTTGCTTACGCTTCTTCCGAGTCACAACCGGAACTGCTTCCGGAGGTAATTCGGGGTCAGGCACCAGCTGAATACTCAGCTCCTCCAGACAAATTATCAGGTTGTCCAGATGCACCGGATCAGGCGCTTCGTCAGGCAGGTATGAATTCACCTGAGAAAACGTCAGCTGGCCGTGCTTCAAACCGGCTTCAACCAGCGTTCGCAGACCTTCATCAAGACAACGCATTGCTTCAGCTCCGAATAACCAACAGCGGATGACAACCCGCCAGATACGTCACAATTCCAACGATCCTGCAAATCACTTAAACGTTCCCGAGTTGCCTGCCTGATTCCGACGGAACTCCGTCAGTTTCCTCAGAGCAGCTCGAGCATTCTCATCCAGCTGCCCGGCCACAGGCCCGCCCTGAGCCTGCATCTGCCTCGACAGCTGCCCTTCAGGTCTGTCTCGCTGCTCCAGCAATGGTCCCAGCACACGCTCAAGGTGTACCGGAATCGAGCCGGCCAGTTGTCCCTCAGACCCGTCAGACATCAACCGAAAAATTCCTTTGGCTTCCGCCGAATCCACCACCGTGTTAATCAGGTTGAGCATCTCAGAATCGGAGTCCGCTCGACTGATCAAACGACTCAATTCCGGCAGCTCCCCCTCCTCCTTCCATAAGTCCAGACACAGTGACAGCAGTCGCTGATGCTGAACATTCCGGAAATCCCCCGGCCCCAAATGACGCCCCACGACCTCAATCATGTCCGGACAGGTCAGCAAAATTTCCAGTAACTCACGCTCCGCACGATCCAGACCATTCTCAACTCGAACCGGAGCCGCCTCGGCAGCCTCGTCAGGACGCCGCAGAACAAGCTTCTTCTGAGCCGCTCCGCGAAGTTCCGACAGCTGCTGCCGCGCTACCCTCTCGTCCACCTGCACCCGCCAGCAGACATTGCGCAGAATCAAATCCTCACGCACCGTCCCCGACATGCCCTGTGAACCAGACAGAAACTCCAGCATCTGACCCAAAACCTGCTGCCGACCAGCCACTGTCGCGGTTCCAGCCCGTTTCACGACTGCCTGCAACTTGTATTCCCACGCCTCTGCTGCTGACTCCGTCAACGCCAGAAACTCTTCACGACTGTGATCCTCAAGATAGTCCGCAGGATCCTTCCCTGACGGAACATTCAGAATTCTGAGATCAAGATCCTGCGCGATGAATTGCAAAATTGACTTTTCTGCCGCGCGTTGCCCGGCGTCATCACTGTCGTAAACCAGCACCACCCGCGGAGCAAAACGTCGCAAAAATCGCACATGCTCCTCGGTCAATGCCGTTCCAAGGGTCGCCACAGCATTCAGCACACCCGCCTGATGACAGGCGATGCAGTCCATGTAACCCTCGACAATTATCACAAAACCCTGCCGCCGAATCGCCTCCCGAGCCCTGTCAAAGGCGTACATCGTACGCCGCTTCTGAAAAATCCCGCTCTCCTGACTGTTCCAGTACTTGCCGCGATTCTGATCGTTCCGCCCCGGCAACACTCGTCCACCAAACGCAACAATCCTGCTTCGCTCGTCAAAAATCGGAAAAATCAGACGATCGGCAAGATCCATCGCCGAATAACCCTGCCCCTCGTCTCGCTCCCTCAACAAACCCGCAGAAACCAATTGAGCAGGAGTGTACTTCCCACGCGCACGATCCATCAGCCAGTAACGATCCTCAGGGTGATACCCCAGGCGAAAATTTCGCACCGTCTCGGCTGTCAGCTTCCGCTTCTGAACGTACTCCCGAGCATGCTCGGAATTACGCCCCGTCCGCAAAGCCTCGTGCATCAGATTCGCAGCCCACTCCACAATCTCCAGTGCCGCCGACTTCCCCGGTACCTCGCCAACGCCCCCGCTGAGATGCCGCTTCGGAATCTCCAGACGGGCCCGACGAGCCAGACTTTCAATCGCCTCCGGAAACGAAAGCTTCTCAATCTCCATCACCCAGCGGAAACAGTCGCCACCCTGCTGGCAAACCCAGCAACGATACGTCTGACGATCCAGATACACATAGAAAGACGGATTGTGGTCGTCATGAAACGGACACAACCCCACAAACTGACTGCCACCATACCGCGGCTTCAGCGCCACCGTCTCAGCCACCAAATCCACAAGATTGGTGCTGGAACGTACCAGTTCTTTAAAGTCGTCGTTCGTGCCCTGCACAACACGTGCCTCCACACTGCCTCGACGGTCCGCCAGTCTCCGCTTCCGACAGGAGTCCGGCGGACCCCGAATTCTACTCGGCATTACCCTCAGGTCAAGAAGTTCAGCAGGCAGCCAGAGCCGAAACCGGGGGTGGCGCAGCGCAACTCAGCCCAGCACAACTACTCTGCCCCCGCCGACTTTCCGGCGCCACTCCGGACCTGCTCACGACCCCTAACCACAACCCGCACCGCAGATCCTGCACCGCCCGAACTCCAGCACCATTCCCATACCCAGCTTCAGACATCCTCACATTTCCCAACAAAATCCAGTTGACCACCCAAAATCACAATCCCGCCTGCCGCTGCCGCAGAACTCCGCTCACTCGCAAAACACCACCACCCGATTCAATCTGCCGTAAATACAAAAAAACATCCGGAAATCCGCTCAGCCGGTATTCCCGCGCCTGCTCCAGACCCACCTGCCGCCCGGACAATTCCTCCAACACGCCACGCAATAACCGCTGCCAGCCATCACTGCCACCGGAAACTTCCACGCCCGACACCCTGACCCTCCACAAACCCTCCCCGCAAATCTCCCCCCGCAAACTCAGACCCACCAGCATCCAGTCACTGGGCAGCCCGGCTCGAGGCACAATCCGCAGACGCAGCTGCACCTTCAACATCCCGCCAGCACACTCAACAACCACCGAGTCACGCTCCGCAAACTCCACCGAATACAACGTCGCTCCCAAATCCCCCGACTCCCCAGACGACTCCCCAACCGACTCGCCCACTGCTTCGCCGGCCCCCGGCGACGACAAACCCGACTGCAGCACACGACGAAATCCCTGCAGCCGACTGTCCGTCATCACCCGCCCACCTGACCTCTCCAGCTCCCGATCCAGGACAGCATTCAACACGGCACCGAGAGCTGATTGTGAAACGCATAGCGCCACATCCTCCGACTCCCGCACCCGAACCGCTGCACCAGCCACCTGAGCCGGCTCAATCACCGTCCAGGCTGACAACTGCACCTCGGCATCCGTCGCACACGCGGACCACTGCACACGCAGGTCCGGCAGACACCGACCCACCTCAGACTGCAGCCCCAGCCAGCGATCCTGCAGCTCAGCAAACCGAGCCTCCACCCTCTTGTCTATCTTCGGCAACACATCCCGCGACAAATCCTGAGCCACAGCTCGATTGATCCGCGGCTGCATCAGCAGCACCTGATTCCATGCCAGTCGATCACCCAGTGGCGCCAGCGCAGGAGCCCGTCGCCCTGCGGTGCTGCTGACACCCTGCGGCCACTGCGAAGCCTGAATAGTTCCATAGCACTTCTGTGTCCTGAAACGGCTGCCGTCAAACCACAGCGGTTTCAGCACTTCAAACTGATGCTGACCGCTGCTGTTAATGACCGCCTGAGCATTCAGACCCAGCGTCTCACTCACCACCTCGCCCGTCGTCTCCAGCTCAAACTTCAGCGGACGTGTCCCCGGGATGACTCGCAGGCGAGTCCTGGTGCGAGTTGACTGGGTGCCGGACACATCTGTATTCAGCAGACGCTTGCGCACCTCATCCTGCTCGACGTTGTCGTCCAGCATCAGTGACTGCAAACGAGCACTGCGAAGTCCCAGCTGCAGCCACGGCTGCTCCTGATCGCTACCTGCACGCTCGACAGGTACGGCAGACTGCAGCTGAGTCGCGAGCAGCAGAATTCGGCACACCGCAAACCAGTACATCAGATTTACCCGTTTCGTGTCTTGCAGAATTCCAGTACGGCACACAGCATTATCTCAACACAACACCGCAGAATCCAGCCCCGGAAAATTTCGATCAGCCCGCAGAACCAGTCCTCCCAACCGCAAAAACCGACCGGTCCCTCCAGATTTCTGCCCCGTTTCCCCCAGTCCGATACTGACTTCCGAAACAATATCCTGCTATTCTGCGCCACAAACGACAACGATCCGCTCCCGGTTGTCTGCTCTTTCCGGACGCTCAGGACAAAATCTTAGCTCGGGCTTTCCAGATCAGGCACCACTCGGCAAAACACCGCTTTTTGCCACCGACAGTGCCGTCACACATCCCCCCCCCACCCAACCGCCTCCCTCCCGGAGCCATCCACATGAATGAACAACCGCAAAATTTCCCGCTCGTTGAACGTTTCCACCGCGCTGAACATCTCGCCCGCGAACTCAGCGAACACCTGCAACAGGCACTGCTGCCCCGCATCTCTGCACTGAGACACGCCGCCAAAATCCACGACCCGGCGCAGGTCAGCGATCAGGAAATCCTGGACCACATGACGGCCTTCACCGACGCCGAAGCCTTTGCCACAAATATCCACGCGAAACTTCGCGCCTACCTGCTCAGTATCGAACAGGAAACAAGACGCATCCTGAACTTCTGACACCCACTACCTGCGGCGACATCATGGTTACTATCAATCTGGACGGAAAAATTGCTCTTGTCACCGGAGGCGGGCAGGGACTCGGACAGGCCACGGCCAGACTGCTGCACGAAGCCGGCGCAACAGTCGTTATCAATTATCTTGATGATGATTCCGGAACGGGACGCACGCGAGCCGTACAGACGGTGACCCCTTTCGGCAATCGCGGACTGGCTGTTGCCGCCGACGTCCGCTCACGGGCTGATCTGCAGGCCCTGATGCAGCAGATCAAAGAACGCTTCGGGGCACTCGACCTGCTGGTAAACAATGCCGCCATCCTCCGCGATCGCACACTCAAAAATCTGTCCGACGAAGACTGGGATGCCGTTGTGGAAACCAATCTGTCAGCCGTTTTTCGAGTTTGTCAGTCGGCTCTGCCCATCATGCGCGATGGCGGTCGCATCGTAAACCTCGCCTCAATCTCCGCTGTCATCGGGTTTTTCGGTCAGGCAAACTATGCAGCCGCCAAAGCCGGAATCATCGGCCTGACGAAGGTCCTCAGTAAAGAACTCGCCGGACGCGGCATCAATGTCAATGCCGTGGCACCGGGAGTTGTTCTGACGGAAATGGGACAGTCCATTCCCGAATCCGCACGCTCCCGCATGCTCGAACAGATCCCCCTCCAGCGCTTCGGCACCCCCGCTGAAATCGCCTCCACAATCCTGTTTCTCTGCAGCCCCCTGTCTTCCTACATCACTGGACAGACTCTGCATGTCAATGGTGGCTGGTGGGCATGAGCAGCAGCACGCCACGACAGCTTTGTTCCGCCACGGCAGCCATCGCGCTGATTCCCGATAAAGCCACAGTCGCCTGCAGCGGGTTTATCGGAGCCGGGCACCCGGAACTGCTCACCTGCGAACTCGAACGCCGCTTTATTCACAGCGGATCCCCCTCACAGCTCACACTCGTCTACGCTGCCGGACAGGGTGATGGCCGCAGCCGCGGACTGAACAGACTGGCTCATCCAGGACTTCTGAAACGCGTCATCGGCGGACACTGGGGACTGGCCCCCAAACTCGGAGAACTCGCCCTGAGCGGCCAAATTGAAGCCTGGAATCTGCCGCAGGGAGTCATTTGTCAGCTGTTTCGTGATATTGCCGCCGGCCGCCCTGGCTGCATCAGCCGCATCGGGATCGGTACCTTCATCGACCCGCTGCACGATGGCGGTCGCCTCAACAATCGCTCAACAGAACAACTTGTGGAACGAGTCGATCTGGCCGGGCAGACCTGGCTGCTGTATCGAGCGTTTCCGATCCATGTTGCATTGCTGCGAGCCACCTCAGCGGACCCATATGGCAACCTGCTGCTGGACGAGGAGGCAGTTGTTGGCGACGTCCTTGCATTGGCTCAGGCCGCCCGCAATTCCGGCGGCATCGTGCTGGCTCAGGTCAAAACCCTGCTCGATCAGCCAGCGGCCCCCCAGACCGTAAAAGTCCCCGGAAAACTGGTCGACCGGATTGTGCTGGCAGATCCGGAATCTCACTGGCAGACCATGGCTGAACCGTATAATCCGGACTACTGTTCAGCCGGCTCGCTCTGCGATCATCCGGCGCCAGATCCTGAACAGTCGCCTGAGCCTGCACGCCGCATCATCGCCGAACGCGCCTGTCGCGAACTGCAGCCTGGCAGTATCTGCAATCTGGGTATTGGCCTGCCGGAAGGAATCGCACTCGTCGCTGCCGAACGCGGACTGCTGCAACAGGTTACGCTGACACTCGAAAGCGGACCGATCGGTGGCCTGCCCGCAGGCGGACTCAGCTTCGGCGCCGCTCACTTTCCCGAAGCCATCATCGACTCGGCCTCGCAATTCGACTTTTACGACGGTGGCGGACTCGATTTCGCAGCACTCGGAGCCGCTGAGGTTGACGCCAGCGGCAACGTGAACGTCTCACGATTTAAGCAGCGATTCGCAGGTGTCGGTGGCTTCGTCAATATCTCACAGTCAGCCCGCCGACTCGTCTTCTGCGGTACACTCACCGCCGGCGGACTCCGACTCGAGGTCAAAAACGGTCAAGTTCGGATTCAGCAGGAAGGAACCATTCGCAAATTTGTCCAGCAGGTTGAACAAATTTCCTTTTCTGGCCTGCAGGCCCGCCAGCGACTCCAGGATGTCCTCTACATCACCGAACGCGCGGTGTTCCGACTGCAGCCAGATGGCCTCGAACTGATCGAGCTGGCACCGGGAATAGATCTCGAACAGCAGGTCCTGAAGTGCATGGATTTTCGCCCCGTGATCCGCTCTGTCAGCCCCATGCCGGTCTGACAGCCAGGATTATGCGGGATTTCGCTTGAGTTTTCCTGGGGCGAATGTTCAATTTGATATCGCGTTAAACAATAAATCATGCTGCCAGTCAGCTTCCACCGCAGAAAAGTGCCATGCCAGTTCCCGCTTTCAGAGACTCACGAGATTTCATCCTGAGTCGCATCCGCAAAGCCCTCCCACAGTCAGCGCCGCTGCCAGAAGTACTCAACTCGCCGGATTGGCAAACTTTTCCTGATCCAGTAATCCGGTTTACTGAGGTGCTTGGATCTGTGGGTGGACAGGTCGTGCAGTGCAGCAGCCTGGCCGCCGCACAGGAACACCTCGAATCTATGCCCCTCTGGAACACCGCCACAGTACGCTACTCGGCGGTCAGCGGTCTCGGAGAAACATCAGCCGCCACTGCAGCAGCCGTTGATCCACATCAGCTCGAGAATGTCGATTTTGCCGTACTCCGCGGGCACCTCGCAGTGGCCGAAAACGGTGCGGTCTGGGTCACAGACGACACACTGCTGCACCGAGTCCTCTATTTCATACCGCAACACATGGCGATTGTCGTTCCAGCCACCAGCGTTTTACACAACCTGCATCAGGCTTACAGCCGAATTCCAGTGGGCCAGCACCGCTTTGCCGGTTTTATCTCGGGACCCAGCAAAACCGCAGACATCGAACAGTCCCTCGTCATCGGTGCTCACGGAGCTCGTTCGCTGACCGTTTATCTGGTTGACGGACTTCCGGATCTGCTGGCCGACAGCAACTAAATCTGTCTTCAAATGCCTGAATCTTCCAGGAACACTCTGGACTCGCTCCGCCTGCTCACGACAGGATCGGCCCCGTACAGTCTTCGGAACTGGCAGCGTAAGAGCATCCGGAAAACTCGAGACAGGAAAAATCAGGTGTCGCCCGGTTTCTCCCGCCGCCCAGCAGTTCCCAGGGCATGCTTTCGCGCGCAGGATTCGCTCCGCTGACATGCTGAAGGAATCACCAGGGGAACCAAATGACATTTGCTCATGTTCGACACGGACTGGTCTGCACCGCAGTGCTGAGCCTGCTTTCATTATCACCCGCCAGGGCTGATGAAGAGGTTGACCTCGCACCGCCCGTTGATCTCGAAGCCGCGGCATTGCCCAGCCCGCTGAACAGCCAGTCGCCGCCCGGCCACGTCCCGCTCCGCCCCCAGCCTGATCCTGCCATCTCCGCAGGCCCGCTGGCCACCCCCGATCAGCCGGTTGCAGTGCAGCTTCGAGGAACTCTGGGATTTACATATCTGCGAGTCTCACACCCAGTGCCAGAAGAAAAGCATCCCCGCAGTGGTATGCTGGCGGTGCGCGTGGGGAATGCCGAGGAAGTTCTGTCGATTCGCGGTATGAGCGGAATGAAGCTGAAGAGCGGCGTCTGGCTGTTCGAATCCAACCGTCCACTGGATCCCGGCGTGTCGCATATCGTTCGAGTTGAAGCGAGGGAACATCCGCTGGACGTCGATGCCGTCGCAAGTCGTTTCGTCAGACTCATTCCCGGCAGAATCGTGTATCTCAGCTTCGGAGAAGCAGCAGAATAACTCGGGAACCGGAAGCAGCACCCGAATTCATCTTTGCTACTCAGCAAACAGAGCGGTCAGGTCGATGTCGTCATCCCCTGACCGCTTGTTCTTTTTTGCAGGCTTTCTTGCCGCTGGCTTCGCCGCACTGGCTGCAGCCGCTCGGCTGGACTCCGACGGAGCAGCCGTGGGGCGACCGACGCCGGGAGCAGGATGGCTGCCGCCCGAAGCTGTAACAGCACCTGCAGCAGCGCCCGAGGACACCGGTGCCCTGGCCGCTGCCGCTTCTCTTGCCAGTTTAACTAGCCGAGCTTCTGCTTCCCGAATCTCAGACACCATATCCCCGATTTTCTGCCATCGCTCATCAGGGTTGGCCTGCAGTCCTTTCATGATCGCTGCAGCCACCTGACGATCGATACCCGGCAGCAGCGTTGTGATGTCGACCGGAGGCTTATTGATGTGCTGCAGCACCGCATCAATCGTGAGCGCCGCATCCCACGGAAAACGCTTCGTGTACATTTCAAAGCACGTAACCGCATATGAGAAGATATCAATCCGCTGATCCGTCGGCTGACGTTTGATCAGTTCAGGAGCCATGTAACTTGCGGTGCCAGTTCGATTGCCGGGCCGACGAAACTCGGGGGTGTTCGGAACGGCCAGACCGAAGTCAATCAGCCGAGCTGACTTGTCATCGCCGATCATGACGTTGCGCGGACAGATGTCGCGGTGAATCCAGTTCTGTTGATGAAAATGCTGAACTGCCTCGCCAATCTGGATCATGTATCGCAGACGATACCGCTTCATCTCATCGTTCTGCAGATCCACCAGCAGCGCCAGACCAACCCCTTCCACAAACTCCATCACCAGGAACATCTCGTCCTCAGTTGTCCAGCCAAATTCAAACGTCTTCACGATATTTGGGTGGCTAAGCGACATCGCTACATCACCCTCCGTGGGCTTCTTCAGACCCTTGAAACGTTCCTCCAGCTTCAGCGTTTTTTCTTTGTCCAGAACCTTGAGTGCGACTGTACGGCCGGACTGCAGATCTGTCGCTTTCCAGACTTTCGACATGCTGCCCTGACCAACTCGACCGATCAGGTTGAACCGCCGCGAGATATCCGTTTGCTCATGAGCCGGTTTCTTCGCGAAGAACTTCTCAAACATGATCGTCTCTCAACTGCGAGCCAAACAGCGTGGGATTCCATGAATGGGAATTAACACGACGGCTTTTCAAAAAGTCAACAAGTTCTGCAGGATCGAGCAGCAATGTTCTGGTTTTTTTTCGAAAAATCGCCGGTTTCTCTATCATTCAGGAGAGCGTAAACGACCTTGCGGGCATCCCCCCTGCCACGTCAGCCATACTGCAGCCCCCACGACAATCCTGCTCGGATTCAACAACCCACACCCGCTGTCGCTTGCCTTTCCAGCATTCGAGACAAGAATAGAGACGCCCGGGAAGGGCTGTTGATTTGCGGTATGTCCTCAGGAAGGATGCTGCTGTTCTTTCAGATCGAATCAAATTTTTAGGAGTACCCTCGGTATGCGGTTCATTCAGACACTGGCACTGGCAGCGGCAACATTCTTCGGAGCAGTTTCGATGGCAGCAGATTCCGTTCACGAAATCTCGATGAAGTCCATCGAAGGCAAGGATGTGAAGTTGTCCGACTACAAGGGCAAGGTGCTGCTGATCGTCAACGTCGCCAGCCAGTGCGGACTGACAAATCAGTACACTCAGCTGCAGGCTCTGCACGAAAAGTATGCCGAAAAAGGAGTTGTGGTGATCGGAGTTCCCTGCAATCAGTTTGGTGGGCAGGAGCCCGGCACTGAGACCGAAATCAAGACCTTCTGCAGCACGAAGTACAACGTATCCTTTCCAATGATGGGTAAAGTAAAGGTCAATGGCGACGGTCAGCACGAACTCTACAGCTTCCTTAAGAGTCACTCAGACAAAAAGGATGACATCAGCTGGAACTTTGAAAAATTTGTAGTCGGCAAAGATGGAAAAGTGGCTGCTCGCTTCGCACCGCGCACAAAG
Source organism: Planctomycetaceae bacterium (assembly GCA_046075365.1). Taxonomy (GTDB): domain Bacteria; phylum Planctomycetota; class Planctomycetia; order Planctomycetales; family Planctomycetaceae; genus SXXK01. Next base: position 13,155 of record JBJTPZ010000285.1, read on the forward strand.
CCGGATGCAGCAGAGGTAATCACAGCAATTGAAGCCGAACTGAAGAAGTGATTTGATGGTCTGACGCTGCTCATCGTTCTGACGCTGCTCATCAGGGGGATCGCCGCTTACGGCGATCCCCGTTTTCATTTGTCGCCTGCCGGAAATAAAAATCCAGACTCAGGGAAGTCTGTCATACAAAGACCACGCCAGCTGCCGAAGTTCTTCAATTTCCAGCATCCGCAGCGTGCCTTCAGTCGACTGCGGCATTCCCAGAGCCCGCTGCACGGAACGCACCTGCAGAACCAGCCCGTTCTTCTCGCCTTCTCGCAAACCTTCCTCTCGACCTTCCTGAACCGCCTCCCGCCGCCACTTCTCCCTCCAGACATCCAGCGCACTTTTCATCGTATCCTCCGATTCCAGCTGCAAACCCGCCCCGCAGTATTAATCACAGCAATTGAAGCCGAACTGAAGAAGTGATCTGATGGTCTGACGCTGCTCGTTACGGCGATCGTCACTTACGGCGATCCCCCTTTTCATTTGTCGCCTGCCGGAAATAAGAATCGAGACTCAGGGAAGTCTGTTATACAAGGACCACGCCAGCTGCCGAAGTTCTTCAATTTCCAGCATCCGCAAGGTGTCTTCAGTCGACTGCGGGATTCCCAGAGCCCGCTGTACGGAACGCACCTGCAGCACCAGCCCGTTCTTCTCGCCCTCTCGCAAACCTTCCTCCCGACCTTCCTCTCGACCTTCCTCTCGACCTTCTTCCCGACCTTCCTGAACCGCCTCCCGCCGCCACTTCTCCCTCCAGACATCCAGCGCACTTTTCATCGTATCCTCCGATTCCAGCTGCAAACCCGCCAAAGTTGCCGCAAGCAGTTCGCCCGCCTGTTCGGGCCGAGCAACCTCAGACAGATAATTCAGGATATCCTGAACCAGTGCCTTGTGCGAGGTCTTTTCCTTTTTGGATCGCGCAATCATCGTGAAAATCTGCTGCAGCTGCTGTGGCAACTGAGCCTTCAGCTGGCCGGCAATCAAAGCCCGCAGCCTTGCCGTGTATTCCAGCGGACCCGCAAATAACCGCTCATCAGCTCGCGGCAGATCCAGTACTATCACCTGGTTGTCGGGCAGAAAAGTCCTCAAGGGCTCCGGAGCATCCACGAGCTGCCGCAACGTCACTGCGGTGCTCCAGGGAGTCTGACCGTGATAGATCACAATTGGAATCACCACTGCCAGCCGCTGTCCCTCGCGGCGCAAATGATGCATCAGCGCGACGATATAGGTCAATAACTGCAGTGCCGTCAGCGGGTCCTGCCAGCTTTTATGCTCAAACATGACATACAGGTAAATCTGCCGACCGCCACGCAGCGGAATACGATACAGCGCGTCTGCATGCCGCTTTCGCAAATGCTGGTCAATCAGCAGTTCACTGCATAATCGCAAACCACCAGGACGCATCACCGCCAGCACCTCCGCGGGCAGCAGAAGTCGCAGTAAACGCAGCATCAGATGCGGCATTCGCAGCAACGCCGCCGCAAAACGATCATGAGCATTAAGGGGGTTGTCTGTTGACATACCCCAAATACTATTGAACAATATCGACTACGCAACAGACAATCACGCCGGATCGGCACCAAAAGGACAGACTCAATGCCGAATCTGACGACTGGTGGCAAAAATGCAGCACCACAGTCACCGCTCAAACCCGGTCCTCTGTGCCGGTACCGGCACCAGCAAAATCAGCTCCCGACTCCCTCGTCGTCCAGCGCAGCAAAAGCGGCAGCATAACTAAATCACTCACCAAACCACCCAGCATCGAAAGACTCAGCAAACCACCGAAATACACAAGCGGGATAAACTCCGACAGCGTCAAAACCAAAAATCCGGCCACCAGCGCCATATGCGCCAGCACCACCGCCTTCCCCACACCTGCCTGTGCTCGCTGCAACGAGCCCGTGACACCCAGCAAAGGCAGCGATCGCTGAAACACATCGATGTAATACACCGAGCAGGTGAATCCCATCGCCACACTTGCAATCATTGCAGTGCCAATGTTCACCGGAACATGCAGATGCCCCAGCGTGCCAGTCACTATGCCTATCGGAAAAACATTTGGAACCAGCGAAATCAGACCTATCCGCAAACTGCGAAATGCAATGGCAGTGCACAATACAGTGCCCGCGGAAGCCCATAGAAAACTTCTGAGCTGATCGGCCAGCAGACTGTCAATAATCCGAGCCATCACGACAAACAGCCCCCCCGCCGCGGCCTCCGCACGCCAGACAGCCCCCCCGCCTGATGCCTCCGTAAACTGCGCCGCTCGCTCCCGCTCCAAGTCCCCAAAAAATCGCCCCACCACTTCACGCACTGCAGCAATCTGCGCCAACTTCTCCCTGGTGGCCTGCTGCTCCGGAGAACGCAGCACAATTCGCATCCGCCGCTCGCCGCGATTGTAAAAACTCTCCACCAAATCCGCCTGCCGCTTTTGAATCAACTCCAGTCGCCGCAGAGTCGTTCCCAGACGCGGCGGAATGCTCAGCGCATCGCTCAGGGATAAAACATCCACACGCAGCCCTCGCTCTCGCAATGCACGCAAACGCCCGGACAACTCATCAATCCGGTCCAGAAACCCGACCGTCAGCGGCTCGGGCACATTAAATGACACATCCCATGTTCCGGCCGGACCAAGCTCAGACTCCACAAAACGCAGTGCCTTGATCATCGGGGAACTGTCCCGAAAATTGCGGCTAAAATCTGTCTCCACCTGCAATACCAGCAGGCCCGGCAACGTCACCAGCGTCAGCAGCACACAAACCAAAGAAGTGCCCAGCGGATGCCGGTCAATTGCCCGCGCCATGCGTCCCAGCCAGCGGTCCAGACGGTCCTCCAAACCAACTCGACCAGGTATCGGTACCGCCATCCCTGATGCAAACGCCGCAGGCAAAATCATGAGAATCAGTACCGGGACAAGGAGTGTCCCCAGTGTCATCATAATTGCAAAACTTCGAACCGGCACAATATCCGACACAAGCAAAGCCGCAAAACCAGCGGACACCGTCACAACCGTCCAAAACACTGGCAAAGCAAGTTCAGTGAACGTCTGCCGCAAAGACTGCATCGCTGACAGTCCCGCCTGCACTCGCAGCTCCCGATAATGCACCGTAATATGAGTCGTCGTGCTGATCGCAATCACTGTCACCAGCGAATTCAGCATCGAACTCACCATACTCAGCTGAGCACCCGCGACCACCAGAATCGCCCGAGTAGCGGCAACTGCACCAAGAACCACCAGCAGACTGGCCACAACCCAGCGCAAACCTCGAAAAATCCAAAGCAGCATTCCCGACAAGACCAGCAGCGATGCCGCGTAAAGCAGATTGCCGTCCCGCTCCACCAGATCAAACATCTCCTGAATCTGCACCGGCTCCCCGGCCACTGCACACCCAGGCAAAATCGCCTGCGCCACCGCTCGAATCTCCTGAATTGACTGCTGGCGAGTCACCTGGGAGCGAGCCGAGGACTCGAGCTGCAGAACGATTGCCGTCGTCAGCCGATCTGAACTCACCAGCAGGCCTTCAAACAGCTTCAGCATGGCCCGCCGAGTATTGCGGTTCTTCGGGGACTGAGCCAACAAACGCTGCAAATCCTTCGTCCGCCCGCCATCGACACCGGGCAGGACACTCAATCTGTCCGCCAGCCCACGAATCACTCGCGCTGCTGCCGCAGTAACTTCCACAGGGTCATCGCCGCCCTCGTCTGTCAGCAAACCCTCCTGACGCCACGCCACTACCACAAACTCATCACCACCAAAAACTTCCCTCGTCCGCTTCAGCAACCTGATGTCCGGATGCTGCGGCGCAAAAAATGACTCAATCGTCTGATCAAATGTCAGCCGACTCGCCAGCGGAAGAGCAACTGCCAGCAGCAGCATTCCGGCCAGAAACAGCCAGTTGCGAAAGGCTACGATTCGATCGGACAACCAGTCCAAGACTGCACCCGCCTGAAGAAAAACAGATCACATCCCAGGGATTTCAGAGCGAAATCTCGGGCATTCCGGCGGCAGAATAGCGGATCGGCAGGTTTTCAGCGAGATTTCCCTGGCTGCATATCCGCAAACAGCCGGCGTCGAGAGACAAAACACACAGCTCCGCTATGATGCACTCTTCTCACATCACTCCAGTTTAACGAACCGAGCACTCAGCGATGCCCAGGGATTTCAACAGCGAAAGCCTCTCACACGACCCCATCCACGGCTACATACCCTTCATTTCACGCAGTGGACTGCCCGCTTCCGAAGCCGCCGAACAGGAACTCATCGATCACCCCTGGGTGCAAAGACTCCGGCAAATCCACCAGCTGCAAACCGCCTGGTGGGTCTTCCCCTCCGCAGAACATATGCGTTTCCAGCACGTACTGGGTGTCATGCACCTGGGTTCTGTTGCCGTCCACGCATGGTACGAATCCCTCTGCGAATCCTGCCGGAACGTCCCTTCACGCGCCTTCGTCGAAAGCCTCGTCCGTATCGCCGGCCTCCTGCACGATGTCGGACACGGACCCTTCGGCCACTTCTTCGACGATCATTACCTGGAACAGTTCGGACTCACTCACGAAGACATCGGCAGTCACATTATCGAACATGAACTGGGCGATATTATCCGACGCATCCGCCGTAACCCCGGCGGACGACTGCAGCCACTGGAAGAACTTGACCCCAGACAGGTCGCCTGGCTGATCCGCCGACCCTCCGGAAATGCCGACGAACAGGAAGGACACCCGGACTGGCTCCGAAGACTGCGGTCACTGTTCAGCGGTATCTATACCGTTGACAACATGGACTTCGTACTCCGCGACGCATACATGTCCGGCTACAACACTCGCGCCTTCGATATCTCCAGACTCATTCACTACAGCTTCTTCACCGACAGCGGACTCACAATCCACGCTCGCGGTATGTCCACACTGATCAATTTCATCGAAACACGCGCCAATCTGTTTCGCAGCATCTACTTCCATCGCACCGTCCGAGGCATCGATATCGCACTCGAAGACTACTTCACCGAGACCATGCGGAGACTGTTCCCCGGAAATCCGCTGCAGCACCTGCAGCAGTATCAACAGCTCACCGAAACCAGCTTTCTCGTCGACGTCTCCCGCTGGGCCTCCAGTTCTGACCCCCAACTGCAGGAACTCGGCAATCACTGGAAAGCCATCATCAACCGCGAAGAAATGTGGCGCATGGCCTGCGAACGCACCATGCACTTCCACAGCGGACAGGCCGAACACACCACCATCTTCTCAGAACCCGACCTCGTGGAACGGCGAGTCCGTGAAGCACTGCCCGCCCCACTCCGCTCAATCCCGCTCCGCATCGACGTCGCCCGACACTACCATCGCCCAAGCGCCCGACGCCCCACCGGTAAACTGAATTACTGGTACGACCCGGCAACAGCAAAATCCCACGTGCTGGATGACGACGAACTGTTCCGTAATCTGCCCACCAGCTTCCTGATCTTCCGCATCTACAGTCGCGATCATCAGCACGATCGCGAATTGAATCTGGCTCTGCAGAAAGTCGCCGGAGGTGGCGGTGGCGATACAAAAACCAACATGTGAAAAAACATCGTCAGTGATTTCAGCAGCAGATATCACCAGCAAATGTGCCATGCGAATTCAACCTGCCAGAATCCTGCCCGCAGCCTCACTCGCGTTCTCCGCAGCGCTCCTCGCCGCTGCGCTACTCATTAACCCAGGACTCACAAATTCGTCCCTGCCAGATGGCCCAGGACTGACAATTGACGAGTCCTTCAATATTCTGCAGGGAATCTACCTCGCACAGGCACTCGAACAGCACGGACCACTGCTCTTCACACCAAATGTTGCTCGACAGGTTTTCAAAACCCCCGAATTCCTGCCCGATCACCCGCCACTGGGACGACTGCTGATCGGATTGACTCACGAAACCACAGCCTGGCTGATTCCCGGTGCCGATATGGCCGTCTGCAATGTGGCAGCTGCCAGACTGGGCTCCTGCCTCGCTTTCGCACTCACTGCGGCACTGCTGTGTGCCTTTGCACTGCGACGCTACGGAACTCATGCGGCTTTCGCTGCCACTGCGCTCTTCATCGGATCACCACAGCTCATCGGACACGCACGCCTCGCCGCTCTCGAAACCACCGTCAACCTGACATGGACCATCGCTGTGATCCCCCTGCTGGCGTGGTGGACCCAACATAAACCACCCACGTCGCGACAGGCGACTCTCTCAGGAATCTGCTTCGCACTGCTCCTGCTCACAAAGGTGCAGGCCATCCTGCTGCCACCAGTCCTCGTGATCTGGACTCTCCTGAAATTTCGACGACACGGCCTGCTGCCACTGCTGCTCTGGGGAACCACCGGCGGCCTGCTCTTCTTCGCGGCCTGGCCATGGCTCTGGCAGGACACACCCCATCGAATCCTGCAGTACCTCGGACGCACCACGGACCGCATTACACTCTACTGCTGGTACCTCGGGCAACGCTGGGTCGACCGCGAAGTCCCCTGGCATTACCCCTTTGTCATTCTGACCTGTACGCTGCCCGCAGGTATCGCCGCTGGCCTCGCACTCAAAGCCCGCCATGGCAAACCTGCAGCAGACGAATGCCTGCTCCTCGCCATCAGCCTGTTTCCTCTGCTGGTTTTCGCGCTGCCAAAAGTCCCCGTGTACGACGGCAATCGGCTGTTCCTGATCTGCTTCCCTGGCCTGACGCTCCTCGCTGCCGCCGGCTGGCAAAAACTGGCAACAGGAAAAATCGCCAAAGCGGCGATGATCTGCCTGCCACTGCCATGGACCATGCAGCCCTTCGCCATGGATCAGTACGGAATCTTGTGCGGAGGAAATCACGGAGCTGCCGCATTGGGCCTTGAGACAAGCTACTGGGCCGATGCACTCAACGGCAATTTCTGGAAACAGGTGCCCGAAAACAGCACGCTGCTGGTAGCACCCGTCAGCCACCAATTCCAGCTTGACTCACTGCAAACCATGGTGCCTGTCATCCAGCAGAGAAATATCAGGCTGAAACCATGGCTCTACGAACAATCCAAAGAACGCTTGCCCTGCCAGCTGCTGCTGATTCACCGCCTTGCCGATCTGCGCCCGGAACTCCAAACATCCACCGCCACCATGCCGGAACAGTTC
>JBJTPZ010000286.1:0-6332 GCA_046075365.1 Planctomycetaceae bacterium
GCCATAGACACCTTCCAGGGGAAATCCGGGCTGCAGCAGGATGCATTAAAGCGAGTCAATTAAATTAACACCCACGGGTATACGTCAATACTGCACTAAATCAAGCTGCGGTCGCCGGGAAAACGTGAAATGTCGGGGAACTACCGACGGGAATTCCGGTTTAGTCGCGACAGCAGGCCAACCCACAGGCCCTCAGGCATCGCCCCTCCCTCTCATTCCTCTTCGTGTCTCTGTGGCTCCGTGAGAAAAAACGTACGACACAAAGCCCCCTGCTTGGCTCTCACAGAGGCACGACGGCACGGGGAGAGAACAGGGACAGGACGTCAAAGTGCACGGACCTCGCGCTGACGGTTCACCCAAACCGCACCCTTGTGCTCGCAATACCCGACTCACCAGCACGGTGTTCGGGCTTTCCAGCCGTGGCATACGCCCGCAAAAACACGCCAGTTTTGCCTGTAGTGTTCGCAGGTTCACAGCACAATCGGACTTTCGTCCATCACACACTGAAATCCCTGTCTGTCGGTGTTGTGTGAATTCCTGAATCTACCCGATTCCTCGGATTTCTGCCGATTTCCGCTCGCTGAGATCCCAGGCTGTTCTGTGCTGGTCAATACAGTGCCTCCGCGATAGACTCGACAGCATCAAAATCAAGGTTCTCAGGCCTTTCATGTGAGTGGACGGACGGTCATTCATGTCGGAAACACAAAAGCTCAGCAAAGTTGAATTTCTCAAGGAATCCTCGCATCAGCTGCGGGGAACCCTGGCGGAGGAACTGCTTAACGATCGGCCGGAATTTTCGGACGATGCTGCGACGCTGCTGAAACATCACGGCAGTTACCTGCAGGACGACCGCGATACTCGCCGAGCGAAGGGTGAGGACGGCAAGGCGAAGGGCAAGCAATACAGCTGTATGGTACGAACGGCGATTCCGGGGGGTCGCCTGACGGCACAACAGCTGCTGGCGGAGCTGGATTTATGTGAGTTGCTGGCGAACGGGACATTGCGGATCACCAGTCGTCAGGGTTTGCAGCTGCACGGAGTGCTGAAGTCAAATTTGAAGGCCAGCATTCGCGAGATCAACCGAATCAAGCTGACGACCTTTGCTGCCTGTGGTGACGTCAATCGCAACGTGATGGCCTGTCCGGCTCCTTTCCGAAATAATGCGGTGCGTGACGAGCTGCAGCGGATGGGTACGGCGCTGGCCTTGCATTTCCGTCCAAAGACGACGTCTTATTTTGACATCTGGCTGCGAGACGAAGACGGTGCTGAGCAGCAGGTGGGTGAGTTTCAGCCGGTGGACGAGCCGATCTACGGACCTCGCTACCTGCCTCGCAAATTCAAAATGGGAGTTGGTTTGCCGGAAGACAACTGCGTCGACCTGTATACTCAGGATCTGGGTCTGCTGGCAGTGGTTGAGAATGGTCAGATTATTGGCTGGAACGTGCTGGCGGGTGGCGGCATGGGGCGGACACCGTCTGCCGAAAAAACCTTCCCGGCCCTGGCAAAACGCCTGTGCTTTGCGACTCCGCAGCAGGTAATGGCCGTTTGCGAGGCGATTGTGAAGGTGCAGCGGGACTTTGGGAATCGCGAGGACCGCAAGCGGGCGCGCCTGAAGTACCTGATTGCAGACTGGGGAGTGGCGAAGTTTCGGGAAACGGTCGAGCAGTATTATGGCGGTCCGCTGGCGGATCCGCATCCGGCGGATGTCACAGGCGTCGAAGACCATCTGGGCTGGCACGAACAGGGCGATGGTCGGCTGTTTCTGGGGATTAACATCGAGAACGGTCGGATCAAGGACGAGGGTTCTTTGCGGCTGAAGACCGGCCTGCGAGCGATCCTTGGGCGGTTTGGCATGGAAGTCCGACTGACTGCGCTGCAGAGTCTGATTTTGTGTGACATCAATCCGACCGATCGTGCTGAGATTGAGCAGATGATGGCTGAGTACGGGATCCTGCGTGCTGATCAGTTATCGCTGCTGCGGCGTTATTCGATTGCCTGTCCGGCATTCCCCACCTGTGGGCTGTCGATTACGGAATCGGAACGGGCGCTGCCGGGAGTGATTGATCAGCTTGAGGTGGAGGTGGCGAAGCTGGGTTTGCAGTCCAGCAAACTGGCCGTGCACATGACGGGCTGTCCCAACGGCTGTGCTCGCCCGTATACTCCGGACGTCGGGCTGGTCGGCAAGGCTGCGGGCAAGTATACGGTGTTTGTGGGCGGCAACCCCGAAGGGACTCGGCTGGCGTTCATCTACCGTGACATGGTGCCTCTGGAAGAGATTGTGCCGTCACTGGTACCGCTGCTGCAGCGGTATCGTGTGGAACGCGAGGGGACCGAATCTTTTGGGGACTTTTGTGCGCGGTGTGGCCCTGCGGCGATAGGTGCTGCCGGCTGAATCGGCCGTTGGCAATCACTGAAGTCTGATGGGTACGTCAGCGGATATCGTGACGCCTGAGGTTTGCTGCAAGGGGTACATGGTGGACGACACCAATCACGACCACTGGCGGGCTCCTGCAGTCAGCGATGCGTTCGCAAAACCGGCTCGATCTGTGTTTCGGCGTCCGGGCTTCTGGGCGGCTGCTGTGCTGCTGATGCTGATCCTGTCAGTGTTGCCCATCGGGATGACTCGTCAGGCCGGCCCGGTTGCGCGCCGAACTCAGTCAAAGGCCAACCTGCGGCAGATCGGGCTGGCACTGTGGAATTACCACGACCAGTTCGACATGTTTCCCGCCGGAACAGTTCCGGCTGCCGATCTTTCGGTTGAGCAGCGATTCAGCTGGGTGCTTGCCCTGGGACCATTCATGGACCAGCCGCAGCTGCTGAAAGTGCGATCGAAGGCTGGCTGGCAAGATCCCGAGCATGCTGCTGTCATTGATCAGCCGCTCCCGGTTTATCGCAATCCCGAGCAGCGGCAGGAGCGACAATTCGGCTCCAGTGGGGATTACGCAGGCATCGCCGGGATCGGAACTGCTGCGGCGGAGCTGCCGGAAGGCCATCCGCGAGCCGGCGTGTTCGGCTTTAATCGCTGTTCCACCATGGACAGCATCACCGACGGGACAGCCAATACTCTGATGATCGCGACGTCAGTCATGCCCAATCGTTCGATGTTTGCCGGTGGTCGTGAAACAGTGCGCGGATTTTCGCGGCGACCGTATTTGAACGGTCCTGATGGCATAGGGGCCGTGGCAGGCAGTTCGGCCGTTCAGGTCCTGTTGGCCGATGGTTCGGTACACGCACTGTCCCCGGCTGCTGATTCCAGGCTGATTGAAGCCCTGGCAACAAAGGCCGCAGGCGACAAGGTTGCGGATCCTTCGCAGTGGTGAGCCCAGGAACGGGCGGGGGAGCGCCGGGGGCTTCCGTTCAGGACATTTCCGGCAGCTTGCCATCCCACCATTTGGGCTGAGCAAAGGCGTCGCTGACGCTGAATTCAAGCCCCTGCAGGCGACCGGTGCCGGTCAGTTTCTGCCAGACCCCCAGGGCCAGTGTGTGCTGTCCGCGGCTGATCACCTGAATCTCTTTTTTGAAGGGATCGGGCACCCACACAGCGTCGACTCCCAGCTGCAGCAGTGAAGTCGTGCGGCGACGCATGTCGCTGCGACGATCGTTTGTGGACGCAATGTCGACCACCAGTGCCGGAACTTCGGTGGCAACCACGAGGTCTGCCTGCGAAAACGGACGTCCGCCAAGAAACACAGAGATTGCCGGGGTATAGACCGTGTCAGGCTCACGTGCCACATGCAGTCCGATCCCATATGCTGCTGAACCTTTCACGCCGGGCAGCCAGGCAGCCAGAATCCGCGAAATATTGAATACAATAGTACCGTGCATTTCCTCGGGCGTTGACAGCAGTGTCAGGCAGCCTTCGTGCACTTCGTGAAAGCGACCGGCTTCCGGAAGATCAAAGCGAGCCTGTTCGAATTCGGCCGCCGTCATCCGCACGGGTTCTTTTGTCATCGGGAGAGTTCCTGATCGGCAGTGGGCATCTGAGAAACATTCGGTGAACATTCAGCTGGCAGCCGGGATTCTGGTCAAACTCGCGAGCGACGGCAACGCTGCTTCGTCAAGCAAATTCCGCCCCGATTGCGACTTCACCGGCTGAATTCTGTCGCATTTGACGACTTGTGGCGAAAAAGCAACAGAAAAATTGGCTCGGATTTTTGACCAGCCGGCTGCTCACGGAATGCTGGACCTGCAGCGACTTGCGCTGCAGAATGCTGCGTCAAACTCGTTTGATCAAAGAACAGCGACCGGATCCGCAAGGCATGAAGGAGTCGGCAGATGGCCCGTGATGCAAGGCAGTTGGGCGCGAGATTCAGAATTCTGGTGATGGCGCTGTGGTCACTGATGCTGTCCCCCGCTGAAGCTCAGCCGGTCAGCGAGCCTGCTGCCAATCCGCCGGCAGCCGGTTTTCAGTGGCTGTCACTGGACCCGCAGAATCGCAACAGTGCCTGTGCCGTGCTGGACGTGAACGGCGATGGCCGACCGGATATCGTCTGCGGCAATCACTGGTATCAGGCTCCGACGTGGCAGGCCCACCATGTCCGCAGCGTCGAGGTCATTCGCGGGCGTCAGGATGACTACGCGAATCTGCCGCTGGATGTTAACGGGGATGGACTGCTGGACATCGTCAGCGCGAATTATCGCAGTCAGAGTCTGTACTGGATTCGCCACCCGGAACCTGCTGCCGGGCCGAACGCCGAGTGGTCACGCACCGTCATTGAGACTCCGGGAGCCATGGAGACCGGGCGTCTGGCGGACATCGATGGTGACGGGCAGCAGGATGTGCTGCCGAACGGAGTGGAGTTTGCTGCGTGGTGGTCGCTGCAGCCTGGCCCGAATCCGCAGTGGCAGAGATACTCGCTGCCGGACGAGCTGGCGGGCCATGGCATTGGTGCGGGCGACATCAACGGCGATGGTCGCACGGACGTCGTCGGTTCCCGCGGCTGGGCTGAAGCGCCCGTCAGCCCGCGCACTGACCGCTGGACGTTTCATCCCGAGTTTGTGCTGTGGCGTGATGCTTCGGTGCCCATTCTCGTGCAGGACGTGGATCTCGATGGCGATGCCGATCTGATCTGGGGCCGTGGCCATCAGTCGGGGCTGTACTGGCTGGAACAGACGGCCAGTGCTGGCCAGCGAACATGGCAAAGGCATGTCATTGATTCTTCACTCAGCCAGCAGCACACGCTGCTGTGGGCAGACCTTGACGGGGATGGCCACGGCGAGCTGATTTCCGGCAGTCGTTACTATGGCCATGACGGACGTGATGTGGGCGAATCCGGTCCGCTGCAGATCTCTGCCTGGCGGTATCTCAAAGAGCAGCGAGTCTGGCAGCGGCAGTTGCTCAGCAACAACTATGGCGTGGCACTGGGGGTGGACCCGAAGGTCGCGGACGTGGATGGTGACGGTGATTACGACCTTGTCTGCGCAGACCGCAGCGGACTTTCACTGCTGCTGAATCCGCGACTGCAGCCGGCGGGCGGCGACCCGGTCGTTCAGTCTGCCATCCCGGCCGTTCAGCTGACTGCAGAATCGCTGACTGCGGCCTCACAGAAGTATGACCACACGAATCCGCAGGTGGTGTTTCGTGGCCAGCTGCAGCCTCTGGAAACAGCCGCGGATGCTGCGCTGCGCCGCGAACACTCGCTGGCCGGCATGAGCCTTGCAATGGGGCCGCTGCCAGCCGCCGATCGCCGCTGTCCGCTCGATATGCAGGTGCAGTCCGAAGAAGTGACTCTGCAATATCGTCGGCTGAGAATTTCGTTTCAGGCGGAACCTGGTGATCGCGTCCCGGCATGGCTGCTGCTGCCGGGAACAGCAAACGAACCCCCGGCCGTTGCCGGACCAGCCATGCTGTGTCTGCATCAAACCACCGGCATCGGTAAAGGTGAACCGGCAGGACTGGGCGGATTACCCAATCTGCACTACGCACACGAGCTGGCCGAACGAGGCTTTGTCTGTCTGGTTCCCGATTATCCGTCCTTTGGTGATTATGCATGGGACTTCAAAACTCAGGGCAGCCACTATGCCAGTGGGTCGATGAAGGCGATCTGGAATAACCTGCGAGCGGTGGATTTGCTGCAGAGCCTGCCACAGGTGGATCCGGATCGCATCGGCTGTATCGGGCATTCGCTGGGCGGACACAACACTCTGTTTACAGCGGCCTTTGATCAGCGAATTCGGGCGGCCGTCACCAGCTGCGGATTCACGGGGTTCCATGACTACTACGGCGGCAAACTGGCAGGCTGGACCAGTGACCGTTACATGCCGCGAATTCGCGAACTGTACGGCAATGATCCCGGCCGAGTCCCTTTCGATTTTGCTGAAGTGCTGACCGC
>JBJTPZ010000287.1:0-4076 GCA_046075365.1 Planctomycetaceae bacterium
ATCTCACCTCACAGCAGCGGCTCAAGCCACTGACCTGCCATCGAAGTGAGTTCTGCGAATAATCAATTTGAGGTCGGACATACGTCTGTACAACCTTGTGTACAAATGTTTCGTTTTAGGTGTTTTTTCGCGTGTTTTCCTGCCTTTTTTCGCCCATCTTATACTGTTTTGCCCCCGTTCGCTTTGGTAGAGTCTCCGCTCCGGCGGAATCCCGGCAGCGATCGCTCAAAGCCTCTCTTCAGACGGATCCCCCGCCATCCTGTCCTCTCTCCGCAGAACTTCCGTCATGGCAATAGCCAAAAATTTGCCTTCACCCGGTCAGATTGCCCGTGTCAGGCAACGTCTTTATCTCGTTGAACGCACAACCCCTGGGCCATCCGCAGCGGATAGCACGCTCGTTGGCCTCGCCTGCGTAGATGATGATGCTCAAGGGCAACCTCTCGAGGTCCTTTGGGAACGGGAAATTGATACCGAGATATTGACCGGTGAGGCATGGGAGTCGATTGCCAAACGCGGCTTTGATCAGGCGAAACTCTTCTCGTCCTATTTGAACACGCTGCGGTGGAATTGCGTCACCTCCACCGATCCCCGCTTGTTCCAGTCCCCGTTTCGCGCTGGCATCAAGCTTGACGCCTACCAGCTTGAGCCGCTTCGCAAAGCATTGCTCCTCCCCCGTGTGAATCTGTTCATCGCTGACGACGTGGGCCTCGGCAAGACCATTGAAGCCGGATTGATCGCCCGCGAATTGCTCCTGCGTAAGAAGGCTCGCGAGATCATCGTCTGCTGTCCGCCGTCGATGCTGGTCCAATGGCAGGAAGAATTGGAGAACCGCTTCGGCCTCACGTTTGAGATCCTGGACAAGGATTACATGAAGCGGATTCGCCGCGAGCGTGGCTTTGGCGTTAATCCGTGGAGCACGCATTCGCGGTTCCTCGTTTCGCACCGCTTGCTGATCGACGAAGCCTACACGAATCCACTGATCGACTGGTTGGGCGAATTCCGAGGTGGTTCACTCCTGATTCTCGACGAAGCCCATCACGCAGCACCAGCCAGTGGCCAAAGGTACGCCATCGACTCGCAGTTCACCCGCGCCATCCGGGATGTGGCCCCCCGGTTCGAGCATCGCCTGTTCTTGTCCGCCACCCCGCACAACGGCCACTCCAATAGCTTTTCTGCATTGCTTGAACTCCTCGATCCCCAGCGGTTCTGTCGCGGCGTACCGGCGACCCAGAAGCTGCTCGACGCCGTCATGGTCCGTCGTTTGAAGGATGACCTGCGAACAATTCAGGGCGGTTTTCCGGAACGAAAGATCAAACAAATCGACATCGACGGATTGCCGACCGATGCTCCCGAGTTGCGACTGTTCGCGTTGCTCGACGACTACCGGCGGCTCCGCGAGGAGCGGCTCAGCGGGGAAACCAGGCGCAAACAGGCGGCTGCCGGGTTGCTCATCACCGGCCTTCAGCAGCGACTCCTGTCGTCGGTCGAGGCCTTCGCAAGAACGCTCCGTGTACATTGCAAGACGGTGAAACGTCAGTGGGAGGAGTTCCAGGCCAGACAAACCGACGCACCCGCTACTGCCGCGGCCCCTGCTTTGGGACTGTTCGATTTGCTCAACTCCCCAGTCGGAAACGACGACGATCGGGCCACTCTCTCTGAGGACGAACTGCAGGCCGAAGAGGATGCACAATTTGCAGCCGTGACCGAGGCAACGGGAGGCTCCCTGGCCGACACACAGTCTCAAACTCTGTTCGGTCGTGAGCAGCAGTTGCTCGATCAGATGACCGAAGCGGCCGATGCAGCTCGTGGCAGGCCCGACGCACGCGTCCGAGCACTGGTCGATTGGCTGCGCAAGAACATGTGCCCGGATCTTTCCCCGCTGGGAACCGCAGCGAAATCACCGGCACAATGGAACGACACGCGAATTCTGATCTTCACCGAGTACGAAGACACCAAGCGTTACCTCTGCCAGCAGCTTACAGCGGCAATTCAGGGGACCGACCGAGCGGACGACCGAATCGCGCTCTTCGCCGGCAGCACTCCTGCCAGGTCCTCGGAGTCATCCACAGTTCTCAGTCGCGAAGACATCAAGCAGGCCTTCAATGCCGACCCGGCTAAGCATCCGCTCCGGATCCTGATCGCAACCGATGCGGCCCGCGAAGGCCTCAACCTGCAGGCCCATTGCTGGAATCTGTTTCACTTCGATGTTCCCTGGAATCCCAGCCGGCTGGAACAGCGCAACGGCCGCATCGACCGCAAGCTGCAGCCCAGCCCCCAGGTGCTTTGCCACTATTTCGTCTACAAGCAGCGTCCTGAAGACCGAATCTTACGGGCCCTCGTCCGCAAGACAGAGACCATCAAAAAAGAACTGGGCAGTCTGGCCCAGGTGATCGACGTGCGCCTGGCCGACACGCTCAAGCTGGGAATTCGGCGCGACCTCATCGACGCTATGGAAAGCGAAATCGAGTCGGCCGACCTTGATCCGGAACGCCGTCAGGTCGTCGAAGGCGAATTGGAAGCCAACCGAGAGCGTCAGGATGCGCTTCGCTTGCAAATTGAAAAACTCCGTGGCCTGCTCGAAGAATCGCAGAAAAGTATCGGCTTGTCCAAGGAGCATTTTCGGTCAGCGATTTCGTGTGCGTTGGAATTGATAGACGCCAACTCCCTCGCCACGGTAAAGCCAGCCGATAGTTCAGGCCCCGAGCAGGCAGCGTTTCCAGCGCTCGACCAGCGGGAAGGCGCAGACCCCACCTGGGCGGAGACAATGGACACTTTGCGTGCTCCGAAACCCCGTGACCAGAAGTACTGGGAATGGCGTCGGACCTCGCCGATTCGCCCAGTCGTTTTCGAAGACACCGGCACGATGGACGACGAGGTCGTTCACCTGCACCTGGAACACCGCGTGGTGCAGCGATTGCTGGGGCGGTTTATCGCGCAAGGTTTCGTACATCACGATCTTTCGCGGGCCTGCTTTGCGCAGACAAGCGATGCCATCCCCCGCGTGGTACTGCTGGGAAGGCTGTGCCTGTATGGCCCCGGAGCCGCCCGGCTGCACGAGGAACTGGTTCCGGTCACTGCCCGCTGGACCGACGCCAGGATCCGTAAAGGCCCGCTGGCTCCCTACGCCCGTGATGCGGAAACAAAGACGATGGCCCTCCTCGAAGAGGCTCTGATCGACGCGGTCGGGAGATCTGTTTCTGAAGTCACCCTCAAGCAACTTCAAGCCGTGGCTCCGCGAGACATACAGGAGCTCCTGCCGCACTTGACTACTCGCGGTGAAGAATACGCCCGCGATGCCGAGAAGAAGCTCAACGACAGAGCCGAGGCGGAAGCCCGGGCAATGCGCGAGATTCTAGAAACGCAAAAGAAGCATATCGAAAGCACTGCCGCGAAGCACGACAGGACCGATCCTCAGCGGTTACTGTTTGAGTTCCAGGACGAAGATGAACGTCGGCAACTGGAAGCCAACCGCCGCTACTGGGACAAACGCTTGACGATGCTCGACCAGGAACTGCGGACGGAACCCGAGCGCATCCGCGAGTTGTACCAGGTCAAGGCAAAACGGATTGAGCCGGTCGGTTTGGTTTATCTTTGGCCAGTGACTGGGTAGTGATTAGTGGTTAGTGGGTAGTGAGTAGCAATGAGTGGGTAGTGAGTAGTAGGTGAGGGGTAGGGAGTGGTTGGTGGGAGGGGGAGCAGATGGCGCAGCATTTTCGAGAATTGATTGCGTGGCAGAAAGCGATGGACTTGGTTACACAGATCTATGCAGTCACCTTGGGATTCCCCAGCGACGAGCGTTACGGCCTGACGTCCCAGATGCGGCGTTGCTCAGTGTCGATTCCGAGCAACATCGCTGAAGGGCAGGCACGAAACTCGACGGGAGAGTTCAAACAGTTCATCGGAGTTGCACGAGGTTCAATTGCCGAGTTGACGACACAGATTCTGATTGCCGAGCGGCTTGGCTTTCTGTCTGACGGGAAGAAAACGATCGAGATGGCCGAGGAAGTAGGTCGTATCCTCACCGGCTTATCGCAGTCGCTGAGCACCAAAAACTAATCACTCCCCACTCCCCACTC
>JBJTPZ010000288.1:0-4463 GCA_046075365.1 Planctomycetaceae bacterium
CAGACCGGCATCAGATAAACATACCACCGCTGGCGGCCGGCGGAGGCAAAAAAGTCCAGATCTCCAGATACTAGGGGACGGGGGTGAGGGGTATCATGTCCCCTGCCCCGTTCCCGCAGCTGCGCTCAGCAGCAGCGTTCAGCAGCCAGTTGGTCTCACGCGAAGACGCGAAGCCGCGAAGGGAAACGCAACGCGGCTGTTGTGGTGTGTGTTGAACTGCCTGCTCTCCTCTCAACTTTCGCGCATCTACTCTCTATGGCATGGAGGCCATAGCCCCCTCACCCCCGACCCCTCTCCCCCGTTTCACGGGGGCGAGGGGAGGATCAGTGGGCCTGACCGGTGACCGATACCCGCTGAACCACGAACGGACACGAATATGAAGCGGCGGCGATTTGTTCGTGGTTCGTGGTTCGTGGTTCGTCGTGCTCGTGCTCGTGCTCGTGCTCGTAATCGTGCTCACACTCGCACTCGCATTCCCGCTCCCGCTCGCACTCTCGACAGCGTTCTGCCGCTGTCAGCTGCAATTGACTTTGCCCTCGAGCCGGATGCCACTGTCCCTGTACTGCCGTACCCGGATCCGTCCTGGCAAGGCAAATGCACAATGGACAACAGCGCACAGGATCGGTATTCTCATTCCCCTGCCTGCGTCGTGTCCGAGGTACGGACAAAGATTTGCATCTCTTGTTTTTGATACTGGCGTCATCATGACTGCAGCCCTGGGGTCTCAGCCGGCCGTTACCTGTTTCGGCCCGACTCGCTACAGCGTCGAAATCCGGGAAATCGGGCTGCCGACGATCCGGGAGGATGAAGTCCTGCTGGAGGTCGTCAATGTGGGCGTGTGCGGTTCTGATCTGCACATGTGGCTGGGTGATCAAAGCTGGACGGTGCCCTATCCGCTGGTGCTGGGTCATGAGTTTTCGGGGATCATCCGGCAGTGCGGTTCGCGAGTGGCGGATCGCTGGCAGCCGGGGGATCGGGTGGTCAGTGAGACGGCGGCGATCATCGATCCCGATTCCCCGCTGACTCGGATTGGTCTTTACAATCTTGATCCGTCGCGACGCGGTTTCGGAGGCCACACAGACGGCTCGATGACTCGCCTTGTCGCCGTGCCGCAGCGCATTCTGCATCGTGTGCCGGCTGGTGTCTCGATGCAGGAGGCCGCGCTGACGGAACCGTGCTGTGTGGCCTACAACGCGGCCATCCGCAATGCGCGGATTGAACCGGGTGACCGAGTGCTGGTACTGGGTCCCGGTCCGATCGGCATTCTGTGTGCCGCGATGGCCAGACTGCAGGGCGCATTTGTGGCGATAGCCGGTTTGCCGCGTGATCAGCAGCGGCTGCAGATTGCAAAGCAGTATGACTGTGAAACGCTGACGGACGGTGTCGAGCAGTGGGTTTTTGACGGTGGCCCCGATCGACTGGGAGTGGACGGTGTGATTGACACGACGGGCGTATCGGCATCGCTGCAGACGGCGATGAAGGTGGTGCGACCGAACGGCTGGATTTCAAAAGTCGGCTGGGGGCCTCAGCCCTGTGATTTTTCTCTGGACCCGATTGTGCTGAAAAATGTGCGTCTGCAGGGAAGTTTCAGTCATCACTGGTCGATCTGGGAACGAGTGCTGCAGCTGGTGAACAGTGGACGGCTGAATGTGAAACCGATTATTGGCGGCGTCTGGCCGCTTGAAGACTGGCGTGAAGCCTTCGAAACAATGCATGGTGGTTCGATCGTAAAATCCGTTCTGCAGGCGAATTAAGCAATGGGTTACGTACAGATCAGTCTGGACTGTCCGGGGTGTGACGAGGCGGTGCAGCTGTCAAAGCTGGCGATTCAGGCAGGGGTCCACTGGCTGGAGGCTGGCACGGGGCTGCTGCTGGGATCCGGTCTGGAGGGCATTCGCGTGCTGCGTCGTGAATTTCCGCACATGCCTATTATTGCCGACACGAAGATCATGGACGGCGGATATCCGCTGTCGAAGTGGTGCGGCAAGGCCGGTGCCGACTATGCGGTGGTGATGTCGGCGGCGGGCGAGCACGTGATCCGCGGGGCTTTGAAGTGGCGGGACGAGTTTGGTACGAAGATCATGGTGGACACCATGTACGAGCCGAATCAGCTGGACATTTGCCGTCGGATGGAGGACCTGGGGGCCGACTATCTGGTGCTGCATCTGGGACTGGAAGAGCGAGCGGTCGAAACCAGTCGCAGTGCACTGGATTATCTGGAGCAGGTGGCTGGCCGCGTGCATTTGCCGATTCAGGTGGTGGGTGGTCTGTCGGTGACTGACTGTCAGCGAGCTTTCCAGATGGGCGTACACAGTGTGGCGATTGGTTCGCCAATTGTACCGGGGGACTCGGGCAGCCGCATGGTGGAGCAGCTCAGTCAGATTGTCGCTTATGCGGAAGCGAGTGGCGGGTGATGTCCGGCGGTCGTCGAAAATTGTCTGGTGTCAGCGGCAGCGGGCGAACTTCCGCGGTGGGCTCGTCGTGGCTGCCGCCGCAGATTGCTCGGGGTGATTTCCTGCGTTTTGGCGGCCTGGGCAGTTTGTCTTTGGGTGGTTTGTGGCTGGGTCAGCAGCGGGCTGCTGCGGCCGCGGGTGTCGGGAACGTTTCCGACGGGATTGTGGACGGCAGCAAGACTCGCGGCGTCACCGGGCTGCAGCCTCTGCGGGCCTGTATTTTTGTGTTTTACTATGGCGGCCCCAGTCATCTGGACACGTATGATCTGAAGCCGGGTGCTCCCAGTACAATCCGGGGCGAGTTTCAGCCGATTTCGACAACGGTGCCGGGGCTGCAGATTTCTGAGCACCTGCCAAAGATGGCTCGCGTGATGCATCACTGCGCCGTGATTCGCAGTATGCACCACAAGAATCGTCTGCACGATTCAGCCTCCATTGAGACTCATACGGGCCGTCAGGCGGCGCAGGGTGACCGCGAGGAGTTTGCCCCGATCGAGCAGTTCTTTCCGTGTCATGGTGCGACGATCAGTTACGTGCGTCGGCAGCTGGGTCTGGCGGTCCCGCATGCTGCCCTGCCCTTTATGTTTCACAATGTGGTGGACGTGCCGTGCCAGGGCGGTGGTTTTCTGGGGCAGGATTTTGATCCGTTTCGGATTGCGGTGGATGGTACAGCGGGCAGTTATGCGGCCCCTGAGCTGTCCCTGCGTGCGGAGCTGCCGATTCGCCGCGTGCAGGATCGGCTGCAGCTGCGAGCGGCGCTGCAGCCCGGTGTGGCAGCTTTGCCGCTGGATCGGTATTTTGAGAAGGCCAGTGGCCTGTTGAGTGCGGGAGTGGTGCAGTCGGCGCTGGATCTTTCGCGTGAGCCGGCGGAAGTGCGAGACATGTACGGGGTGTATCCGCAGTCCGTTGGTTCGGGAACGGCAGCGGCGCTCGGGGAATCGCGGCACATGCGGGGCCAGAACCTGCTGATTGCGCGGCGGCTGGTGGAGTCTGGCGTGCCGTTTGTGAATGTCTTTGATTTTCGCCAGCAGGGGCAGAACTGGGACAGTCACGCGCAGAATTTTGAGCAGCACAGGCAGTATCTGCTGCCACCGGCCGATCGGGCGCTGGCGGCACTGATCACGGATCTTGAGCAGCGTGGGCTGCTGGAATCGACACTGGTCGTGGCGACGGGCGAATTCGGCAGAACTCCGACCATCAACGGCACAGCCGGTCGCGACCACTGGCCGGACTGCTATTCGGTGGTGCTGGCGGGTGGCGGTGTTCAGGGCGGAGCGATTTACGGCGCCAGTGATTCGCACGGCGCCTTCCCGGCGCGCGACCCGGTGACGCCGGCGGACCTGGCCGCCACGATCTTCTGGCGTTTCGGGCTGGACCCGGCAGGTCATGTTCCGGACCGCACAGCCAGGCCGTGGAAACTGGCCGAGGGTGAACCGATTCGGGCTCTGTTTGGCTGACCGCAGGCGACGACGCCAGTGCGGCGGGCAGGCGGGAGCAATCGGAGTGCGCCAGGGGTGTGTTTTGTGGGGGAGTGCTCGGGCTGGAAAGCCCGAGCTACGGGGAGGGGTGTTCAGGCGTGGGTGCAGGCGAGCCGGGCATGGCAGTGCCCGGGTGGGCGGCATGGATGCCGCCGGTTTACGCCCACAGCTCTCACACCCGCGGACTCCCGTCCGCGGCTCGCCCAGCCGAACACCGAACACCGAACACCGAACACCCTTTGCGATTCCCTTCGCGGCTTCGCGGCTTCGCGTGAGACAAACTGTCTGGTGAGCGCTGCTGCCGAAAACGGTCAAGGGCGGGATATACCCCTCACCCCCGTCCCCTCTCCCCTTCCAGGGGCGAGGGGTGCCGGTGCGTTAGAGGGAAGTGCTCGGGTTGGAAAGCCCGAGCTACGGGGAGGGGGCGGAAGGGGGATGGCATCCATGCCATGGAAAGCAGAAAGCAGTAACCAGCATCGGGCGGTGTATCTCAGAGACGATGTCAGCGGCGGCGGGGCTTTGACTTTTCTTT
>JBJTPZ010000289.1:0-1891 GCA_046075365.1 Planctomycetaceae bacterium
AGGGCTGGTCACAGAGATGACTCGGTGTTCCCCGGCCATCGCACTGAAACACACGGCCGTGCGGATGGCTCGGAACGCTTCGGCCGGACGAGATCGTGGCAGGTGCACGGTGATCGCAGAACGGTCGAACTTGTTGCCGTCTGCACTGACCTTCATTCGCTGTTCCGTCATGAACGGGATGTGGCCCATGATCGGCACACCGAATTCGCGGATGATGTCTTCCGGTTTGCGGAAGGATCGGTCAGCCATTTCGACCAGGTAGGCGATACCGAGCCCGGCCATCGCCCCCATCAGGGCCCCCATCCCGAGGAACCGTTCCATGATGGGCGAAATCTTGCTGCCTGTGCGAGCACGCTGCAGTACCAGTGCGGTCACGCCACCCATGCCGGCATTCAGGTGCACTTCGCTGATGGCCTGAGACGTGTTGTTGAACAGCAGTCCCAAACGATCAATGTTGGCTTTCTTGTGCTTGTCTTCAATCTCTTCCAGCATCAGCTTGCGAGCGAGTGCGTCGTCGTTTGTTGCCAGCACCTGCACTTCCTGCTGCTGGCGTTCGATAATCTGCAACTGCTGTTCGATCGACTTCAAATACAAGGTCAGAAAGTCCATTGGCTTTTCAGTCTCGGACTGTGACTCTTGCTCCTGGAGCCCCGCCATTTCCTTCATGTGATCGCGAATCATCTGCATTTTCATCTGGATCATTTTCAGCTTCGGATGGCCGGGGCCAAGTTCAGTCGCCAGCTGAGCCTCTTCCAGCATCAGAGGAAAGATTGCCTGTGCCGTCGGGTCTCCTGCAACCTTCCCAACTGCACTGTTATTGCCGCCTTCCTGTTTTCCAATCAGCATCAGGATCGCTTCTCTCGCTCCACCTTTGCTCATTGCCTCTACCAGAGCGTTCAGCTCAGCACGCATCACTGTCTTTTCAAGCTCGTAGGCAGAAACCTTGCCCTCCGCAGCACGAGCACGGATGCGGTGCGGATTCTCGCCGTCCGTCGTCAGATTGGACCCCTCGCGAAACTTGGCATATTCCTGTTCGGCCGATTTCAGCTGTTCGTGCAGTTCATCGCGAGCACGGCTGAGGATGCCCTTCACTTCTTCACTGGCGTCTTTGTAGTTTTCACGCTGAGCCTCAACGTACTCTTCAGCAGCCGCATTGGCGATGTCCCGAATGTCTTCAGGATTGCCGCCAGTGCAGGCAATCGTCAGTACGTTTGCCGATCGAGGCGTCACGGAGAGCATGCCGGCAATCGCATTGACCGCGTCTTCTTCTGACATGCCGCTTAAAGACGGACGCGAATTCAAACTGTGCTTCTGCCAGGCTTTTGACAGTGTGCGTTCGCTGCGGAGCACGAAGTTGGCGTCGGTCAGGTCCTTTTCGGCCATCATCGAACGCACGCGAGCATCGCCGGCACGATGAATTACCTGCACCATCGCCTCGGAACGATACTGCGGCACCTGCCGCTGCAGCAGCATATACCCAGCGGCAACCCCCAGCAGAGAAAACAGAAAGATAAATCCCTTGCGACGGCGCAGGAAACCCAGCAGGTCCAGACCACTGCTGGTGTCCTCGGTCTGAGGTATCGCGATCTGATTGTCAGTGGAAATTGTCGACACTTGCAAGCACTCCGTAAAAAGCAGTCAACCGGCGGTGAGCACAGGTCAACAGCGGAACATCATTTCCATTTTGCAAAGGAAACCGGCGATATCCACCCAGGAACTGGTAAACATGGGGAAAATCCCGACAACGAGCACCCGCTGCGGCAAACAGTCACTGCCGCAGACGATCCGCGTCGCCGATCATACATTCCCGCGCCTGAGCCTACAGGTACAGAGCCGAATGTCAAAAAAACACCGGACAAAGGTGTTGATTTTCTGCCACACGCTGCATCCG
>JBJTPZ010000290.1:0-2574 GCA_046075365.1 Planctomycetaceae bacterium
ACGTAGTCCGGCTGCTTTGCCCGTTCCCGTTCGTCATGAAATGCTGCCAGCACTGCTTTTTCGATTCGATCGCGGCAGTCAGCGTTAATGGGGTGAGCGATATCGGCAAACTGGCGAGTGCGTGAGCCGGCGTTCGGGCCAGGAGTCGGGTTCTGGGCCACAGGTCGTCCGCAATTCGAACAAAATCGGGCTCGAACTTCGTTCTTGAATCCGCAACTGTGACACTTTTCGGTGATCTTGCGGCTGGGCATAGCCACGAAGAATCCTCGCGGTCCCTCGATAATCTTGAGGTCACGTACGACAAATTCTTCGTCGATGGTGATCAGGCAGAATGCGCGAAGGCGATCTTCCAGATCCGAAACAAGTTTGATGCGGACTTCGGTGATGTTCACGGTGCACAGGCACTTGTGGGGTATTGTGATGAGGGGCTGCAGGAAGCCGACCGTTAACGGTTTGATGGTTCTGTGTCCGGCCGATGGTTTACCGTAGGCCAGGCACAGAGCTATCCTATAAGTTCGTTGCTGTTGCGGAAAGAGTGACTCAGTTTTTGTGGCAATTGTGGGGTTTTGCGGGAAACCAGGGTGTGTTTGTGTCTTTTTGTACACTTTTGTTCAGTGTTCTGGGTTGTGGTCCGGCAGTCCGGGTAATGGAAAATCGTTCATTTTTGCTGGTGAAACGGCAGAAGTGTTTTTCTGGGGATCGTGCGGCGCGACGGTCGAACGGATGTTTTGCTGGTCGTTGAGTCACCGTGAGGATGCGGATTCATTCCGCTGGTACGGAGGCCGTTTCATGGATTCGCAGGAGCGTTCTGTTGACGTAATTCTGCCCTTTTTTTATGATTTCGGTCCCACCGCGCTATGAGCGCGGTGTTCCCAGCCAAGGTTGCATTTGCAGGAGCGAAATCGATGGGCCGTCCCGTTACCCTGTTCACTGGTCAATGGGCGGACCTGCCGCTGGAAACTCTGTGCAGGAAGGCTCGTGAATTTGGTTACGACGGCCTTGAACTGGCCTGTTGGGGTGATCATTTTGAAGTGGACAAGGCGCTCAGCGATGACAGTTATTGTGCTCGCAAACGTGAACTGCTTGAAAAGCACGACCTGAAACTGTTTGCCATTTCCAATCACCTTGTTGGTCAGGCTGTGCTTGACAACATCGATGCTCGCCACAAGTCCATTCTGCCTGCGTACGTCTGGGGTGACGGCGACCCTGCCGGCGTGAATGCTCGTGCGGCCGAGGAAATGAAAAATACTGCTCGTGCTGCCCGCAAGCTGGGCGTTGGCATCGTCAACGGTTTCACAGGTTCTTCGATCTGGCATTTGATTTACGACTTTCCGCCAACACCCAGGGCCATGTACGACGCCGGTTTCCAGCTGCTGGCGGACCGCTGGAATCCGATTCTGGACGTGTTCCAGGACTGCGGCGTGAAGTTCGCTCTGGAAGTGCACCCGACGGAAATTGCATTTGACACATATTCTGCAGAGCGAGCTTTGCAGGTGCTGGATCGCCGCGAGGAATTTGGGTTTAACTTTGACCCCAGCCATCTGATTTGGCAGGGTGTTGACCCGGTGGAATTTATCCGGTATTTCCCGGACCGTATTTACCATGTTCACATGAAGGATGCTTCGGTGACCCTGAATGGTCGCACGGGGATTCTAGCCAGCCATGTTTCCTTCGGTGATGCTCGACGCGGCTGGGACTTCCGCAGTGTTGGCCGCGGCAGTGTACGGTTCGAAGAAATCATCCGAGCGTTGAATGCGATCAAGTACACTGGACCGCTGTCGGTGGAATGGGAAGACAGTGGCATGGATCGCGAGCACGGAGCTGCTGAAGCTGCTCAGTACTGTAAGAACGTCGATTTTACTCCGTCGAATCGAGCCTTTGACGCGGCCTTCGGCGACTGACCTGCAACCGGCTGATTGCGGCAGGATGCATCTGACCCGCTGCGGCGGGTCATTTTTTGCGCTGTGGGCGAGCCGGGTACGGCAGCGACCGGGTGTGCGGCACGCATGCTGCCGGTCGGGCAAACAGGCCACCGAACGCCACGAATTGCACACCCGCAGGCTTCCGCCCGCAGGCTCGCCGGACTGACCACTGATCCCCCCCGCCTCTGTCATTCCCCCCCCCCTGCCTCACAACCACCGACAAGGGAACTCGCGGCGGTTCAAGTCAAAATCGAGTACGAGTACGAGTACCGTCCGCCAGGGCGGACTGAGTACGAGTACGAAAAACACAGAAATATCCCCCCAAAAAACTCCCATCGTACTCGTACTCAGTGAAACGGTACTCGTACTCGTACTCGAAAACCGCCCACCTCCCACCGCCCTTTGCGTCTTCCTTCGCGGCTTCGCGTCTTCGCGGCTTCGCGTGAGGCACCTTGGTCCGCAGGGCACCCGCGGGATGGTTCCGCCGACGCAGAACGGTTATAACTTTCCCCAGGAAGACCATTTTGCTGTCTTCGTCCTTTGCAACTGCTCGTCGCTTCTTTGACGTCTGATTCGCCACATGCTGCTGCCTGTTGATTCTGTATTGCCGGACCTGATTGACGGTCTGCGATGCTCAAACTGCCTCGTTTTG
>JBJTPZ010000291.1:0-7603 GCA_046075365.1 Planctomycetaceae bacterium
TCGACTTCGTACTCGTTCTGCAGCACGCTGAGAGCATCTGTGATTTGCCCTTCGTTCATGCCTCCGGAGCGGACGATTTCTGTGCTGGCCTGATTGTTGCCGGTCAGTTCTTTGGCTGAGGCATTGATGCGGCCGGCTGAGTCATACGCGTAGGTGATTTCGATGGGAGCACCTTTTGGCAGGTTTGACGGCAGGTTGAAGACGCGGAAGTCTCCGATCTGTTCGCAGGCCGCCGGGTCGATTGCATCACCTTCGAGGATTTCCACATGGATGCGCTGCTGTCCTTCGCTGTTGGTACCGAATTTTTGCCGCACGTTGTGCGGTACCGGTGTATTGCGAGGGATCATGATGTGATTGATTTTGCGACTGCGGTCTTTGGGATCGGTAATTTTGATGCCCAGTGAGTGCGAGTTGACGTCGCTGGTGCGAACAGATTTGAGTCGTTTCTGCAGGGCATCGACGACACCGCCAGAGTTGACGCCATGGCGGGCCTGCAGAATGGCGGCGTGAATTGCGGCACCTTCTGCGACAGCACGTTCCGGGGCCAGGGCGCGGGACGGTTCTTTCTGGCAGACTTCACGCAGCATCTGTTCCACCACGGGCATGTAGGTAGAGCCGCCGACGAGCACGATTTCGTCGAGCTGGCCAGGGGCGATGCCGGCCTGCTGGAGCACCAGTTCTGTGGTGTCCTTGGTACGCTGCATCAGGTCAGCAGTCATGCGTTCGAAGTCGGTGCGGGAAACCGACACGGACAGCGTGTTGCCTTTGTAGTAGACGGAGATTGGGACCTGCATTTTTGTACTGAGGTCACGTTTTGCATCTTCAGCTTCCTGCTGGAAGTTGCGGAGCGCTTCGGGGTCTTCGCTGGGGTCTGAATTGAATTTGCGGCGGAACTGTTCGACGAGGTGGTCGGACAGTCGCTTGCTCCAGTCGAGACCACCGAGCATGACGTCCCCGTCTGTTGCCAGCACGCGGAAGTTTGTGGGTGTATATCGCACGACGGTCACGTCGAAGGTACCGCCACCGAGGTCATAGACCATGATGGTTCTTTCGTCGGCCTTGATGTCTGTGCGTCCGAATTCGCCTTTGTTCCAGGCGTAGGCCAGTGTGGCGGCGGTTGGTTCGTTGATGATGTCGATGACGTTCAGGCCGGCGATTTTTCCGGCATCCTGAGTGGCTTTGCGGCGGACGTCATTGAAGTAGTAGGGGACGGTGATGACGGCGTTGGTGATTGGCCCGATGACTTTTTCAGCGTCCTGCTTCATTTTCTTCAGGATCAGGGCTGAGATGAATTCCGGGGACAGTTTTTTGTTTTGGTAGACAACGGAGTAGTTTTTGTTGCCCATTTCGCGTTTGATGGCTTCGACAATGGAAGACGGATCAGCAACCGCGATACGTTCGAACGATGGTCCAACGACGACCTTGTCTTCGTCCAGCAGCACGACAGACGGCGTGATGGCGCGGCCGTCGGCGTTGGAAATTACGGTGGGGTTGCCGTCTTTGTCCAGCATGGCGATGGCGCTGAACGTGGTGCCGAGGTCGATGCCGACGGTATTTCCTTCGAGAAACTTCATTTCAGTCCTCAGATCTGTAGTAAACGTGCACCAGAGGCGGTGATTGCTGCGCGAGAACGCGCTGCAGCGGTATCCATAGCTCAAGTTTTGTATTCTGGCATTGAAAATGCGGTTATTCAAGCGGGAGCACGGGCGAATTAGCATGACAACGCAGGTCGGATGGGAGATTTGGGGGTGATTCGGGCTGTGCGGCTGAGGCTTTTGCCGTCTGCGGCCTGGTTCCGGGTGCTGGCAGGCTTGCATGGCCGATCCGTTCTGGAGAGGATGGGGAACACCGCGAGCGTTCAGTTTGAGGGCTGTTTCCCGGTCTGGCGGGGCCGTCTGGGGGTGTACTGTGGCTCTTTGGAAGCTGTTTTTACTGATTTTTCCGCTGGTTTTCTCATGGCAGGCGGCTGTTGCTCAGGATGCCGGTCGACGGCCCTCGATTGTCGTGATTCTGGCTGACGATCTGGGTTATGGCGAGCTGGGCTGTTACGGGCAGCAGCTGATTCAGACTCCGTGTCTGGACAGGATGGCGGCGGAGGGTCTCCGGCTGACTCGTTTCTATGCGGGTGCGACGGTCTGTGCACCGTCGCGAAGTGTGCTGATGACGGGCCAGCATCACGGTCGGACGCGGGTGCGGGGGAACGCTGGAGCGGCGAATCCGGCTGCTCAGGCACTGCGGGCCGAAGATCTGACCGTGGCCGAACTTTTGCAGTCCTGCGGCTACCGCACAGCGCTGTTTGGGAAATGGGGATTGGGAGATGTGGGAGCGGCGGAATCCGGTTTACCTGGTCGTCAGGGGTTTGACGAATTCTTCGGGTATCTGAACCAGCAGCACGCTCACAACCATTTTCCAGCCTTTCTGTGGGAGAACGAGCAGCGGGTGCAGCTGCGGAACAAAGTGCAGGCGGTGGGAAACACGGGTGCCGGGTATGCGACGGAGGCGGTGGAGTATGCCGACGATCTGTTTGCGGAACGCAGTCTGCGGTTTGTGCGTGAGAATCGGGATCGGCCGTTTTTTTTGTTCTGGAGTCTGGTGACACCGCATGCGAACAACGAGCGGACGCGGGAACTGAAGAATGGTGCTCACGTGCCGGACTTCGGTCCCTATGCGGACCGGGAATGGTCTGAGCAGGACCGTGGTCACGCGGCCATGATCACTCGCCTCGATGCTCATGTGGGCCGACTGCTGAATGAACTGCGTGTGCTGGGTCTTGAGCAGAACACGCTGGTGCTGTTTTCCAGTGACAATGGACCGCACAATGAAAGCGGACATACTCCGGCGCGGTTCCAGCCCGCTGGTCAGTTCAGTGGTTTGAAACGCAGTCTGACGGATGGCGGGATTCGTGTCCCCTGTCTGGCCTGGTGGCCGGGTACGATCACGGCGGGTACGGTCAGTGATCGCGCCGCGTATTTTGGTGATGTGATGGCCACGGCCGCTGAGCTGGCCGGGTGCCCTGCCCCGTCGGGAACTGATTCACTGAGTCTGGTGCCGGTCCTGAAAGGTCAGGCTGACCGGGTTCAGCGGCACGAATTTTTGTACTGGGAATTTCACGAAGGCGGATTTCGTCAGGCCTGTTTGTATGCTGAACGCTGGAAGGCGATCCGCAGACTGGGTGGTGAACTGCAGCTGTTTGACACGGCGTCTGACGTGGCAGAAAAGATGGACGTGGCGGCCGAACATCCTGAGATTGCGGCGCGAGTGAGTCACTGGCTGGACGAGGCTCGCAGTGAATCCCCGGACTGGGTCCCGCGGGGCAAGTAGCCGGCCGGCCCTGTTCCGTTCAGGCTTTTATCAGTTCAGGCTGTTGTCAGATAGACCAGCAGTGCAGTCTGTCCGGAGGCGATGGAGCCTGAGACGGTGAATGTGAATTTCAGATTGCGGAGGAACATCCAGAACAGCAGCAGCAGGACCACGAGAGTGCCTGCGGCTTTGAACTGCAGGAACAGCCAGACTTCGCCGGCGGCGACTTTGATAAGCCAGAGCCCGACGGGGTTTTGTTCGGTCTCAAGCATGACTTCGCGGAAACGCAGCGTCAGCCAGCAGTCGTAGAGTGAGACGGCTGCGATCAGGACCTGAAAGAAGGGGAACCAGAGTTTCCAGCGGCGAATATCGTTAAGTACGAGGTCCATATCACACAGCTCCTTGTGACTCAGGCTTCCCTGACTGCAGTCGAGTACTGTTGTGCGGCGGGCTGTGGTGGGTGTCTGCCGCACGGCTCGGGAAATGACCATGGCAAATGCCGGGCCAATTCAGGAAGGGCAGGAGCGACACGGCCCTGGAAACTCGACGATGGGAGTGTTTGCGGGCGGATGCAGCAGTCGGGTGTCGAGTGGCTGCCTGAGAGACTGGCAGCTGTGCTGGGCGGGCGGGCGAGTTGCTGGCGGGTACGGCGGCAGGCAGGCCGGGAGGGGGTGGCGGAACGGGTGTCCGTTGACGCCGGGCTGCTCAGGATTTGGGCCGTTCTGCCATGTGAATGGACAGTGAGACGGGACCTGGTTTGAAATTCCTGCTGAAATCGGCTCTGAAACGCTTCCGAGGGGTCTCAATTGGGGGCTCTGAGGTTGTCAGTGCGGCAGCGGTGCCGTTATGCTTTGACCTTTCAATGCGCCCGTAGCGGGTCGCTGCTGTGTCATTCGCTGAACCGGGGATTTGTTATGCAAGCTGGAACTGCCGCCGCTGCGGCTCCTGTTGGGAATTCACCGCAGCTCCTGGGGCATCCCACGGGCCTGTTCAATCTGTTTTTCGCCGAAATGTGGGAACGTTTTTCCTATTATGGCATGCGGGCGCTGCTGGTCTTTTACATGACCAAGGACTTCCTGAAGTTCAGCGACAGCGAGGCGTATACCGTCTACGGTGCCTACACGGCGCTGGTCTACATGACACCGTTCTTCGGCGGTCTGCTGGCGGACCGCCTGCTGGGGCAGCGACTGGCGGTCATTCTGGGCGGCATTCTGATGGCGGCCGGGCACCTGTTAATGGGTATCGCGAATGAGAAGGCCTTCTATTTTGCGCTGGCGCTGGTGATTATTGGCAACGGATTCTTCAAGCCAAACATTTCGACGATTGTGGGGTCGTTGTATGCACCGGGCAGTCCGCGTCGCGATGCCGGTTACACGATTTTCTACATGGGTGTGAACATGGGGGCGGCGATGAGTCCGCTGCTGTGCGGTTACATTGGTGAAAACTACGGCTGGCACCGGGGCTTTGGACTGGCAACGATCGGGATGATGGTGGGACTGGCTGTCTTTGTGATGCCCAACCTGGTGACTCAGCTGATGATTGGTGTTGGGTCCATTGCGGCAGTACTGGCGCTGCTGATTTATCGTCCGGACGATCCGGCGGCGATAGCGCTGAATGTGTTCGTGGCGATATGTCTGGCTGTTGCTGCTGTGATTTCGATTTTGGCACTGGGACGCGGCGGGCTGTCGAAGACGGCGGGTGCGGCGAAAACCGGGCCTGTGTCTGCTGGCAAGCTGGGAATGGTTCTGGGCGGTGTCGTGCTGGCGATTCCGGTGGTGGCTTTATTCGTGTCCGGGTTCAAGGTGATTTTGCCGCAGCCGCTGCAGCTGGTGAGTGAGCAAACGGTTGATTCGATCAGCAGCTCGGCACTTCCGGGTGCCAGGATTCTTGCCATTTTTGCGGGTGAGGTCAGCAAGCCTGCCGGGCTGCTGCTGACGGTGACGGGTTTTTTGGCCTTTGGCTCTTTGATTCTGCAGACTTTGAGGATGGAAACGATTGCCCAGCACCGGATGATTGTGGTGCTGACCCTGACATTCTTTTCGATGTTGTTCTGGTCATTTTTCGAGCAGGCTGGCAGCAGTCTGAATAATTTTGCAGACCGCAATGTGGATCGTGTTGCAAGTGTGCAGCGGCTGGTGGCTGCATCCGACGTGGGTTCGGTCATTCAGCTGCAGCCCACTCAGGAGCAGCTGGGTTACACGAACGGCGGTGCGGTGTTTACGCTTGACCAGCTGGACAAACTGCGGGCGGCAGAGGCAGAAAAAGGCAAGGATGCAAAGTTTGACTTCGTCATTGACTGGAAGGTGGACGAGGGGAATGTGGGGATGGCTGTTGCTGAGCGTAGCGGTGAGCTGGCAGCCAGCACATTTCAGGCGGTGAACGCCGTCTGCATTTTGATCTTTGGACTGGTGTTTACGGCTATCTGGTCGTGGCTGGGAGCGCGCGGTCTGGATCCGTCACCGGCTGTGAAGTTTGCCCTGGGGCTGATTCAGGTGGGGCTGGGATTCGGTGCATTCTGGTATGGCGCCGTCCAGCATGATGCTCGGGGAATGGTGGGTGTGTCGTGGCTGCTGCTGGGATATGTGCTGCACACAACTGGCGAGCTGTGCCTGTCGCCGGTGGGTTTGTCGATGATTGCAAGGCTGGCGCCGAAGGTACTGGTGAGTACGGTGATGGGTGCCTGGTTCCTCGCCACAGCCTTTTCGCAGTATCTTGCCGCCATCATTTCTCAGCTGACCGGGGGTGAGCACGGTGGCGGAGCGGACAATGTGGTACCTGGACCTTTGCAGACAGTGATGGTCTATGGCGACGTGTTCAAGCAGATTATGATCGTGGCGGTCGTATCGGGCCTCGTGTGTCTGGCGCTGTCTCCGATTCTGTCGCGGTGGACTCACCCGGAGGCTCCTGAGGACGGCGCGGGCTGAGACGGAGCCCGATGACGCGTTTTGACTTCGAACAGGCGATTACTTCCTTGCGGGGTATTCGCCTGTTTGTTTAGTGGAAGCGGATGAACAGAAGTCAGGTTGACACCATGTCCAATGATGCCGCGAAGGTTACTGTCGTGGTCGGCAGGAATTGGAATCGGGTCTTTCGATAGTCGAGTCCTTCCAAATCAATCACAAGGTCACCAAAAGGCGGCACCCGCTTGATTCCGCCGGGTGTAGCCTGCGACGCTGTTGGTCGGTGGCCACTCGCTGGCCATCAGTTCGACATCTGCTGCAGCCAGCATCAGGGAAGGTTCGATGGCTGTGGTCATTTCCTGCTCCTTCGCTTGGATTCAGCCGGCATCTGAATTCCCCGAACTCCGCGACTCATCTGGGCGTCGATGCGCAGCTTCGCTCGTGAGTCGTCACAAAGCGTGAACTGCACCAATGCATCCTGATCACCACGTGGCGGGTGCACAGTAATGATAAAATCGGTCAATGACGGTTTGATCGATGTGACGCCATCACCGAATTCGTCGCGGACCCTGTCCCAGGCCTCAGCGAATGCCCGGTAGAATTGATCAGCATTGATGCCGAGATACAGGAAGGTCTGTCCCTCGAGGTTGTAGGCGCCTTCCTCACCGAACTCTCGTGCTGCAGCTTCGATATGCTCCTGCTGCCATTCGTAGTTTCGCCCCTCACGGTCAGGTTGAACTTTCCGCTGGCGAATCATGTAGTTCAGTGCCGGTACCGTCGCATTGAACCCTCGCGATCGCAATTCGACTGCAACCTGCTCAGTTGATTTTGGGTGCTCATCTGGATCGCCAAAACACCTGAATGCAAGATACCCCTCCGCACTCAATGTATTACTCATCTCGCCTCCATTCTGTATCCAAGATGCATAGTTTCTACAGAACACAGGCGCATCGTGGCATCGCCAATCAAGGTGTCAATTCCGTTATGCAGAATTTATGCATATCGAGCGCATGCTGAAAATCGCACGAAAACAGCAGTCCACAATTCTCTACATGTCGAGGGGACTTCGAATTCCCAGGCCCGGCTTGGCCATTACGTGAGTGTAGATTTGTGTGGTGCTCACATCGCTGTGGCCCAGGAGTTCCTGAACACTTCGAATATCGGCTCCTGACTCAAGAAGATGCGTAGCAAAGCTGTGCCGAAAGGTGTGACAACTGGCAGGCTTGTTTAATCTGGCAAGCTGGATGGCCCGCTTTACGGCTCGCTGCAATCCGTCCTCCAGGACATGATGACGGCGAATGATTCCACTGCGAGGGTCGCGTGAAATGTCCCGCGCCGGAAACACCCATTGCCACGGCCACGAGACGCCCGCATTCGGCGACTTCACAGCAAACGCCTGCGGT
>JBJTPZ010000292.1:0-2472 GCA_046075365.1 Planctomycetaceae bacterium
CGGAAGGTGGACTTCAGGCGACGCGGAACGTACACACACACACACCCGCGGACTCCCGTCCGCGGCTCGCCTGATCACTGATCACTTTGCTTCCCGTGAGGCAAGTCGTCGGCCAGGTTCCCATGCGTAAGCCGCTACCGGGTGGGGGAAATCATCCGCTCACCCCTCACCCCCAGCCCCTCTCCCCTTCCAGGGGCGAGGGGTGCTGTTGCACTTTACCACAGTACACACACCCGCGGACTCCCGTCCGCGGCTCGCCTGTGGCCCCTGTATCAGCGTTCATCAGCGGTTCGAAAAAACGCAAGGGCAGATCTCGGGCTGGAAAGCCCGAGCTACATGAGGACAGAACTGATCGGCAGTCGCAAAAAGCCCCGTCATCAGCGGTCACCAGCGGTTCGAAACACCCCTGTTGCTCGTGCTCGTGCTCGTGCTCGTAATCGAAAAACCACTCCGGCTGCCGAATCACACACCCGCGGACTCCCGTCCGCGGCTCGCCTGACCACTGACAACTCTGCCGCTGATCAAGCCCGCTGGTCCGTGCCCCTGCGGCGGTCAAAACAACGCTCGATTCGCCGCGGCTAGTCAACGCCGTACCGCGCAAGATAGCTGCTGCGGTCTGATGCTTCCGCAACACGGTTCTGACTCTTCAGCATCACACAGTCTTCCACCACCAGAACATCCATATCGGTCGCCTGAAAGCATCGCCAGGCGTCGTCCACAGTGCAGACAATCGGTTCACCACGCACGTTAAAACTGGTGTTCACCAGCAGCGGACAGCCCGTCTGCCGCTCAAATTCACGCAGCAAACTGTGCAGACGAGGATTCCGGTCGCGATCCACTGTCTGCAGCCGGGCGGAATTATCCACGTGAGTCACTGCCGGGATTGTGGAACGAACCACCGCTGCCCGCTCGCACAAATCCGCAGCTCCCCGCATCACTGCCTCGCTTTCAGCAGACAAGGCACGCCGATGACATTCACGCACTGCAGCCACCAGCAGCATGTAGGGGCTTTCGTGACGAGCATCCAGTTCAAACCAGTCTGCTGCGGCTTCCCGAGTCACCACCGGAGCAAACGGTCGAAAACTTTCACGAAACTTGATCTTCTGATTCATCACACGCTGCATGGCGGGACAGCGCGCATCACCAAGAATACTGCGGGCTCCCAGAGCCCGCGGACCAAATTCCATCCGCCCCTGAAACCAGCCCACAACCTTGCCGTCCGCCAGCAGCTCAGCAACCCGCTGCAGCAACCCCGTTGTCTCTGCATAATGAGTCCAGACGGCACCGATGCGCTGCAGATCCCGCTGCACCTCGGCAGCACTAAACTGCGGCCCCAGCAAACTGCCGTGCTGCCGATCGCCCGCAGTGACTTCCCGCGGCTGTCGCAGCAGCTGATGACTGACAAAACAGGCGGCTCCCAACGCACCGCCGGCGTCACCAGCCGCCGGCTGCACCCACAGCTCGTCAAATGGCCCCTCCCGCAGCAGCCGACCGTTGGCCACACAATTCAGCGCCACTCCACCCGCCAGCACCAGTCTTGCCAGCCCGGTCACAGCGTGGACATGCCGAGCCATCCGCAACACAACCTCTTCAGTCACCGCCTGCACACTGGCGGCAAGGTCACAGTACTGCTGCGTCAGCTGTGATTCGGGGGCCCGTGGCGGCAGCCGAAACAGACGACTGAACGCAGCACTGGTCATCGTCAGTCCCTGGCAGTAATTGAAATACCGCATGTCCATGCGGAAACTGCCGTCATCACGCAGCTGCAGCAGATGCCGCAGAATCAAATCACGGTAAACCGGCTGCCCATACGGCGCCAGCCCCATCAGCTTGTATTCCCCGCTGTTGACTTTGAAACCACAATGAAAAGTGAATGCTGAATACAGCAAACCCAGCGAATGCGGAAATGAAAGCTGCTGCTTCAGTTCGATGCGAGTATCACGCCCAATCCCCCAGGACGAAG
Organism: Planctomycetaceae bacterium; assembly: GCA_046075365.1. GTDB lineage: Bacteria > Planctomycetota > Planctomycetia > Planctomycetales > Planctomycetaceae > SXXK01. The sequence continues at coordinate 1,964 of JBJTPZ010000292.1, forward strand.
TACACCACTCACCCACTCCGTCCAGTGTCAGTACCGCGGCTTCAGCAAACGGACTGGGGAAAAACGCGCTGGCAGCATGACTTTCATGGTGTTCGGGAAACACAAACCGCACCGACCTGCCCGCAAAGGCCTGTCGCAGACACCGCTGCTGATGCAGCTTTTCTTTTAGCCAGACCGGCACCGCCTGCAGGAAACTGCGGAAACCCCAGGGCGCAAACGCCAGCCATGTCTCCAGCAGTCGATCAAACTTCAGCAGGGGCTTTTCGTAGAACGCCACATAATCGACATCCCCCGACGTGGCACCAGCCTGCCGCAAACAATATTCGATCGCTTCCGCGGGAAACCCGGCATCATGACGAATCCGACTAAACCGTTCCTGCTGAGCTGCAGCCACAATTCGTCCGTCCTGCAGCAACGCCGCCGCGCTGTCGTGGTAGAAGGCTGAAATTCCCAGCACCAGCGACATGCGCATCCGTCTCCAGCAGAACAAGGCAAAGTGATCAGTGATC
>JBJTPZ010000293.1:0-6456 GCA_046075365.1 Planctomycetaceae bacterium
GACCATGTGAAGGGCCGCGGGAAACTGTCAGCCTGCCTGAAATTCGGCAATGTTGCCTAAATTTCTGCCAGAATCCCTGAGTTCGCCATTTTTACGAGGGCAAGTGCCGAAGATGTTCGCGGGAACTTTCTGAAATAACGTGTAATTTGGTGTGATCGTCAGGACTGATACAATTGGATGGACAAGTGTTGTCGGTTTTGGACCGGGTGTCTGGCGGCAGCCTTCGTGGCAGCCCGGGTGGTGGCGAAGTAAGGAAGTGTGAACAGGAAGTATTGGTCGGATAACTGGCTTTACGTGACAATCGGCAGAAATGGCCGTGTGTGTTCCGGGTAAGTGGTGTGAGTGTTGACGAGTGGAAGAGCGGCGGTGTTGTTGTGGAGCGCATCCGTCAATTTCGGCAGAGTTGAACACTGGCATTTGCGTGGGTGTCTGTCATGGGTGATCTGGAACTGGAGCGATCTTTTGTGAATGCGGGCTCTGTGGGCCGCACGGAGACTTGTTTTTTGCAGTTGTTTGAGCCGCCAGATTCGCTGCGGATGTCCAGTGGTGAGGATTTGGGTCCGATTACGGTGGCTTATGAGACGTACGGGCAGCTGAACGCTGACAGGAGCAATGCGATTTTTGTGTGTCATGCGCTGACGGGTGACGCGCATGCGGCCGGCTGGCACAGTCCGGAGGATCGCAAGGCTGGCTGGTGGGACGGATTTATTGGCAGTGGTCGGGGTCTGGATACGGACAAGTATTTTGTGATCTGCGCGAACGTGCTCGGTGGCTGTCAGGGAACGACGGGACCTGGCTCAGTGAATCCGGAGACTGGTCGTCGTTATTGTCTGAATTTTCCGTTTTTAACGATTCGTGATGTAGTGAGTGTGCACGCGGAGCTGGTGCGTGCATTGGGGATATCGCAGTTACTGGGTGTTGTGGGTGGCAGTCTTGGCGGGATGCAGGTGCTGGAGTGGGCTGTGCGATTTCCTGAGCAGGTACGGGCGGCTGTGGTGCTGGCGTCGGCACCGCGGCTGACGGCGCAGGGGATTGCATTCAATGCTGTCGGTCGTCGTGCGATTTACGCGGATCCGGGTTTCAGCAACGGCGAGTATTACGACTCAGAGGGGCCGCGGTATGGTTTGGCGCTGGCTCGGATGGTGGCTCACATTACCTATTTGTCTGAGAACTCGATTGAGCTGAAGTTTGGTCGTCGTCTGCAGAACAGTGAGAAGTTTGCTTTCAGCATGCAGAAGGAGACGGAGTTTCAGATTGAGAGTTACCTGCACTATCAGGGCAAGCGATTTGTGCAGCGATTCGATGCGAACAGCTATCTGTATCTGACTCGGATGATGGACTACTATGATCTGGCGGAGGGTTTTGGGTCACTGGCTGAGGCTCTTGAGCAGTCACGCTGTCGTTTTTTTGTGGCGTCGTATGACACGGACTGGTTGTTTCCGACGAGTCAGAGTCGCGAGCTGGTGTCAGCACTTTTGAAGATTCGGCGGCACGTGAGTTTTCTTGAGTTGCGGTGTCCGTTTGGCCATGATTCGTTTTTGATTGATTTGCCACCGCTGGCGGGTCTGGTGGGTCCATTTCTGGATCGCACATTTGCCAGCTGAGGCTCAGGCAATTAATTCTTCAACGACTCGCCCGTGGACATCGGTGAGTCGAAAGTCTCGACCGGCGTAGCGGAAGGTGAATTTTTCGTGGTCGAAGCCGATGAGTTTGAGGAGTGTGGCGTGCAGGTCGTGGACGTGCACGGGTTTTTCAACGGCTTTGAATCCGAATTCATCGGTGGCGCCGTGTGCATAGCCACCTCGGACACCGCCACCGGCCAGCCACATGGTAAAGCCCCAGTGGTTGTGGTCTCGCCCGTTGATTTTGCCTGCATTGGCACCTTTTGTGGGCAGTTCGACAGTGGGTGTGCGTCCGAATTCTCCGCCCCAGATGACGAGAGTTTCTTCGAGTAATCCGCGTTGTTTGAGATCTGTGAGGAGAGCGGCGATGGCCTGATCGCACTGTCGTGCGAGTCGAGCGTGGTTGACTTCGATATCGTCATGATTGTCCCATGGCTGTCCCTGGCCGTGCCAGACCTGTACAAACCGGACGCCGCGTTCGACGAGCCTGCGGGCGATCAGAATTTGTCGCGCCTGGACTCCTTCACCGTACATCTGCTGGATGTGTTTGGGTTCGCGGGACACGTCGAAGGCGTCGGCGGCATCGGTTTGCATCCGAAAGGCCAGTTCGAACGACTGAATGCGTGATTCCAGCTGAGCGTCACCGGAGCGTTGTGTGAGGTGCTGCTGATTCAGCAGTCTCAGCAGCTGCAGCTGCTGCGACTGGTCATTGCTGCTGATCCGATCATTGCGGACATTTTCGATAAGTTTTTCGAGATCGGTGTGGTTGGTATCGACGTAGGTTCCCTGGAAGATGCCGGGGAGAAATCCGGCCTGCCAGTTTTGTGATTCCTGAATCGGGTAGCCACCGGGGCACATGGCGACGAACCCTGGCAGGTTTTGGTTTTCGGTTCCCAGTCCCCATGTGAGCCAGGAGCCCATGCTGGGTCGAACGAGCCGGGCATCGCCGCAGTTCATGAGCATGAGGGAGGGTTCGTGATTGGGGACATCCGCGTGCATGGAGCGGATGACGCAGAGGTCATCGGCGTGTGCGGAGGTTTTGCGGAACAGGTCGCTGACCATAAGTCCGCTTTCGCCACAGGGGCGGAATCTCCATGGAGACGGGTAGAGTGCGCCGGTGGGGCGTTCGGTTGCGAGGTTTCCGTTGGCGATTTTTTCGCCGCCGCGGCGCTGCAGTTCGGGTTTCCAGTCAAAGGTGTCGACGTGCGATGGTCCGCCGTTCATGAACAGGTGGATCACATGCTTTACTCGAGACGGAAACTGTGGCTGTCGGGGAGCCATGGGGTTGAGTGGTTCGCCGGCCTGGGCCTGTTGCAGCAGGTCGGCCAGTGCGAGTCCGCCGAAGCCCATACCGCAGCGTTCCAGCATGCCCCTTCGTCCGACAACGACGGGTGACTGGTCTGTATTGACGAATGGAATTGGGATTGATGCGGCCATGGTGCAGTCTTTGTGATTAGTCGATGAAGGAGAATTCGTTTGTGAGCAGCAGAGTTTGGGCGAGCTGTGCCCATGGATCGAGCCGAGGGGTCGGTGTTTCGCGAAAGTCCTGTTCGGAGTTCCAGATGCGTGCGGGCTGACCGGGGACGGTCTGTGTGATGATGAATTTGGAGCGGAAGGAGTCGTGGCCGGAATTGCTGCGGCAGTCAACGACGAAGTCGACGGTTTGTCCTGTCTGCAGCTGAATTCCGGCGGCGGCGACGGTCTGTGTTCCGTTGGTGGCGACGGTTTCGGCCAGCAGAGTGCCGTTGTTTGTGAGCACCTGCAGGCGCACTCCATCCCCCTGATCTGACGAATGCGTGAGGACTCCGTGCAGCAGCACTCGGCAGTCATTATCTGCAGTCCAGCGGCGTACCGCACAGTGCCTGAGGTCATTTCCTGGGTGTCCGCCGTTGCGATTGAGGAAGACCCAGCCGAGGTTTGGATCGGGCAGCTGTTCGCCGCCCTGCAATCGGCCTTCACGAACGACGGTGAGTGACTGGAAGTTGTCGAGTGTGGTGCCTTGTTGTGAGAGTGAGCCCCAGCCGAGCAGCCAGCCTCCGATTTGGTCATCCTGCTGTTGTTGGGTGACAGTCTGGAGAAACTGCTGGCAGGCAGTGAGTTCTGTGCCGGATGGATTGCGGCGGAGTGTGCGGCGAAAGATTTCCTGGATGCGGTTGTCGGGGGTGTCTGCCGAGAGTCGAGCAATTTCGCCGGCCTGATTGAGAACGAACGGGTTGTTGAGGTAGAACAGGGCCTGCTGGGGGATGGTGGTCTGGTAGCGTCTTGGTGCGTGGGCATCCGGGCTGGCCAGATCGAAGGTTCGAAAAATGCCGGGCAGGTTTTGTCGATCGATGCGTGCATAGACGGCGCGGCGTTTGACGGCGGGGTCATTTGCGAGGTCAGCTGAGGGTCCGCCGACGGTGAGGTCAAGTTGTCCGGAAGCTGCCAGGACGGAGTCTCGCTGGGCTTCAAAATCGAGTCGCAGTCGATTCATGCGAGCGAACAGGCGGTTTTCGGGATCGACATGTTCTGCGGCGGGCTGTCGGTCAGAGCTTTGGCGCCATGTTTGGGACTGGAGTATGGTTTTCAGGAGTGTTTTGCGGGACCAGCCATTTGCCATGAATTCGTGGGACAGCCAATCCAGCAGTTCGGCATGTCGGGGGCGTTCCGTACGGACTCCAAAGTCCCCTGGTGTATCGACGAGTCCGGTGCCGAACAGGTGCATCCAGATGCGATTGACTGTGACGCGGGCGGTCAGCGGATTGGAGGTGCTGGTGATGGCCTGTGCCAGTTCCAGACGTCCGCTGCCATTTTGCCATGTTGCAGCATCGGGTGCTGAGAGTGCGGAGAGGAAGCGTCGGGGTACTGCGGGTCCGCGATTGCCGGGGCTGCCGCGGAGAAAAATGACAGGTTCGACCGGCTGAGCTCGATCGACAAGTCTGAGTGGTGAGGGTTCGCCGCCGGGTTCTTCGGAGGAGGCGAAGACGCCGTAGAGACTGTAGTAGTCGGCCTGGCTGACGGGGTCATATTTGTGGTCATGGCAGCGTGCGCAGGAGACGGTCAGTCCCATGAGTCCTCGAGTGACGAGGTCGATGCGGTCATCGATGATATCGTGTGAGTTGTTGAGGAATCTGCGACCGAGGGTGAGGAATCCCATGGCGGCGAGCTGTGTTGGGTCGTCGGCTCCGGGCATGCGATCGGCGGCCAGCTGCTGCTGAATGAACTGATCGAAGGGCTGATCGTTGTTGAGTGATCGAATCACCCATTCCCGATAGCGCCATGCATCGGCATATTCCCGATTTTCGGTGAACACATATCCTTTGGTGTCAGCGTAACGGGCGACATCCAGCCAGTAGCGTCCCCAGCGTTCACCGTACTGGGGTGTGGCGAGCAGGCGGTCGGTATATTCGGAGAGCCACAGGTCGAGGTTGTGAGCATCTGCTGCAGTCCGGGCCTGCTGCAGATCGCTGAGTTCTGGTGGCAGTCCGGTAATGGCAAACGCGAGCCGGCGAACGAGTATTGCGGCGGGTGCCTGAGGTGAGCGAGTCAGTCCGGCGGGCTGCAGCTGCTGGTCAATGAGCCAGTCGACAGTTTGAATCTCTGGTGGTTTTTTGCTGACATCGGGGCGACTGACAGGCTGAAAGGCCCAGTGCTGTCGCCAGCGCTGCAGTCGGGCGATGGCATCAGCTTCGAGGCTGGCAGTTTCGGGCCAGTGAGCACCCTCGATGATCCAGAGCTGGACAGCTGCCAGGCTGTCCTGATCGAGTTTTCCGCTGGAGGGCATGCGGATATCGTTTTCTGCGTGCTGCAGGACCTGCCAGAGCCGACTGTCCTGGGGTTTACCGGGGACAACGAGCGGGATCTCTGAGGCGGAACCGCTGAGTACATCGGAGCGACGGTCGAGTCGCACCTGGTGTTCCTGTTTGGTGGGGCCGTGGCATTCGATGCATTTTTCCAGCAGCAGTGGCCGGATTTTTTTTTCAAACAGTTCAGCAGGATCGGCAGCGTTTTGTGCGGGGGCCTGGGTGCCGTGGATCAGCAGTACGAAGATGAGGGAGAGGCCAGTGGCCGGCACTGAGCGTAGCATGGCGACAATCCGAGGCGGGGTGTGAGCGGAACTGGGGGAAGTGCATTATTAATCACAGTAGCGGGAACTTGCTGCTGAGCAACAGCAACCGGTGGAAAGCGGAGGATTCACCGACGTCGAGACTGCAGAGCTGAACTGTAGTGAAAGCCGGGAAATGGCGTTCGCCGGCGTTTGGTATTGTGGTGATCGGCTGTTTTTCGCTAGTAGTTCGCTTTGAATGGCGGAGATTGCCGGAGTTGTGTTTGGTCGCCGCAGGGTGAGTGTTGCTACGTACAGGCAACATGCATGTTGTTTTGCGTCAACAGTTTCCGGTCACAATCCGCCTGAATCAGAAGACCTGTGGACTTGTGGCAACGCGGATGAGCGATCGCTGGTGCGAAATCGCAGCAGACGCCCACTTTTGTCAACCAATTCACCTCACAGTCAGGATCCTCAGAACGGACGGCGCTATCGGTAAAACTGATCGGATCGAGAAACGCGGAATTGCTGCCGCTTTGCCGCCTCACTAGTTTTGCGTGGGGCAGCGAGGGCGTGATTAACAGGATGTGGCTTTCGTTTTTTGCTGCCTGAAACTGGTGCGCAGTTGCCTGGATGGCACGAAGTCCGCGTTCTTTTGGTTTGCTGGCCACAATTCCAAAGTCGGAACGTGCGGATGCACCGGACGATCACTGCAACCGGCAGATTCTGCCTGGTTGGTTGCAGATTCGTTATCCCCTGCCGATTCTCTGACCGTCTTCTTTTGCTGTTGCAGCGTGTTGCCGACACAGA
>JBJTPZ010000294.1:0-13782 GCA_046075365.1 Planctomycetaceae bacterium
AACCCCCGCCACCAATCCACTAACCTCCTTTACAAACAACAAAAGTCACAAACCAGGGCCCAAAAGAAAAAACCCCCCCCCCCCCCCCGCCCCCTCAACCGCCGAACACCGAACACCGAACACCGTAAAGTGAACTCCCGCAAGGTACGGGTAAAATCGAGTACGAGTACGAGTACCGTCCGCCAGGGCGGACTGAGTACGAGTACGAAAAAACCAAAAAACAACACCCCCAAATCCCCTCGTACTCGTACTCAGTGAAACGGTACTCGTACTCGTACTCGAAAAACGCCCACCGAACACCGAACACCGAACACCGGATCACTGCCATGCTCGAACTCTGCGTCGGAGGCATCGATGATGTCCTGCTCGCCCAAAAAAACAACGTCCCACGCATCGAACTCAACTCCGCCATCGCGCTCGGAGGACTCACGCCGTCACTCGCCCTCCTCCTGCAAGCCCGCAAAGCCTACAGCGGGAAAATCATCGCCATGGTCCGACCCCGCGAAGGTGACTTCTGCTACTCTCACGCCGAAATTCAAACCATGCTGCTCGACGCCGAACTGCTGGTGCAGCACGGAGCCGACGGGATCGCCATCGGCTTCCTCACCGCCAGCGGCTCCGTTGATGCCAACACCTGCCAGCTCCTCCGCAAACGACTGCCCAACACCCACCTCGTCTTCCACCGCGCCTTCGATGTCGCCGCCTGCCTCACCACTGCACTCTCACAAATCATCGAACTCGGCTTCCAGACCATACTCACCAGCGGTGGCTGCCAGACCGCACTCGCCGGAGCCCCCGTACTGCAAACACTCAATCAGCAGGCCGCCGGCAAAATCCAGATCCTGCCCGCAGGCGGCATTCGAGCCACTAATGTCGCCTCCGTCCTGCAACTCACCGGCTGCCCCGAAATACACGCCGCAGTCCGCGAAATCATCGAACCACCACCAGCACCGCACCACCGCAGCCTCCACTTCGGCATCCCCGGACACAGCTCCCTCTCCTCCAGCCGCACCTCCGCAGCAGCACTCCAGCAGCTGCTCCACGCCATCCGCTCCGCCCCCCCAAATACCGACCACTCACCCTGATCACCCTGAATCCTCCACCCGATTCCACCACGACTGCCAGCCCGCATGTCACTCCTCACACCACTCCCCACATCCTGCGATAACTGCGCCGCCTGCTGCCGACGCACGCCCGTTCCCCCTTTCCAGCCCGGCGAAGAAGCCGCTCTCAACGTCCCTGAGGAACTCCTCGAGCCCGTCCGCCAGAGAATCCGCGACGATCAGCATTTCGACCTGCTCCCCTGCGTCTGGCTCGATCCGCTGACACTCAAATGCCGCCACTACCACCTCCGACCACAGGCCTGCCGCGATTTTCAGATCGGCAGCGACCTCTGCCTCCTCTCACGCGATGACGAAGGGATTCACTGAACTCAACCGTTAATCCGACACCACCCGCAGCGGTTCCTTTCAAGCTAGTCCCCTCATTACTAACATTACCGCAATCACAGCCCATCGCTACGTCCCCGTTTTTTATCCCTTGAGCCCCCCCACATGCCCGTTGACAAATCCGGTTCCCGCATCCGCCAGATGTTCGGCGAAATCGCCGGCCGCTACGATTTCATGAACCACTTCCTGTCCATGGGCACGGACATCTACTGGCGCTGGAAAGCCGTTCGACTGGCCGGAAAACTCAGCTCCGCTCCCATCCTCGATGTCTGCACCGGCACCGGTGACCTGGCCTTCGCCTTCCGCAAAAAACTCAACCCCGCCGCTCACGTCTACGCCACCGATTTCACACTCGGAATGCTGCAGCTGGCTGAACAAAAACGAGACAGTCGGCAGGTCACCTTCCTCGAAGCGGATACCCTCGCACTGCCGTTCCCCGAAAATTCCTTCCAGGTCGTCTCCGTCGCCTTCGGACTCAGAAACGTCGCCAGCACCATCGCCGGACTTCGGGAAATGACTCGAGTCTGCCAGCCCGGCGGAAAAGTCCTCGTCCTCGAATTCTCACTGCCCTCCAACAAACTCCTCAGCAGACTCTACCAGTGGTACTTCCGCAATATCCTGCCACGCATCGGACAACTGCTCGTCCGTAATCGACAGGCCGCCTACGAATACCTGCCACAGTCCGTCTCCGAATTTCCCTCCGGCTCAGAACTCACCGGACTCATGGAAGAAGCCGGCCTCTCACACACCTCCTTCCACCCGCTCACCGGTGGCATCGCCACCGTCTACCTCGGAGAAAAACCTCGCTGAACCACCTTTCTTCACAAAAAACCTTGACTCAGATACCCCAGATTACCCAAATTAACATCCTGTTGCAAAAACACACCGGCTGATGCAAGCCCGCATCATCTGTACCCCAGCGGCAACAACAGGATGTCTCAAATGTCTCTGTTTTCACCACTTTCATTCCCTCTGCAACATCGCATCTCACGGTCAGCACTCACACTCCTCGCCATCGCTGCCCTCGCCACCAATGCCCCGGCGTTCGCTGACGAAAAACCGCAGGCCAAACCCAAAGCCGCCAAACCGGACAGCATCCAGATCATCCCGGCCGCCAAAGCCCCCGCACCCAAAAAATCCACAGCCAAAAATTCCACAGCCAAACCCACCGAAGATGCTGCCCGCGTGGAAGCTGCCCGTGTGGAAGCTGCCCTCGTTTCATCCGCCGCCTACCGCCGCATCTATCGCTCCATCCCCTTCAGCCGCAGCCTGCACGATGTCAACCCCGGCTATCGACACGACGCAACCATGGAACTGCTCACCGGCAAGTCACGTCGTTTCTCATCCGGCAGCAACGGCCAGACCAGCACCGATCCCACCCGCTGACCTCGCCCGCATTCACGGCCCCCCTGCATCAACTCTCACGGCTCCACCGCAGCCTCGGGTCGGCCCATCGCCCGCACAATGAAGTTGAATGTCAGCCGGCTGTAATGGCTGTTGACAATCGGATGCCGCGCCGTCGGATACAACATCAGCTCAAACTGCCGCTCAGCCTGCTGCAGCCTGTGCACCAGCTCCAGTGTGTTCTCGGGGTGCACATTGTCATCCAGCATCCCGTGCACCACCAGCAGTCGTCCCTGCAGCGCAGCAGCCGCCTCAGTCACCGATGCTCGCCGATAGCCTTCCGGGTTGTCCGCCGGAGTCCCCATGAAGCGTTCTGTGTAGATCGAATCATAGTGACGCCAGTCTGTCACAGGAGCCCCGGCGATGCCCGCAGAAATTCGGTTCGTATGAGTCATTGCCCAGGCCGTGAAATAGCCACCATAGCTGTGCCCGCTCAAACCAATCCTTGACGCATCTGCCCACGGCTGCTGCTGCAGCCAGTCACACACCGCCACCAGATCCTTTGTCTCCTCCACACCCAGCTGCCGCCACGCCTTCCAGGCACTCGCAGCGCTGTACCCGCTGGCACTGCGAGGATCAAAAGTGATCACCACAATGTCATGGTTCGCCAGCAGGTGATCCGGCAGTCGCGGATTCCAAAGATCGCGCACCTGCGGTCTGTGAGGACCGGCGTACGTCCGCAGCCAGATCGGATAACGTCGTGCCGGGTCAAAATTCGGCGGCAACACAAAAATGGCGGCTGTTTCAGTACCATCCGCCATCGGCAGCTGCCGCAGCTCCACCGCACCAAACCGATACTTGTCCCGCGGCAGTGGCTGCCCCTCGGACAGTACCCGCACCACACTCCCGTCACCTTTCCTCAGCACAGTCTGGCTCGGTCGCTGCAGACTGCTGTGCTCATCCAGCAGCCACGTTCCCTGCGGTGCAGGCACGACATTATGCTGGCCAGGCTCAGCAGTCAGCCGCTCAGCCTCACCAGGCACCCCCTGCAGCGATACTCGGTAAACACTCTCCGCAATCGGCGAATCTTTCGTTGCGGAAATCAGCAGTGATGACTGATCACCCGCCAGCCCCAGCACTGTCCGTACCTCCCACGGGCCGGCAGTCACTGCTTTCATCTGTGAGCCGTCAGCCGATACCCGATACACATGCCTGTAACCACTGCGTTCGCTGCAGATCAGCAGGCTGCCGTCATTCAGAAACAGCGGATCACCGGGATTGTCAACCCACGCACCTGTCTCATCCCGCAGCAGGCGCCGATTTTCACCGCCTGCTCGCGGTGTCAGCATGACGTCCAGCCAGGTCTGAGTTCGATTCTGAGCATACCAGCAGAGCCCGTCACTGCCCGGTCGCCAGCAGAAATGCGTCAGCACAAAATCCTGCGGATCAAACGCTGACGTGCTGACCCACACAATTGCCCCGTCAGACACCTCCACAATCCCCAGCCTTACCAGCGGATTTGTCTCACCGGCCTTCGGATAATGCTCACGTTCAAATGTCTGCTGCACAGCCGCATGGTCGCTGATCTGATACAGCGGCACCGCTGTATCATCAAACTGCATAAAGGCAATCGCCGAACCATCAGGACTCCACTTCCACGCCTTCCAGCTGCGGTCATAAACCTCTTCGAAATACACCCAGTCAGCCCGACCATTGCGGACTGCACCTCCCGCACCCGTCGTCAGCTGTCGGCAGGCACCGCTGGCAAAATCTGCCGCCCACAGCTCGTTGCCGCTGACAAACGCCAGACGGTCACCACTCGAATTAAACTCCGCCAGCTCCGGACTCTGAGGCACGCCGCGGACTTCCCGAACGACCAGCGTCTGCAGATGCACCTGCAGCAGACGCTCACCGAACAGCACCGCCGCCAGCTGCCGCTGCGGCTGCAGGGCCAGCCAGTCGCCTCGAGCCGCCCGCTCAGCTTCCTCCGCCGCCAGCCCCGCTGCCTGCAGAACTCCCGACACCTGCTTCACGTCATACCACGGACGCTCAGCTCCCGTCGCCGCATCCGTCTGCAGCCAGCCCTCACTCACCTTCTGCAGCCACGTCTGCTCGTCCAGCCACTGTCGCTCCACCGGACGACGCACACCCACATCCAGACGCTCACGACCATGCACCAGATCCCACGTCAGCGGCTGCTGGGCGAACAGCAGCACCGGCTGCACCATGGACAGCAAAATCGCCAACAACAACAGACAAAACCTGCGGTCTGCTGCTGCCCGATCACAGCCCGCTTCCCGACAATTGCCCAGCCAGCCAGACTTCATTGCCCCGCCCCCTTAACTCACCACTGAACCACAACATCCACACAGAATTCTAATGTCTTTTACCGGCAAGTCATCTCGTCAACGGTCGCCCGAGCAACCCGCCCAAACGCGAAAATCTCGGATTTTTCACGCACTAAGCAGCCCGCAAAGCGACTTCCGTCGCCATCGTTTCCCGCCCACAAATCCCCCGCTCCTGCAGGGAATTTCCCCACCTGGGTTTCATTTCAATCTGAATTCTTAGTAAAAAACACAGCTCCTGTCACACAATTCGCTGCGGATCACAGGCCCCGAATGGCCTGCACCCTTGCTGCACCAGGCCCGTCAGCCTCCACCTTCAACACTCATCCAAACCCCCTCGTCGCAACCGGAACCCGGCCAGCATGCTGTCCACCGACTTCATGACACTCCTGCGAAAAAGCGGTCTGATGTCGACCGCTCAGCTGGGTGTTGCGCTGGCACTGTCCCACGAACGTGAAGCCGCTGATGCACTGGGCGCTGAACTGGTCCGACAGGGCCTGCTGACTTCCTGGCAGGCTGCTCAGCTGCTGAAAGGACAAACCGGCTTCGTGCTGCAGCACTACAAACTGCTGGAAGCCATCGGCAAGGGCGGCATGGGTCACGTCTTCAAGGCCATCGACAGCCGCGACTCTTCCATCGTCGCCGTCAAAGTCATGTCCCGCAAACTGTCGTCCAACCAAAACCTGGTCAATCGTTTCCGCCGTGAAATCCGCGCGTCATCGCGGCTGAACTGCCCGTGGGTGGTTCGCACCATTGATGCCGGTCGCGTCGGCAAAATTGACTTCATGGTCATGGAATTCGTCAATGGTGATCAGCTCGACAATATCCTCCAAAAAGTCTCCACGCTGCCGGCTTCCGTCGCCTGCGAAATCGCCCGCCAGGCCGCACTCGGACTGCAGCACGCTCACGAACAAAAAATGGTTCATCGGGACATCAAACCCGCCAACCTCATGATTGACTGGACCAGCGACAACACCGGCGTTGTCAAAATCATGGACATGGGACTTGTACGGCTTAGCGAAGACGATGAAGAACGTACCGCCGTAACTCGCGCCGGTCAGGTCATGGGAACGCCCGACTACATGTCTCCCGAACAAGGCTGGAATACCGCCACTGTCGATATCCGGTCCGATATCTACAGCCTGGGCTGTACACTTTTCAGACTGCTCACAGGCAAAGTCCCGTTCCCCGGTGAAAATCCGCTGCAGGTCCTGATGGCGCGGTGCTCGCGAGATGTCCCGCCAGCCAGCTCACTCCGACCCGAACTGGCTGAGCCCATTGATCTGCTCGTACAGAAAATGACTCGCCGCGATCCCCAGGAACGCTTTCAGACACCCGCAGAAGTCGCCGCCGCACTGCAGCCCTGGTGCGCACCACTCACTGTCGACAGCCTCAAAAAACTGGCCGCCAGCCAGCCCGGTGCCGAAACTGTTGTCCTGCTGCAGTCCTTCAGCCGTTCAGACTTCTCCGAATCGCAGGATCCCGGCTATCAGCAGTTCCTCAAAGCCATGGAAACCGGCGCAGCCGTCGATCTGATGCTGGCCAACACACCTTCCGCCGGTTTTGAACTGTCACCAACCATCCCCATCATTCGCCCCGGAAAATCAGCAACCACCAAAACGTCCTCCGGCAAATCATCACCCGGAGAATCCTCCGGACCCCGACGTACACGCAGCGCAGGACTCATTGCACTCGCTGCCGTCACCGTACTCACACTGCTCATCGCCGCCTTCGTTGGCCTCCGCGGCAACTCCCGACCCGGCAGCCAGACCGCAAACGCCAAAACTCAAACCGGCAACACTGCCAAAACTGCGCCCCAAAAGAAAACAGCACCCCCGACCGCACGCCTCGCAGCACCAGAACCGCTCCGCCTAAAAGCCGGTGACAATCTGGATGTCATACCCCAGTTTGAAGACAAACCACCAGAACCACCCAAAGCCGGAAAACTTGTCTGGAAAACCGGCAACGGTACGCCTGCCGGAGTCACCATCGATCCGGATTCCGGGCGAATCCAGTGGAAAATCCCTGATGCCTTCGCAGTCGCCTCCTACTCCATCCCTGTCGAACTGCACTTCGAACTCAATGGCAAACAGACTCTCGTCTCCAGCACCGCACTCGTCGTCACACTGCAGGCCGGAACTGTCGAATACAAATTCGGACAGTCCGGACCAATCCAGCTTGAACCCGGACAGACCTTCAACTGGAAGTCTGATCTCATTCCGGCACCAGAACCAAAAATGAAGTACCGGCTCAGCGGTGACAAACCGCCAGGCCACAACTTCAACGAAACCAAAGGCGAACTGCTACTGCAGCCGCAGCAGGGAGATCTCGGAAAATTCAATATCTCCATGGAACTGCTGAATGAAGACGGCTCTGCCGTACTTGCCAAAGTCACCCGCTCCGTGCTCGTGCTGCCCAAAAATCTAACCCTTACACTGCCCACCATACCCGAACAGCGCACCCGCGCCGGAGAAACCCTGAAAGTCCCGCTGTTCCCCGCACCCAGCCAGGCACTCCGCAAACTGCTCACACTCAAACTGATCGCTCCCCCGGGAGTTGTCGGAGCAGAGATCGATAACGCTTCCGGCACCTTCACCTGGACCGTTCCCGGCAACACCCGCGACAGTCGCTTCGAATTTATCGTCGAAGCAGCCTCCGCAATCCCCGAACTTAGCCTCAGCGGAACCGCTCCGCTCAGTACCCGCATTCCTGTCACTGTCGGTGCCGCACCTGCTGGCTCAGCCGCCCCGGCCACCGCTCAGACTCCCGATCCGGCAGCCGTCGAAAAAGCTGAAACGGCCCTGAAAGAGCAATACAAAAAAGAACTGTCTTCAACCGGTCGCCCCAAATTCGTACGCAGACTGCTCGAACTGCAGTACGAACAACCACCCGGCCCAGACGACTTCGCACTGCTGAAACTGGTCATTGAAACCGACAGCAAAGCACGCGTCGCCGCCGATGGCATCCTCGAAGCACTGCGCATCCGCGAAGAACGCTATGGCATCGCCGGACTCACGGAAACCCTGCAGGTCGCCAGCCAGTTCAAAGGCACTCCAGCCGCCGCCCAGCAGGACCGCATCATCGAGCTGCTGCTGCTGGCCGCCCTCGACGCCGCCAGTGCCCAGCGCTGGGCTGATGTTGTCACCCTCCTGAAATTACCCGCCGACCTGACAAAACGACCCAGAAACAACTCCGGACTCTCCGGCATGGCAGACGGCCTGCGACAGGCCGAATCTCTCGCAAACAGCCTCGCCTCAGGAAATGGTCAGGCCGACGCTGTCAAACAGACCGACCTGCTGTCACTGCTCCGGCGCTGGCAGTTCCAGCGCAATTTTTCCGGCGCTGCCGACCTGAGATATATGCAAAGCGGAAATGCCGCTGATCAGCTGCCCGACAGCGGCCGCTCTCTCTGGAAATTCTCCGCCACTGGCCTCGACCTCGCAGGCCCGCGACAAAAAGTGGCCGTCGGCATCCTTGAACCCGCCAGCCTCCCCGCCCGCTGGGTTCACCGCATGCAGGTCCACGGCTCAACCAGTTCGCTCGCTGTACTCCTCGGCGCGTCCGGGGAAACACAGATCTCCGCACTCCTGCTCACACTCGATGCCTCAGCGCCAGGGCGAGTCACCCCATTGTCAGGCGGCGCCGATCTGCTGCCCCGAAATTCCAGCATCAACGTCCCTCGTGATGCCTGGAACGACTTCGAAATCAGTGTCGACGGAAAGGCCCTGCGAGTCCGTATGAATGGTGAACTGCTCTGCCAGGGAACTCTGGCGGCACTGAATCAGGGCCGGCTCGGACTGCTCATCCCGCCCACAGACTCACCGCAGCCAGCTGTTCGCATCCGTCGGCCCAGACTGCTGCTGCTGCCCGACACACCCTGACTGACACCTCCGGTCATAAACACCACGTCAGACCCTCCACACACAAACTGCCATGAACCTGCCGCCAGCCCCCTCCCGAACTCTTCTCGCCCTGCTGCTGACCACGGTCACACTGCACTCCATTCCTGCTGTTGCCCGTGCTCAGGAACCCGGCTGGGGCTCGCTCAAAGCTCGTTTTGTGCTGTCCGGCCCGCTGCCGGAATCGCAGCCGCTGCAAATTGAACGCGATGCCGAAGTCTGCGGAACCGTCGGACTGGTCGATGAATCCCTGACCGTCAATCCAAAGAATCGCGGTATTCGTAATCTGATTGTCTGGCTTGAAGCAAAAACACCCGTCCCCGTTCACCCCCGGCGGCAGCAGCCACTGCAGCCGGCCATGCTGGACAATCGAGGCTGTCGGTTTGAACCGCGAGTCCTGTGTTTGCAGACCGGACAGCCGCTGCAGCTGCTGAACAACGACCCCGTCGTACACAACGCCGCCGCCTTCCTGAAACGCTCCACCCCCTTCAACGAAGTCATCCCCGCCGGCACACCCTCAGAACGCATCATCCGTAAAGCCGAAACGCTGCCGGTTCGAGTCGACTGCAGCATTCACAGCTGGATGCGAGCCTGGCTGGTTGTGCTCGATCACCCCTATGCGGCCGTCTCGGACACCGACGGACAACTGGAACTGCCCCTGCTGCCCGCCGGCGAATGGCGGTTTCGCTTCTGGCATGAACGCCCCCAAAACATCCCCGGCTGGATTCGCAGCAACACCCCCGAAACGCTCGACCGCGGCGGCCTGCTGCTCACCATCCCCGCCACAGGCACCCTCGACCTTGGCGAACTGCAGCTCACCACACAACAGCTCACCGCGAAGCAGAAATAGCAGCCATCCGCGCGGGCAGCACGACACTCAGCACTGAACCTGAATCCATGGCCATCCTCGCGCGGGTAAAGCCCGGCCTCCGATTTGCCTGTCTAAACTGAGCCGGGTTTGTCTTTGCGCTGATGTTTCCTGCTCTCGGGTTGTTTGGCCCTCAAACGCCTCACATCCTGACCGACATTCTTTCGGCATCACAGACTTTTGGCATGTTCCGAAGTGATTTCTGAAAAATCCCGAGGGGATTCTTTGCGGTTCCTCGCATTGTGGTTGTCAGGCTGCCAATCAACCCTGGGGACGACGATTATGAGCCACATTTCGCGAGTTGAAGAAGTATTTCTGGCGGCTGTCGCACAGCCTGATCCGAAGTTGCGGGCCACTTTTCCGGATGCGGCCTGTGACCAGGATGAAGACTTGCGCAGGCAGGTCGAGACCTTGCTGGCGGCTCAGCCACAGCTGGGGCAGTTCCTCGAACCGTCAATCGCCCTCGGGCAATCTGAAAATGCCGCAGCAACCGTCTCCGCCGGCGATCGTGTGGGCCCATATAAGCTTCTTGAACGAATTGGCGAAGGCGGAATGGGTGAAGTCTGGGTCGCGGATCAGCAGACACCGATCAAACGTCGTGTGGCACTGAAACTGATCAAGCCCGGCATGGACTCAAGAAGCGTGCTTGGCCGCTTTGAAGCAGAACGACAGGCGCTCGCTGTAATGGATCACCCCAATATCGCCAGGGTTCTCGACGCCGGCACAACCAAAGATGGTCGCCCCTATTTCGTGATGGAACTGGTCAAAGGCACCCCGATCACCGAGTTTGCCGACGCGAGGAAACTCACACCTCGACAAAGGCTGGAATTATTCATTCCGGTTTGCCTCGCAATCCAGCACGCACACATGAAGGGCATCATCCATCGAGACATCAAGCCTTCCAATGTGCTTGTTGAACTACACGACGACAGGCTTGTGCCGAAGGTCATCGACTTCGGAGTCGCGAAAGCGATTGGTCAGCAGCTGACTGAGAAGACGATCTACACCGGCTTTGGGGCACTCGTGGGTACTCCGACATACATGGCTCCCGAACAAGCGACGTTTAATGCGATGGACATTGACACGCGAGCTGATGTCTATGCCCTCGGGGTCCTGCTTTACGAGCTGCTTGCGGGCAGCCCGCCGATTGAATCAGAACGACTCAGAAAGGCTGCTCTGGATGAAGTGCTTCGCATAGTGCGAGACGAAGAACCGCCACGACCGAGTCAGCGGCTGAGCACTTCGAGGATGAGTGCGAGCATTGCGGCCACGCGGGGCAGTGAGTCGGTAAGACTCTCAGCACTGATGCGCGGCGAACTGGACTGGATCGTCATGAAGGCTCTGGAAAAAGATCGCACTCGACGCTACGAAACAGCCATTGGCTTCTCAGCTGACATCCAGCGGTACCTGTCAGGCGAGCAAGTCCACGCCGTGCCGCCGTCACTCAGTTATCGGCTGAGGAAAGTCTGGCGCAGAAATCGTACCGCCGTACTTGTTGCAGCCGCGTTCACGGCCCTGATCGTGAGCGGTGCAGTCGTCGGCGGCGTTCTGGCCGCTCAAGCCCGCAAAGCCGAAACGCTGGCAAAAGCAAAACAATTGGAGGCCGAAGAACAACGGCGAAAGGCAGAGCAGAACAAAAACGCATGGCTGGAGATGTCAGATACCTATATGAAGGCAGCTGCAGAAGCAGAAATCCGGAACGCCGATGCTCGCATCGACGCTGACCTGCTTGAGCATCAGACCGATTCTCGCTCTGGTTTATTGCGTCTTGCCCGCCCTCTTAAAGATTTTGTCGGGCCACTGCCTCTCAATGGGCCAAATAGCCGGGGCACATTCACAGCAAGCTTCGAGAGCAACCCTGATTTTGTTGGGCTCCGTGAGTTTCAGGCTGCCGCTGTGATCGTGGCAGGGCAGGAATTTGTCACACTGCTGCCGCCGCTGGAAGAAGGAGATGCCGCAGAACCAAGTCCCGACGGACTTTTGTATCTAACCGGCAAGGAGCTTAACGGCATCGAACTGATTGCGATGCCCAGCTTGAGAAGACTTGCCGTTCTTAGGGAAACGAACGAGCGACTGGTCGGGTGGGGGTTCAGCCCCGACAGCCAGACCGTCTGGACGCAAGATGTTGATAGCATCGTGCGATTCTGGAACACTGACGGTACTTTTCGTGCGAAGACGCCATTGCGGTCTGAAAGGTACGTTTACCCAGCGGACATGACCATAAAGAATATTAGCGATGTGGCAGCGGTCGCTAACTGCCTCCTCGTTGCTGATGAGATTGCAGTTTTGGGATCGCACCTCCCGCTGGAGGGAAAATCCGGGGACGCGAGGATCGACTGGAGGTCTTGCAGCGCGATGGACCTCTACAGCACCCGCACCGGGAATTTCATTCGACGGCTCGATCGGCAGGGATGGAAGATTTTCGATACTGTTCAACAGTTGGCCCACGTTAGACTCGTTGCCAACAACCGCTGGTTTCTTTATCAGGACCACCATGTCAACGAATCGACGGGGCAACTAGACATCCAGCTGGTGTTCGTCTCTGCGGAAGACGGCCGCGAGCTTGCAAGGTTGGATCACGCCGGCCCAGAGCCGGAATTGACTGTTGAGGTTAGCCCAAATGGCAAATGGATAATCTCGTATCGAAATCGTGAAAAATACGAGATACCACGCCCCGTCCCTCTGAATTTTCTTTTGTGGCGAACGCACGACTGGAAACCCGTGAACGACACAGCAGTCACGAATGCAATCTCTGCAGCCCCGATGATTACAGGATTTTCTTTCATCAGCGATGACCTTCTTCAAATCGGGTTCGAAGGGGTGATCCGGATCGGTAAACCAAATTCGTGGCAAGACAGCGACGCGTTCGTGTATCCCGGATGGATTCAGGATAGTGTAGTGGCCGAATTGGATGATACGCTGTTGCGAGTGGGCTGGCATCTACTTACCGCGGACCCGATACAACGCCTGCACCCACCGCGTGGCCGGAAGTACCATTCTGCTTTGGCTAAGATTGCTCCGGATGGCCGATTCCTCGAGGACCGTGATATGCAGAGTTTTCTCGACACCCTCACAGAAAAGGAACTGATATTCAAGTACCATACCGACTCTGTTAGCTATCTGGGCCACCATCCCGGCCTTGGCCGCTTGCTTAGCGAACCCCTGCTCAGAACCGGCGGGCATGGACTTTGGCTCCTCCCCGACCCATCGAAGCTCAACATTCCCCCGGCAATGCTCGAACTCTGGGCACAGGTCGTGACTGGCGGGGAACTCACAGCGGATGGCCGATTCGAAGCATGGGACGAGCCGACATGGCAGGCCAAACAGAGCGAACTGGCGGCCATGACGCCGCCGTATAAGGATTTTCCGTTTCCTGGTTGGGTCACCACAGAGCCGCACCTCTGGTGGCGCATCCGAGCGAACGTGACTGAGAACTCAGAAGAACGTAAACAGTTGCTCGATGAATGGCGTCAACGCAGTGGTCGTGTTCGTCCCGAACCAGAACCTGACACCTGGCGAACTCCCG
Source organism: Planctomycetaceae bacterium (assembly GCA_046075365.1). Classification (GTDB taxonomy): domain Bacteria; phylum Planctomycetota; class Planctomycetia; order Planctomycetales; family Planctomycetaceae; genus SXXK01. Next base: position 13,431 of record JBJTPZ010000294.1, read on the forward strand.
GCCCGGTGCAACCCGCCGAAGAATCACAACCAGCCACTTCAGAAAGCCCTTCAGCCTCTGATGCCCCAGACACACACTCGCAATTGTGATCCGACATGACCGATATCACACACATTCTCAACGCGATTGACTCTGGCGATCCCCATGGCGCGGCTGAACTGTTGCCGCTCGTTTACGCAGAACTGCGAAAACTGGCGGCAACTCGCCTCGCCGTCGAACTGCCCGGACAAACACTGGATCCGACAGGGCTTGTTCACGAGGCGTATCTGCGTCTGGTTGGACAGCATCGAGAAATCAAATGGGATGGTCGCGGCCATTTCTTTGCGAGTGCGGCTGAGGCGATGCGAAGAAT
>JBJTPZ010000295.1:0-1244 GCA_046075365.1 Planctomycetaceae bacterium
TGTGGTTTTAGCGTGCCGTTGGGTGGCGGGAGCAAATGCAATGGACCAGGATGAGATTCTGCTGGACGCGGAAGAACGCATGGAAAAGGCCGTGAACGTGCTGATGAATGCTCTGAAGGGCATTCGCACGGGGCGGGCCAACCCGGGGCTGGTAGATTCGGTGCGGGTCGAGTATTACGGATCGCCGACGCCATTGAAGCAGATTGCCAACATCAGCTGTCCTGAACCGCAGCAGATTTTGATTCGGCCGTTTGACACGACGACTCTGGACAATATCGCCAGGGCGATCATTGCCAGCGAACTGGGAATGGTGCCGAACAATGATGGTCGTGTGATTCGCCTGAATGTGCCGCCTTTGTCGACTGAGCGTCGCAAGCAGATGGCATCGCGGATCAAAGAACTTGCTGAGGAAGCTCGCGTTGCCATCCGCAACGTGCGTCGTGATGCGAACAAGCACGCGGACACGTCTGAGAAAGAGAAGGCGATGTCTGAGGACGACTGCAAGCAGACGAAGGATCAGGTGCAGGACCTGACGAAGAAGTATGAGAACAGCGTGAATGAGAAGGCGGCTTCAAAAGAGAAGGAAGTGATGGAGAACTGAGTGGCGTGCCAGGCTTTCAAGGGCAGTTCCGGGTGTTTTTTTGTTGGGGGTGCTGAGCGATGACTGCGGATCGGCGAAGATTTCTGGCGGCTCTGGCAGGCGGGATGGCTCTGGCGGGCCTGGAACGGTCCGTGCGGGCGGATGAAAAGCTGGCTCCCAGTCGCATGAAGTTTGGTCTGGTGACATATTTGTGGGGTCAGGACATGGACCTGCCCACAGTGATTGATTCGTGTGAGCAGAGCGGGCTGGGTGGTGTGGAGCTGCGGACTGAGCACAAGCATGGTGTTGAGCCGGCGCTGTCGAAGCAGCAGCGGATGGAAGTGCGACGGCGTTTCGAATCCAGCAAGGTGACGCTGGTCGGCTACGGCTCGAATGCGCAGTACCACGAAAACGACTCTGAGAAGCTCAGGGCCAACATTGAGCTTACCAAACAGTACATTCAGCTGATGCATGACTGTGGCGGCAGCGGTGTGAAGGTGAAGCCCAACAGTTTTGTGAAGGACGTTTCGCGCGAGCAGACGATTGAGCAGATTGGCAAGGCGCTGAACGAAGTGGGGGCTTATGGCCAGCAGTACGGTCAGCAGATTCGTGTTGAGGTGCATGGGTCCGGGACCAGTGAGCTGCCGGTGATGAAGGCGATCTT
>JBJTPZ010000296.1:0-2057 GCA_046075365.1 Planctomycetaceae bacterium
CATCAGTGACTGTACGATTTGGCGAGATCTTGCCGATAAGCAGGCAGGCTGGGATTTGCCGCTGGGCGACCCGGCTGCGTTTACGAGGGCAGTGCGTGCACTGTCGTCGACGGGCCCGGAGGCCAGGCAGAGGCTGCGTGAAGGTGCCCTGGGGGTAGCTCGAGCCTTCGTGTCACAGCAAAACTTTCTGGCGGACTACAAGCGTCTGTTCCGTCTGCCGTAGCTCGGGCTTTCCAGCCCGAGATCTGTTCGTGCGATTTTCGTGCTGTTGCGCGGCGCTGGTGTGTTTCATGTAGCTCGGGCTTTCCAGCCCGAGATCTGCCCGTGCGATTTTTCGTGCCGTTGCGTGGGTCTGGTGTGTCTCACGTAGCTCGGGCTTTCCGGCCCGAGATCTGTCCGTGCGATTTTTCGTGCAGTTGCGTGGCTCTGGTGTGTTTCACGTAGCTCGGGCTTTCCAGCCCGAGATCTGTCCTTGCGATTTTCTTGCCGTTGCATGGCGCTGGTGTGTTTCACGTAGCTCGGGCTTTCCAGCCCGAGATCTGCCCTTAAGGCTCCTTAGCAGCCTGCAAGCGGCTACATTGCAGGGGCGTTGGTGTGTGAGCTCGGGCTGGAAAGCCCGAGCTACGTGGCAGGGGTGTTTAGCGTTCTTCTTGGGGGGGGCTTCAACTTGAGCGGGGCTGGTGGGAAGGTGCTGGAGGATGATCCGTTCTTCCAGGTTCCGCCGGGGTTTCAGGGACTGGACATAAATCGTCAAATCGTGGTCTATCGCCGCAATCTGCCGCACTGGCGTCAGGAGCATGGTACTTATTTTGTCACGGCACGACTTGCGGATGCACTGCCGCCTGCTGTGTTGCAGGAACTGCGTCAGGAGCGGCTGGAATTTTTGAAGTTGGCGGGGACGGAGTTTCATTCGGAGCAATGGCAGGCATTCGTCAGGCAACAGACCGGCCGAATTTTGCAGGAACTGGATCAGGGATATGGCAGTTGTGTGTTGCGGCAGCCGGGGGCACGGGCTGAACTGGCAGCGGCGTTGCTGCATCAGCACGGTCGTTCGTGCGATATCGGTTGTTTTGTCGTGATGCCTAATCACTGGCACGCGCTGATTCGGCCATACGCAGGTGTGGAACTGGAAGTGTTGCTGGGCCGCATCAAAGGTTTTTCGGCGTGGCAAATTAATCGGGTGCTGGGTGCTGTTGGCGGTTTGTGGGGTTCTGAAAGCTATGATCGCCTGATTCGGGACGGTCGGCATCTGGCAAATACGATGCGTTACATTGTGCTGAACGGGAAGCAGGCCTGTTTGCCGGCGGCTGATTACCAGGTCTGGGTGAGTGGTGAATGGGAGCAGGCCGGCTGGACAGCTGAGGCTGTAATCAGCTGGGATGTGCTGCCGTAGCGCAGCCTCGGGCATGCCAGGCCTGAACTTCGTAGCTCGGGCTTTCCAGCCCGAGTTCTGCCCTTGCCTCACCCCTGGCCCCCTGTCGTTCGTGCCCTCCTGCGCCGCAAACTGGCTGACTCAGCGCCTCTGCCGCGGCCCTGTTTCTGGTCAGCCTGACATTCTCGCGCCTGCATTTCCCATCAGCCAAACTTTGCGGAATTTGCTGATTTCCGAGCTTTCTCCGTCGGGAATCGCTCATCCTCTGGCACAGGAAGCTTGAACACAGCCGAATCGCCGTGTAAAATCCTGCCGTGCGATGGTGGCTATAGCTCAGTTGGTTAGAGCGCCAGATTGTGGTTCTGGAAGTCGCCGGTTCGAACCCGGTTAGCCACCCATTTGAAGCCTCATTCGTTTTTGCAGCGAATGAGGCTTTTTTGTTTGAGTGGCCATGGGATCCACGCCATTGCGGGCAGACAAGAGCACGTTGAAGATAGAACCGGACAACTCCTCAGTCGCCTGACTTCAGCCCCCGATCGTACCCCTTCGCGGCTTCGCTTGCGCCCAGCCGTCAGCAAAGCACCACTGCGGCGTCAGCCCAGGGGGCGTCACCCCTCATCACCCTCCCCTCTCCCTTTGCCAGGGGCGCGGGGTGCCATCGCGCTTTCCGCAACTCAAAAAACAC
>JBJTPZ010000297.1:0-13349 GCA_046075365.1 Planctomycetaceae bacterium
TCATTATTCAGTCCCAGCTGCGGATTGTAACCGCCGGCACGGTCCCAGACGGACCGCGGTGTCAGCCACATCCACCCACCCATCATCCCCTGGTCTTCGGTCAGTGAACAGATCAGCCAGTCCAGCGGATCAGCAAAATCACGCTGCACACGTTCCGTTTCGGGCTGAACAGCGCCAGGATCCTGAATAAAGTAGCCCCAGCGGCATGAAGCGACCTGTTCTGTAGCCCCCTGCAGTACCTGCAGTTGTGCCTGAATATGACCGGGCCCCAGCACATCATCCGCGTCCAGCAGCTTGATATAGCTGCCGCAAGATGCCCTTACGCCGGCATTGGTGGCAGCCGAATGCCCCTGATTTGACTGCCGAATCAGTCGGACGCGAGGGTCACCGAACCCCATTACGACCGTCGCCGTGTTGTCCGTCGAGCCGTCATCAACAACAACGACTTCCAGGTCACCAGCATCGCTGCAGACTGATGACAGAGCCTGCGCGATAAATGGCTGACAGTTAAACGCCGGCATGATTACTGAGACCAGTGGATCCGCCATGTACACCACATCCCGTTCAGAATCCGGAAAACAGCCGGCGTACAGCTCGCCTGACGTTCCACGGAACTGCAAAACACACCGCCAGAACAGCCATCCACAACACAGTCAGCCACGGCCGCCATCCCGACAGTATGATGGCCCGACTTTCTGAGAAAGCAACGGTGGCACCAGCGACCGACGAAGGTGAAAAATAGCCCGATTTATATTTCGAAGACATGAAATGGAAATAGGCCACTTGCCGCAAGGTACCAACATCCCAGACCGATCGTCCCAGCTTCAGCACCAGCGACCTGCGGCGTCGCTGCCACTGAAAGTGCAGGTCATCCAGCTGAATATCGCCCTGCAGCAACTTCAGCCGGCCCGCTGCTGCCAACTCTGTCAAATACGCCGCAAATGCTTTCTCGTCGAATGCCTCACAATTCTCACTCTGCATGAGTTCGGCAGCCCGCGGAACTGCCAGACACAGCCGATTGACCGAATCACAGTTTCGGAACAGCGTGAAATGCCCCACGATCACACGCGGGGCGGCAGTGAACACGTCACACTGCTGAGCAAGCAGCTTCTGGGCACTGACAAATCGATCGACTGCACCATAGCAGATATCCAGGTCTGTGTAGCCCCAGTAAGCATATGGCCGCACGATACCCGGGTACATCAGTCCGTACGACGGCTTGAAATCACAAACTTTGTAAGGGAACTTTGGCGTTAGCTCTTGAGACCAGACTTTGCCCGCAAGTGCACCGACCTCGGCAAGACTTGTCAGCAGGACACGCACATTGTCCGGCAGCCGGCCAGAATAGTCGCGATCAGCCAGCAAATACCAGTGAATGTCCGGATTGCCGCTGCAGGACTATAAAAATATGGGCATCCAGACGGGCCATTCTCCCAGCCAGACAACCAGCAGACAGATTCCCTGCTTAGGCTGAGTATCAGGCATCAGCCGATGCTCCATTCGCAAAGCCTGCAAAGGCCGACTGAATCCGGGTCAGTATCTGACCAGAGGTTTGATGACAGCAAAAATGCTGCGGCGTCAGCAGCCATTCCGCAGGCAGGAATTGAGTGCACAGTTTCCGCAGCAGCCTGACCGTCAGCCGCGAATACTGACGTACCGGCAATGCTGCCCGCAGGTACAGACAAAAAGCGGCACGTGCCAGACCGGAATCTGGCCAGTCCGCCCCCCACTGATCCAGCACAGGTCGGATATCCGCGGATGCTGCACTGCCACCAGACATCAGTCGCTCGCATTCGGCGACGTACTGCCCCTGCCACAACAGCCTGTGTCTGGCCGTGCCCTGATGTTTGACGACACAAGACACCTCGGACAGAAAAATTCGTCGTGAACGTCGGAGTTCGGGGGAATCCGAGCTGGTAATCCGCTGATGCTCAGTGCGGCGAATGAACACATCCGGCAGACATTCAGCCGAGCAACGGAAGCGGATTCCCGCGTACAAAGCCCGAATGTGCAGATCGGCATCGTCACCGTACATGACCCGCGGATTAAATCCTCCCACAGCCAGAAATACGTCTCGTTTCCAGAGTGGCGACGAGGTGTGCCATGCCGGATCCGAAATCAAAAACATTTCCAGCGGACTGGAGGTATCCGGCTTGCCCCAAAGGACGTCCAGATCGCCTGGCCGGTTTAAGAAAATCATCACAGGGGCCAGCACTGTCGTGGCGTCCGACTCAGACGCAACCGCCAGGACTCGCTGCTGCAGACACCACGGAGCCAGTAAATCGTCTGAGTCAAGGAACAGCAGCAGTTCCCCATGTGAAGCAGCGGCCCCCTGGTTCCTGCAGATCGACGGTCCGCGGACATCCCCGGTCCTCCGCAACACTCGCACCCGCTGATCGGCAAAGCGGCTGATGCAGTCAAATTCGGCCGAGGACGAACCGTCATCGACAATCACAACCTCCCAGTGCTCATACGTCTGCCGCGCTACGGATTGCAGCGTCTGCCGCAGCAGTTCGCTGCGGTTAAAGTGCGGAATGACGATACTTATCAGCTTTTCAGACACAACCTGCAGACCCGCAGTGATATTGTTCGATTCGACCACGATTGAATTTCAGTCGACAAATCGATGTCATCACATCTAATGAAGACAGCAGAGGCATCTCACGACCAGCAATCAGCCACCATGTTGCAAGCCAGCGGATCTGCGTGAGACTTGTCTGTTACGGGTGAACCTCTGCAATTATTGAAGCAGCGGTCTCGTCGAAGCACCGCGACAGTTGCACAATCAACACACTCAGCTGTTAGTGAAAGAATTCAGCGGCCAGCCGTATTGGAAGCCGTTGGGCCGTCGGTCCGTCAATAGCTTCAATCACCAGTTCCACATTGAAAGTCAGAGCCGCAGACTGCAGCGGTACTGTAATCGCCCGACAGCGGCTTGCCAGATCAGTTAACTTGCCGCTTGCCACCGTCTTGCCCTCAACGACGCAGCGGTAATCGCCACCGGCATCCTCAGTGGCCGCTGCCACTCCACGCCGCCGCTGATCAAGCGAAAGTACAAATCGCAGCTGATCCGAGCAAAAATCGGCTCGTCGGAACACAGCGATTCCATGCACGGCACCGCCCGCAGCTCCGGACTGAGCACTGCTGATAAGACAGAGCGACTGTCGTGAGAAGTCCATCGAACCGCGGTCATCGGCAGCCTGATACTGCACCGGAGCTGCGAATGTCAGTGCAGGAAACATCTGCAGGACTGACGAAATCACCGCCCAGACCGAAAGCAGCAGCAGCAAACCGGCCGTCCCGCAAGTAAGCCAGCTGGGCACACCAAAGCTGTCCACTGAACCAGTATCGGTACCGGCAGATACCGTGGTCCCAGACGACGGCGCAGCATTCCACCGCTGCCCACGGCCCACCAGACCGGCAAGACTGATTGCCAGCGGAAACGCCACGCACTGATCATACTGCATTTCAGAATTGCCAAATACCACGATGGCTGTGACCAGCAGTCCGGAGTAAACGGCCAGTACCCACTCAGCAGGAGTCGGCCGGCAGCGATCCCAATCCCAAAGTCTTGCGACCCAGGCTCCCAGCAGCAGCAGCACAAAACCATTGGCAAAGATCAGCTTACCGGTCCTCCACGGGGAAAACCACGAACTGACCGTGTGTTCATCCGGCACGATGCCGGCCGACTGCAGTATCGGAAACTCAACCTTTCCCAGCCAGTCGTTCTTCCGCACGAAGACCTGCAGAGTCAGGGGCACGTCAGACTTGTCGAAAGCGATCTTTCGCAGGTTCAGCTCCCTGCGAAATTCGTCGGGCATGCCACTGGCATAATACTCCAGCCAGTCCATGTTCTCAGCAGATGTTGAAGCCCGCGGAGAATCGGTCTCTGAAGACGCGATGTAGTCAACGGCACCAAAGGCCCGCAGCGGGCCACACTTTTGCACGATGAAGTCGCGAACAGCATCTGCACCGGAGCGACTGACCAGCAGCACGATCAGACAGCAAGTGCCCGTCAGCAACAGCCTGCGCAGCGTAAACTGGCGGGCCCGCACGTCACCGCACACGGCAGGCAGCGAAAACAGACCGACGACCGCTGTCCCAAACAGAAAAATACCATGCCGCCGCTGAATCTCCAGAAATGCCGTCAGAAGCCCCAGCATCACCGCCGCAGCACACAACATTGGCACATGTCGCAAGCTGACGGTGCTGCGGTCGATCAGCTTCCCCAGACAAGGCAGCAGCAGGGCCGCACCAGCCAGAACCAGCAAAAACGGGTTTTCATGGCGGCACAGATGAGCACCGAAGAAAATATCCGGATACAGCATGAAAAACACAACAGCCAGCAGAGCTGTCTCGCGTCCGGACACAGTGACTGTCGCACGCCACAACAGCCAAAGTGTCAGCGCCAGCACACTGACATGCAGCAACACATCACCATAAGGCAGAATCGAAGCACAAAACGCTGAAACCGTGCCATAGAACAGCGATCGCTCAATAAATAACGGATCAAAGACAGTCGAGCGACTCATCTGATCCCACTCACCATTCAGCATACAGCGGCCGTTGTACAAATACAGCCGATAGTCACCGGTCTGATACCATGGCCATGCCCCGGCCACCAGCAGCCGCAACACCAGCAACACACCCACCACCAGACCAGGATGCCGCAGCAGCCAGTCAACTCCGACAATCGAGCGACCCTGCAGAAGCTGCAGTAACAGCCAGGCCACAGCATTGATGGCCAACAGGCTGATCAGCACAACGGGCGATCCGGGTGTACGGATCAGATCTCCGGCCAGTGACCAGCCCTGAAGTACTAGTACCGCAATCGCCAGTACCCGAGCAGACCCACCCAGCAGCCCCTGCCATGAAAAAAAGCCCCTGCCGGGCACCGGGGACCCCGTCCGCGCGATCAGGGCGGTCACCGCCAGCAGACAGCGGCCCAGCAGTACCGTGAACAGCGACTGCAGCAGCACCACACCGATAAAAACAGCATCCCCGCTCCAGTTAAAACACTTGCGCGGCAGTCCGGGCAGCAGTGATCGACCAGCAGCCGGGCGATAAATCGCACAGCCCGCCGGCAAACCTGACGGACAAGGTGCTGCATCGTCAGCCTGCAGCTGCCCCAGCACCTCAGCCCAGTCCGGCTGCGACGACCTGAGTTCCACCCACGGCTGCAACTGCGGAACTGACGGCAGAAACACAGCGATCGCCGTCATTGGTGAACTCACCAGATGATCAGCTTCAAAGAAATAGCCCGGGCGACCGACATGAGTGCGCAATTCGCGAGTGCTGCCAAAAGGCGAAACAATCCAGACACGCCCCCCCTGCAACTGCTGAGCAGTTGCCTGCGGAAAGGTCACTGTGACCTGCCGATAGTGTGCCCCCGCTCTGTATCGCAGACAACTCAGGCACAGAAACAGCCCGACAAACAGCAAAGGCCACAGAAACCTGCTAAACAGCCGCCTGGATTTGTGCCATCCGCGAGCGTCTTCAGAATTCACGAAACCCGGCTCCTGCCAGAAAAAACAAAACTGCAGCGGACATTATTGCACACCAACTTCCTGCAGTGCACGCTCAAACAGCGGCAGCAGCCGCAAAGCTCCGGCCTCCGACAGATGATTGTCGTCCCGATACAGACACTCCCCGTCCAGTTCCATCCGCCACAGCCCCAGCCCATCCACCAGAACCTCAGCCGGGTCCACAACCGCCACGCTGCCTCGGTACTGAGCAGCCAGTTCCGCCAAAATCTGCTCTCGACCGCTGACTTCCTGAGCGTGCGCTGCGGCCGGGCGGCCCAGTTTCTGCGTGGACCAGCCCAGCCGGACATAAAGCGATAGCGCCGAAGGCACATCCACGTCCTGCCGAGCAACATCCCGCACAAGAATCACCCGAATCCCTGCCCCCACAAGCTCACCCACGGTCGCTGACAGCTGCTGCTGAAAACGCTCCGTTTCATAGGAGGAATAGTCACACCAGACGCAGCTGATGACAACCAGATCCACGTAATTCTGCCGCAGAAACCTAAAAGCAGCCTGGTTGAACTGGCCGGTGTATTCCCCAAGACCAAATTTCAGCCCCGGCTTCCAGATACTGACGGCCGGCGCTGTCTGAGAATGCGTCAGCTGCCAACAGCTGCGACCACTGCGCACCGCGAACGATTCAACCGCCGGCAACAATGCCATGGCATGACTGTCACCCCAGATCGCAATAGCCCCCAGACAGTCCTGCACACAGCCGCTTCGCGGCACCTGACCTGAATCGACTGCCCGAGCATCCACTTCCTGCACAAACCGGAAGGAATCCCTGGCCGCTGCCATGACGGCCGCCCGGCCGGAAAGCACATTGCCACCCCCTGAACGCCCCAACGCCACAGCCGAAACACCCAGCAACGCAATACTGGCCACAACAGTTGCGGTAAACAGTCGATCACGACCATGCAGCCACCGGCGTCGCGCAGGCTCCTCAAAAAATCGCCACGACACAACAGAGAGCAACAGCAGCGACGGCAGAAAGACGGCATCAATCTGACGATTCCAGCCCTGATCCACTCGAAACGGGGACAACAGCACCAGCAGCGGCCAGTGCCACAAGTAAATCGAATACGAAATCCGGCCAGTAAACACCACAGGCGGCCGTGCCAGCAAACGGCCAAAAAACTGACGAGTATCGCTGTTCCCGCAGATCAGGAATGCCGCCCCAAGGCACGGCCAGACGGCCGCCACACCAGGAAATCGGCTCTGATGGTCAAAAAAGAACATCGCTGAAACGGTCAGCATGGCTCCCGCCAGATCCAGCAGCACCGCCCGCCAGCCCACCACACGCAGCGGTACCATCGCCAGCACACACCCCAGCAGCAGTTCCCAGGTTCTCGACGGATGCAGATACCAGCCGGCCCATGGCGAACGCCATGACAAATACTGGCTGCAGGCCAGTGATGCCAGACCACTCAGCACCAGCAGCCACAGCAGCGCGCGCCGCGACAGCAGCCGCCAGCTCAGCAGCAGACAGGCCGGAAACACCAGATAAAACTGCTCCTCAACACTAAGACTCCAGCAGTGCAGCAGCGGCTGCACCTTTCCCGCAGTGCCAAAATAGTCCACCGTACGCCAGAAATAGAAATTCACCGCGAAGCCGCACTGCGCCAATGTCGCATGACAGACCCGCTGGAATTCCACGGGCAACAGCAACACCCACGACAACAACAGCGTCACACTGGTCACCAGAATCTGCAGCGGCAGAATCCGACGCACTCGACGTATCAAAAACTCACGCCACAAAAACTGCCCGGCCTGCAGCTGAGCCACCAGCTGGCGACAGATCACAAATCCCGAAATCACAAAAAAAATATCGACTCCGACAAAACCGCCCGGCAGACCATAGCCGCCATGGTCCAGCACCACTGCCAGCACTGCAAGTGCTCGCATCCCGTCAATTTCCGGCCTGTAATCCGTCATTTACCGACCGTTTCTGCGACAGACGGATCCGCACTGCGTGCGACACCGGAACGCCCCGGCCGGCCCGCGGCAGCAAGCAGCGTTCGTACAGCCCGGTACGCCAAAAACCAGGGCCTGGTCAGAACATACCCGATCCGCCAGTTCGTCGATTCTCTTAAAATCTGCGGCTTCTGCAGCCTGACACAGCGGTCCAGCGTGCGCCGAAATGTCTGCATCAAAAACAGCTCACGCTGCTCCGGTAGCAACATTCCGGCGATTTCCACTGCTGCCCGCAGCGCCGCAGCATTCCACTCGACAGCACTGCTGGTAAATCCCGATGCACCCACCCGGTACACACACAGCACACCGTCCAGACGCGAAAAAACTGCCCGCTTCAATGCCACCGACACCAGAAATACCCAGTCCTCACACCGCCCGCGATACTGCACCGGAAAAGGCAGCTCACCCGCCAACCACAACGACCGGCGAAACACGGCCGCATGAATCGGCAGACTGACGCCGTCAAACCAGGCTCCCAGCATCTGCTCCAGCGGCTGACGATCCAGCAGTGCCTGCGGATAACGCGAAACAACTCCGCTGCGATCATCCAGATATTCGTGATCACACCACGATACATCTGTGTCCGGACATCGCTGAAAATGATCAACATGCAGCCGCAGCTTCTCACGCTGCAACAAATCGTCGCCATCTAAAAACTGAATCAGACTTCCGCGTGCCAGCTGAAATCCGGCATTGCGCGCTGCCGAAACACCCTGGTTGGATTGCCGTACCAGACGGATCCTTGAATCCTGCTGCTGCAGTCGCTGCACCACGGCTACGCTGCCGTCTGCCGAACCATCGTCCACGACAATGCATTCCAGCCCGACAAGTGTCTGCTGCAAAACAGACTGCACCGCAGCAGCAATCCAGCGTTCCTGATTAAAGCACGTTACAATCACCGAAACAGCAACCTCAGCCTGCGTGGCTGAATCAGCCATGACGGCGCTGCCTGTGTCAGTCTCCAAATGTCCGTCTCCCCCCAGCAGTTTCCTGAACGTTCACAGACCGATGCGCCGCAGTCGCCAGCAAATTCGCCGCAGCAGCGGATGCTGCGGGCGTTTGCGCGCTGTACAGGTAAAGCCGTAAACGGAATAGTCGTCCAACTCATCCGCGGGCATCAGGGCCGCATCAGTTCCGGAAATTGTTCGAGACGACAGCGCGACACAGGGGAACGCAGCTCTGAACGCCTGCTGAATTCCACGCCAGGGAGTCTTATTCAGGTCCCCGGAATCATACAGATACCACAGAATGTAATCTCGAGTTTCCGGAAGCACTTTGTTCCCGATTGCCGCCGACATCTGCTGACGATCAAGCCTGAGATGCCCCCAGTCCGGAACAATGCTGCCGTCTTCGCGAAATCGAGTCTCATGCGGCAGATTCTCAGAGATCATGTATTGCATGACGTGATGGCCACGAGCACTGGTCCAGACCGGGGCAGTCTCCATAAAACACACACCGCCGGATTTAAGAACCCGGGACGCCTCGCTGATAAATCGCGCGGGGTCCGGCACATGCTCCAGCACATTGCTGGAAACCACCAGGTCAAACGATTCATCGGGAAACTGCAGCTGCATGCCGTCCATATTCACCAGCTGCACCCGCGGTCCCGCCACAGACCTGGCCTCAGGCGAAGGAAAACCTGCAGGGACGTTGATCCCCACAACCTCTCCAGCAGTCAGCTGGGCCAGTTCCCGCAGCTGCTGGCCCGTGGGATCGCAGCCCATGTCCAAAATCCGCAGACGCGGACGCCGGCTGAGCCAGTTTGCTCCCACCACACGGCCCACAGCGGCAACAAACATCAGCTGCCATTCATTCAGCATAAACGCACCGCGCTCTTCAGTGGCTCAAAAAACACCCTGCCCCGCGCCTAAAAGCCGCCACGGATGGATTCAGATTGCAAGCCACGGACAGTTTCAATCGCAGGCCACGGAAAGCTTTCAATCGCAAGCCACGGATTGACACGGATGTCCACGGATAATCGCAAAGGGCTGGCCACGGATCATGATTGCACGATCTGTGGCTTTCCGTCACTCTTCGCTTCATCCGTGAAAATCCGTGTTCATCCGTGGCGAAAAAAGTCCTCATCCGTGGTGGAAGTCAGCCACGGACAGCTTTCAATCGCAAGCCACGGATTGACACGGATGTTCACGGATAATCGCAAAGGGCCGTGCCACGGATTCTTAGATTTAAAATCTGTGGCATGTTTCCAAAGAGCCCCTCATCCGTGTGAATCCGTGTTCATCCGTGGCAAAAAAAACAATCCCCCCATCCGTGGCAGAAGTGAGCCACGGAAAGCTTTCAATCGCAAGCCACGAATTGACACGGATGTACACGGATAATCGCAGGAGATTAGCCACGGATGCATATGTCATAATCTGTGGCCAATCTTCAAAGAACACCCAATCCGTGAAAATCCGTGTTCATCCGTGGCTAAAAAAACAGTCACCATCCGTGGCGGGAGTCAGCCACGGACAGGTCTCAATCGCAAGCCACGGATTGACACGGATGCACACGGATAATCGCAAACTGCCGGGCCACGGATCCTTAGATTTCAAATCTGTGGCTTGTTTCCAAAGAGCCTTTCATCCGTGAAAATCCGTGTTCATCCGTGGCTAAAAAAACCATCCGTGGCTATACAAACGCCACCCCTCCGTGGCTCAAACCCCGGTCGCCAAAATCTCCAGTACCTGCTTCACCAGAATCTTCGTCTTGTAACGCAGAATAACCGCCGCGCCAGGATCACCCTCAAAGTGCTGCACAGTACTCTCCGGAATCGCCAGCAAAATCGGTACGTCATGAAAGATCCGCAGCGTCTCCAGCCGCGCTGCCAGATACTCCGGAGTCCAAAAACCGACGACCTCCATCAGCACACGTCGCCCGGAAACATGCTGCAGCACAAAGTCCGGCACAAAGGTCTTCTGACCCCGATGCAAAATCTCCGCCTCCCGCAACAGACGCCACCCGTCACGCTCGTCCGGACCCCACTTCTCCGCAAAATCAGCCTCCAGCGAGGAATCAAACAGCGATTCTGCCGGCAGATGACTCTTCAGGCCGTCCGCCGAACTCAGTTCCAGACGCAAACTCCGCGACCAGCCCCGGTTCTCCATCACCGCCACCATCGACCAGCTCGAACAACTGATCAGCGACGGTAAAAACCGAGCCATCATGACGCCGTAACGACGAGTTTCACGCAATACTGATGCCGGACCAGTCAGCTCCATTCGCCACACACCAGGCCGCGGACTGCTCAGCACATGCATCAGCCGCGACAGCCGCGCCGATCGCAAAATCCGCTTGAAATCCGACGTTGCCTCCACGGTCATGGACACCGCCGAAAACAAAGCGGCCTGCACCTGAGCCACGTTGTAACGAGACAGCAGGTCGCGAGCTGACTCGAAGCCAGCAAATGACTGCAGCCGATGAAAATCAATCACATCCGCATACAAACTGTCCCGCAGCTCCTCCCAGCTGCGTTTCATGCCGGCCGCAATCTCACGCCTGACCGACTCCACCTCATGCTCAAACAGCGAATCAGCCTGAGTTACCAGGGGATGCTTTGCTGCCGCCTGACGAAACACCACCCGCCGCAGCTCCGCTGCACCTCGACGCTCCAGCTCGCTGTACTCCGACTGATCATCCAGCAGTTTGCAAAAGGCCTGAATACGCCTTAACGGACAGTCTGCCTCACCCGCAAACACCTGCTGCACGTCACGATGCAGGTCACAGCGACGACGACCGATCCCGTGCTGATACACCGCCAGCATCCGCCCCGCCAGCTCGGCATAGCCCGCATGACTTTTTTGAGTCAAGCGGTCGGGCACCACCAAACCCCGACTGAAATCATACGTACACAACTGCAGGTCCCGAGTCAGCATCAGGACCTCCCGGGTTTCCGCCGCACACCGCGAAAACTTTCGTGGCGACGACGCTGCCGCGAACGTTCTTCATCCTTTGTGCCCGCACACACCACTTCATACAGCACCGCCGTCTCATCCCCGCGACGCCGCAATACTCGCCCCAGACGCTGTCGAGCCTGTCTGGACGAACCGAGACCGCCAATCACGATCGCCACCTTCGCTGCCGGCACATCAATGCCCTCGTCCAGCACCTGATTCGCCACAATCACCGGATAATCGCCGGCCGCAAAACCCTCCAGAATCTCCAGCCGCTCCTTCCGACCACAATGACTTAACAGACACGGAACCAGAAAACGCAGTGACACATCGCGAGCCATCGCGTTCGAGCCGGCAAACACAATACACCGCTCACCCGCGTGCAGCCGAAACAGATCCTCCAGCGTCTTCAGCTTCTCTTCCGCCCGGTCCTCGATCGACTTCTTCGCGTAAAACGCCTTCAGCGCCTGCCGCGCCTCCTGGGATGCAGCACTCGACGAACAAACATCCTCCCAGGTAAATCCAGGATTCTCCTGCCGCCGCGCATACACGTACGATTGCACCTCCTCAGACAGCAGATCATAACGCCGCTGCTCGGCATCACTCAGATGCACCGGAATTCGCACCAGCTCGTACTCAGCCAGTGACTTCCCGCGAACTGCACTGATCGACAGCTCATACACCGTCGGACCGACCAGTTCTGCCAGATCAGCGTGACGACCGTCGGAACGCTCGGGAGTCGCCGTGAGCCCCAGACGCAGCTGAGCCGCCGACATGCGAGCTGCATCCTGCCGAATCTGTCCGGGCAAATGATGACACTCATCAAACACAATCAACCCGAACCGATCGCCCAGCTCTGCCATGTGAATGCAGGCACTGTCATAGGTGGTCACCGACACCGGCTGCACTCGATACGTGCTGTCCCCGATAATGCCGGCATCATAATGCAGCCCCCGCAAAATCCGCCGATGCCACTGATACATCAGGTCGCGGATCGGAGCCACCACCAGCGTCGCCGTGGCCGCCAGCTGCATGATCCGCAGCGCCACCTCAGTCTTGCCGGTGCCCGTAGGCATCACCACCAGCCCGCGACCGCCGCTGCCCTGCCACGCATCCACGGCCGCTGACTGTTCAGGACGCAGCTGGGGCAGTGAATCCGCTGGCCAGTAAACCCGACGCGGCACCGTGATCAGATCGTCCCACGCCAGCCGTCGCCGCTGCAGCTCAGCACTGACACGGCCGTAATGCATCGCATCACAGCGACTGCCCGCCACACGTGAATCATACACCCACAACACATCGGGAAACCAGCTGCGCAGCAGTTCATGTGGCACCCCGTGCAGCAGCAGAGTCCCCGCGGCAAACGACAAATTCACCCGCGTACCATCCATGCCCCCTGATCCCTCCGTGCAGCCACCGCCATCCCCTCCGTGACAGCACTCTCCACCGAATGCAGCCAAATTTCAACTCAGCAACTTCACCCATCCCGCCTGTTCCCACAACACCCAATCGTCAGCCACGGCCGCCGTCTCAATCCGGAACCCGAGGTAAAAACTGAAAATCCGGCCCACAGCCCCCACCCACGCTTTCCAATCGTCAAAAACTGTGAACTTCAGCGAATTTGCGGAACCTTTTGCACGCCGCAACAGCGGCCGCAGCAGTAACCGAGTTGCGTTAACGTTCCTGTCGCCAGCCTTTCCGCACCCATTGAGCCGGATACCTTTCTCCACCCGGCTCCAAACGCGGCGGCGGTGATTCGCACACTCCCCGATCGTCAACATCGCTACAATCCTCTGCAGTTCTCAAACAATCCGCTCGGCTGCCATTCTGTCCCGGCTGGCCGTTGCTGACATTTCAAGGTAAGTTCAGAAAATTGGATAAGTCGGTCTCTGTGCTGGTCAAGGCGACGCTGTGTTCAATCGTTCTAAACGCCTCCTTCGAAAATTGCTAAAACGGA
>JBJTPZ010000298.1:0-2422 GCA_046075365.1 Planctomycetaceae bacterium
ACCAGCCGCTGAGGCTGACGATCATGATCCCGACGCCGTAGAAGATCGCGATGACCTGACCCGTGCGGCTGTCGGAAAATCGATTGACCAGCGACTCTGATCCCGCAACGTCCATGTCAGCAGCAACACCTCGGGCCAAACTCCGTTCGCGCTGGGTCTGGCCACTGGGAATTTTCGTGGTGACTGCAATCGGAACTGTGCTGGGCAATCGATTTTCCGACAGCCGCACGGGTCAGGTCATCGCGATCTTCTACGGCGTCGGGATCATGATCGTCAGCCTCAGCGGCTGGTGGCTGTTCTTCTCTGGCGGTTCGAGGCTGCGGCGCTGGTCAGTGTTTGCCGGTTTAGTCGTGGTGACAGTGGCAGCAGGCGTCGGCTCAGTCAGAGAAGTCTGGTTCGAAGGCGACATGCGGCCGCACCTCAGGTTTCAATGGGATCCTCCGTCACCAGCAGAACGCGCGGATCGCTGGCTGTCAGAGAATGCGCCGCCGAATCCGATTGCCCTGCAGTCTCCTGAATCGCTGGCAGATCAGTCCGCGAAATTGGCTGCTGCACAGTCGCCGTTCACCGTCGCTGCTGATGACTGGTCACGTTACTGCGGCCCAGGATCACGTCGCGAAATCAGCGGAGACAAATGCGGCACCGACTGGAAACAGACCCCGCCGTCTCTGCTGTGGCGGCATCCGGCCGGAGCAGCATGGTCCTCTGTAACGCTGGCCGGATCCCTGCTGTGGACCCAGGAACAGCGTGGTCCGCTGGAATGCACCGTGTGCTATCACGCTGACACGGGGGCTGAGCTGTGGCGACGCGAAGATCCGGCTCGCTATCAGACAGCACAGGGCGGCGTCGGACCACGCAGTACTCCCACCGTCACAGATTCCGCCCTGTACGCCCTTGGAGCCACCGGCATACTGAATGCGCTGCATCCGACAACCGGCAGGCTGCTGTGGCAGCGAAATATCTGTACGGACGCCGGCAGTGAAATGGTGGAATGGGGCATGAGCGGTGCTCCGCTCATCTGGCAGAACACCGTGATCGTCGATGCCGGAGGGCAGAACGGCAAAGCGGTCATCGCCTATGACCGAGCAAACGGCGAGATCGTCTGGGCCAGCGGCAGCCACAAAGCCGGCTATGCTGCGCCGCGGATCGAGACCATCGACGGACGCTCCGTGCTGCTGGTGTTCCACGGGGATGGTCTGGAAGCCATGAATCCGGACAACGGCCAGTCGCTTTGGATGTATCCGTGGGTGAACCAGTACAAGATCAACGTGGCACAGCCGCTGCTGTTCGGCGACAAGGTCTTTATCAGCAGCGGTTATGATTCCGGCTGCGTACTGCTGGATCCCGGCAAATTGACCGAGGTGCCAGGCAGTGTCCCGCGACCGGCTGAAGTTTGGTCACCCACGCGCAGCCTGAAGCTCAAATTCAACGAAGCCGTACAGCTGGGGGATTATGTCTATGGTCTGGACGACGGCATTCTGGCCTGCGTCGATGTGCAGACCGGCGAGCGACGCTGGAAAGGCGGACGTTATAAATACGGACACGTCCTGCTGTGGCAGGATATGCTGCTGGTGCAGGCCGAGGATGGGTATGTGGCACTGGTGCAGGCGAACCCCGAACGATTCACAGAGCTGACCAGATTCGACGCGCTGACCGAGCTGACCTGGAACGTACCTGCAGTGCACCGGGGCCGCCTGTACGTCAGGAATGCGTCAGAACTGGCCTGTTACCAGCTGCCGTGATGCCGTAACAAACAGAGTGTTCAGGTGCCGGACGACGGCAGCCATGCCGACACCTGGCCGACGGAATTTTCGCCGCCGGTCCGCATGGAACGCCGTGGCTCGAGTTAAACCAATAACCAGTCCGTGTGTACGAACCTGCGTCCGGCGAGATCGTAGATTGCAGCGAGGCATCAGGCCGGCTGTCAGTCACGCTGAACGTTGTTTGTTAATTGAGTCTGCGTTGCACGGTCAGCAGCCTGATGTACAGCTCAGATCGTGGTGTCTGAGGATACAGCAGCGATTGTGATACGGCATTTCTCAGTGGCCCCGTTCAGTGCAATTGAGGCAGCCACTGACTTAGAGGAGTGATTATGGGCAGCAGTGATGTCGATTTCAGAGCAGCGCAGTCTGGCCGGTTAGACCTGCTCCGCTGGTTCTGCGGGACTCTGCTGGGGATCTGCGGAGCCGGCGGAGTTGTGGCCTGTCTGACAGCCCGTGTCTGCTTCGGTGACAGCAGGGGGTGGCAGTCGTTTGCAGAGATTACGGAAGTTCTTCTATTCGGCGGTGGTCTGGCGTTAATCGCCGGCATCCCCGCCGTCGTGCTGGGCAGTCTTTTTCTGGACGCCCGCAGCCATCTGCCGGGCAAACCTGCTGCCGCAGATGGAATGGCGTGGAGCCTGATCTGTGGTGGCGGGGCGGGG
>JBJTPZ010000299.1:0-5302 GCA_046075365.1 Planctomycetaceae bacterium
CAGAGACGCCACCCATCACGCCGTCATTGACCGTCTGCCAGTCCTTTGCAGAATCAGCTCCGCCCGCGCCAAACAAGATCCGTGACGTCTCATCGGCCATGGCGAACGTTCCGAAGACCAGAAGAATAAAAGCTGCCGAGACACTGTTCCGACTGACCATTCTCTGCTCCTGATTTGTTAACACAACACTCTTCAACGAACCTTCCCCTTGCGCTCGGATCCCACCGCCCTGAGCACGGACGCTGCTAAGGCTTGTGCGAACATGCCTGACTGCAACGCAACAGCGAAATACCAGCCCAGACAAAATTGTTCCCATCGCAGCAAGGCAACTGTCGCCGAAATCAACACGGTTTGACCTTCCCACCAGTTCAATCCGAGTTTGGTAGATCACATATTCCGGAGGGAGCGTTGTTGCGGTTGCACCGACCGCCGACCAGGTGAAGTTCAGCACCGCCCGCTTCGCAGGGAAGCAGCGCATGGTTTCAGCAGTTCACTGTCGCCACGTCAACATCCCATTCCTCGATTTCAACCACACCGAACGCTGTTTTCTGGTTCGATAATCGATAACATTGCACTGGAATACTAGTCGCCGAGAACTCTTTTACCAGCCACCAGTTCCCCCAAATACGATGACCCCGCCACAACTGCAGACTTCTGAAACGTCAAATGGACCCGTCGTGCTTTTGACGGGAGCCTCCGGCTACGTTGGCGGTCGATTGATCCCGCTGCTTGAACGACAACCCGTAATTCTCCGATGCCTCGCTCGGCACCCCGACAAACTGCGCGCCTCTGTAACAGATCCTCGAAAGGTCGTGCAGGGAGATGTTCTCGACGAAACATCACTGGATGAAGCACTCGCAGGTGTCCACACCGCATATTACCTCGTGCATCTGATGTCCGGCTCCAAAGACTTCGAGAAAGAAGATCGGCGGGCAGCATCCAACTTCGCCAGGGCCGCAAAAAAAGCCGGGGTGAATCGAATCATTTACCTCGGTGGCCTCGGCGATGACGCAGAACCAAAACTCTCGCCGCACCTGCAAAGCCGTCACGAAGTCGGAAGAATTCTGCGAAATTCAGGTGTGGAAACCATCGAGTTCCGGGCCGGGATGGTTATCGGAGCGGGCAGCACGTCCTACCAGCTGATGAAGTCGTTGACGGATCGCCTCCCGGTCATGCTCTGTCCCCGCTGGCTCGCCACGGCAACACAACCCATCGCCATTGACGACGTGCTGGAATACCTGCTGGCAGCGAAGGATTTGCCCGCGGGCAAAAACCGCACCTTCGAGATTGGTGGACCGGATGTTGTCACCTACGGGGACCTGATTCGAGAATATGCCCGACAAAACGGCCTGCGCCGCTGGCTAATCTCCGTCCCTGTACTGACTCCCTGGCTCTCCGGACTCTGGCTGGCCCTTGTCACGCCCGCCATTTACGAAGTCGGTCGCCACCTGATCGAGGGGCTGAAGAATCCCACAATCGTTCGTGACAAGCTGGCTCTTGAAATCTTCCAGATTCGCCCAATGGGAGTGCAGCAAGCGATTCAGCAGGCCATTACCAACACGCACAAGTGAAACGCCCGGCCACGGTTTGATGAGCCCCGTCGCTCGCTTGCACGCATGCGGCCCACGTTGGTTTTGCGCCCGGCACTGCGGCTTTCCATCGCTTTCCACCCCGTCCAGATAACTGGCGAACTGGCCTCGACATATCTCCGCATCTCGCGACGACATGTACGGACCACAGAGCAGAATCGTACCTTCCGAGCGATCCCCATTGAGCTATTAGCAGAAGCCATGGAACGCGTCTGGCCATGGGTGGTGCACAGTCTGCTCCAGCCGATCAAACAGCCGCTGGTCTGGCTTCACCGCCACAGTGATGACCTTATCCCATTCCACATTTCGCTCGTCGGCACGCGTCCCCTTTACTTCAACAGCGTTGACAACCTGAAAGGCTGTAGCCTCCTCTGCCAGTCGCCAGACAAATTCGGCAGCGGGAACAGCAGCCGACTCTGGTTTTGGTTTCACTTTTTCCATGATTTCACTGTTCAGTGAAAACAGCCCAAAAAGTGAAAGACAAGACATGGCGGCCGCCAGACATGACTTGACGCCAACAAAAAACTGACCGGCCTTCAGCGTCAGAAGGGCGGTCAGTTGATGCTGCGATATCGAATTGCCCATGCACCCCACTGAGGTAAATGCAACCTGTTCAGGGCACTTTCAAGGAATTTCCAATTTCCTCAAGCCATTGACTCTAAACGACTTGTGGAAATCTCGGTCATCTGTCTATTTCACCCATCACTATGTCCAGTGAACCCACAATCGCAGGCACGTCGGCCAGCGGCACGCCCTCGCAAATCCTGTCCGTCACAGACAAATTACAAAAAGAACTGCTCTTCGCTCGCAGACGTAACGGATTGCCATCGCCGTTGCCAACAAGGTAGAAGCCCATCTGCCCGCGAGGACATTCGGTTTCCAAATAGACCTCGTCCTTCGGCAGCTTCGCGCCCAGCTTGAAGTTCTCACGGACGGGCCCCGGAGTCGCCACGTACTTTTTGATCGCCTGACGCACCAGACTGATCGACTGCACCACTTCCATCATCCGCACATAAAAACGACACCAGTTATCACCCACAATGACTTCCCGCGGAGCATCCGCAAAAGGTGCCACCGGGATGGCGTACTCGTAGCCCTTGTACATGTCCGTGTAAATTGACTCGCCGTCACGACGCAGGTCAAAATCCACGCCGCTGCCACGCAGAACCGGACCCGTACAGCCATAACTGACCGCCATCTCCGGAGTCAAAATGCCCAGACCCGCAGTGCGCTTGATGAAAATGGCATTGCGAGTCAACAGGGTGTGGTATTCCCAGATCCGCGGCTCCAGCCACTGCAGGAACATCTCCAGCACATCCAAAAACGGATAACGCTCACCCGCACGACGGCCCGTCAATGAAGCCAGACCGTCAGGAATCTCAATCTCCTCGGGAAGATCATGAGTCGCCCCGCCCACCGTCAGATAGCTGTAGGTCAGGCGAGCACCGCAGGCTTCCTCAAAGAGATCCAAAATGATCTCACGCTCACGGAAAGCATACAAAAATGGACTGAAAGTCCCGAGGTCCAGACCGTAGGCACCCATCCCCACCAGATGGCTGGCAATCCGCCCCAGCTCCGCAATCAGCACACGCAGGTGTACGCCACGAGCCGGCACTTTGGTCTTCGTCAGCTTCTCAACCGCCAGCGAAAAACCCAGATTCATATTCATCGCCGCCAGATAATCCATCCGGTCGGTGTAAGGAATATACTGCGGAGGACTCAGGTTCTCACCAATCTTCTCAGCACAGCGATGCAGGTAGCCAATGTGCGGAGTACACTCGTGGACGATTTCACCGTCAGTTCGCAGCAGCAGGCGAAGCACCCCGTGAGTACTGGGGTGCTGAGGCCCCATGTTCACAAGCATCTCGTCCGTCTGAACGTCAAATTCGACCACTCGAGGATCTTCAATCACCAGACTCATGTCAGCACCCGCTTCCGCAGCGTTTCAAAATGTCACCCAACCGGAAACTCAAAAAATCACGCCGACATCAACGACCCCGAACACCGTGATACTCCAGCGGAAACTCATAATCCTTCCGCAACGCATGGCCAGTCCAGTCCTCCGGACACAGAATCCTGCGCAAATTCGGGTGACCCTCAAACAAAATCCCAACCAGATCGTACGCCTCACGCTCATGCCAGTTCGCTATACCCCAGATCGAACTGACCGATGGCACCACCGGCAGCTGCCCCGGCACGTCGTCCTTCCACCGCGATACACTGACCTTCAGCTTCAGTTGCTGACGCAGCTTCAGACTGCTGAGATGATATACCACCTCCACATGCGGCTCATGCCCAAACTTCGCAGCCTTCTTCGCATCCGGCTCCAGATAGTCCACACCGCACAAATCATTCAGATGATCGAACAGCATGCGAGCATCATCGTGAAGAAAGCGAGCCACGGCGACAAGAGCCTCAGGAGCAACCTGCACCCACGCATCCGTGGCCTGATGCACCGCTGCCCCCACAGCCGCCTCACCAAATCGCTCCAGCAACACACCATGAATCTGCTGAATATCCATCTCGCCGCCACCTGAAATGCACAAAAGAACCAGCTTACAGCAATCACACCAGACAACCAGCGAGGAAACTCAGATTCGCGCCGCAGACTGGTCGGCAGCCTGCGCACTCTTCTTTGCCAAAGCTCGAATCCAGTCCAGATCGCCACGCTTCCACACGTACGCAAATCCCACCAGCAGCACACAGAAAAACACCAGAATGTCAGCCAGACCCAGCCAGCCCAGCTGCAGCGCTGTCTCAGCCGATATGGTGTGTGCCGGTGTCATCGCATCACCCGACAAACTCAGCAGACGACCACTCAGCACCTGCCGAGATGCCTCGTCCAGACGCACGTCCGCCAGCTGCATCACACTGCCATACACCGAAGCCCACGGAAAGAAAAAAGCCACTTCCACGTCAAATATGATGAACAGCAATGCCACCACGTAAAAACGCAGGTCAAACTGAATGTAGCTGGAACCAATCGCCGGCTCGCCACACTCGTAAATCGCATCCTTCTCAGGTGTCGGCAGCTTCGGACGCAGCAGACGGCCAACAATCAGCGGCCCCATCAGAAACGCTGTCGCCAGACCGCCAAAGATCAAAAAATGGCCGACCAGATCAAACATTCCAAAACCCCTCGACCAGACACTTCAACCACACTGCCAAACACCACTCTCACTGACAACAGATAACAACCCGTCAGCAGGATTGACCAAACTCAGACACACTGCCCGGTCCCAAATCACCAGCCCCCGCAGCCTGCATCAGCAAACGTCGCTCACCACCCTGACGCCGACCTGCCCGACAATACATCACCTCAGGCTCATCAAACTGCCAGCTCAAAACAACCTGCTCACCAGCCAGACAGCCCTCAAAATCGACCTGACCAAGCCCCGCGTCTGCCAGACTGCCACCAATGCTGGACAACTCTCTGGCATACTCGGCCAGACGACTTTCATCACGAGCCAGCTCGGATTCCATCTGCACCACTTCCTGCTCGTACACCGCAGGACCAACTCGACCTGAAACCCCAGCCGGTGTGCCGGACACAGGCAAGACCGACGATCGACCACCGCCGGCAGGTCGAGACACCGGATATCGCTCCCGCAATTCCCGCAGCCTCACACGACGCTCACTCAGGTCCCTGTGCAGACCCATCACGTCACGAACAATGCTTCGCACCAGCGGCAGACGCGCATTCACGTCGTTTA